>NZ_CP136628.1:600000-975000 GCF_032918005.1 Bradyrhizobium sp. NDS-1
GCGCCGCACCGGCTGCCTGCCCATGCGCCGATGGTGAGCTTCACCTTCGACGATGCCCCCGACAGCGCGGCAGGCGAGGGCGCCGAGCTTCTGGAAAAGCATGGCGGCCGCGGGACGTTCTATCTCGCCGGCAGCCTGATCGATCGTCCGTCGGACCACTGGCACGGGCTGTCGAACGACGCCATCGTGCGACTTCACCGCGCCGGTCACGAGATCGCCTGCCACACCTTCTCGCACCAGAGCTCGGCCAGTCTCGATGAAGCAGCGATGGCTCGCGAGATCGAGCGGAACCGCGCTTATTTTCGTGGAATCGATTCCTCGATCAAGCTGGAGAACTTCGCCTATCCCTATGGGATCGCCTCGGTCTGGCGCAAGCCGCAGCTCGCCAGGGCCTTCCGTTCGGCGCGTGGTATTCTCCCCGGCGTCAACAGCGACGTCATCGACCTCCAGTTCCTGCGCGCGTCGCCCCTGGTCGATTGCGAGATCGATCAAGCGGGGGTCGATCGCTACTTCGATGAGGCGGTCGCGAGCGGGGGATGGCTCATCTTCTATGGCCACGACATAACGAACGCGCCGAGTCCCTATGGCTGCACTCCCGGCCTGATGCGACATGCGCTGGATGCGGCCCAGAGGCGTGGCATGCCCATTGTGACTGTCGCGGAAGCCTTGCGACGAATCGGGGCGTAGTGTCTTCTTCCTTTCTCCCCTTGTGGGAGAAGGTGGCGCGAAGCGCCGGATGAGGGGTATGTCTCCTCAAACTCATATCTGCGTTCGCGGATAGAATCCCTCACCCGTCTCGCCGCTCACGCGGCGAGCCACCCTCTCCGACAAGGAGCCCACAAGGGGCGAGGGGAAGATAATATCCTGCACCCGAAACACTCTTGCCACGCCGACGCCAGCATGCGACTGGCCTTGTGACGAATCCCACGGTCGATCCTGTCCCGCCCATGTCCGTTCCTTCCACCGCTCCGCCCGCGCCGACCAACGGCCGCGATGCGCTGTCGGTGCTGCATTCCATCTTCGGCCTGCCGGGTTTTCGCGGCGCGCAGGGAGAGATCGTCAGGCACGTCACGGGCGGTGGCAATTGCCTGGTGCTGATGCCGACCGGCGGCGGCAAGTCGCTGTGCTATCAACTTCCTTCCTTGCTGCGTGAAGGCTGCGGCATCGTGGTGTCGCCGCTGATCGCGTTGATGCGCGATCAGGTCGCCGGCCTGATCGAAGCCGGCGTCAATGCCGCCGCGCTGAATTCGTCACTGTCGTTCCAGGAAGCCTCCGACATCGAACGCCGCCTGCTCGCGGGCGATCTCGATCTGCTTTATGTCGCGCCGGAGCGTCTGGTGACGCCGCGCTGCCTGTCGCTGCTGGCGCAGGCCAAGGTGGCGCTGTTCGCGATCGACGAGGCGCATTGCGTCTCGCAATGGGGCCATGACTTTCGCCCCGAATATGTCGGCCTCTCCATCATCGCCGAGCGCTTTCCCGACGTGCCGCGCATCGCGCTGACCGCGACCGCCGACGATCTGACGCGCAAGGAGATCGTCGCGCGGCTTCAATTGACGGACGCGCCGCAATTCGTCTCGAGCTTCGACCGGCCCAACATCCGTTACGAGATCGTCGACAAGCGCAACGCCGTATCGCAGCTGAAGGAATTCATCCGGGAGCGTCACGCGGGCGATGCCGGCGTGGTCTATTGCCTGTCCCGCAACCGGGTCGAGGAGGTCGCCGCCGCGCTTGACGACGCCGGCATTGCGGCGCTGCCCTACCACGCCGGGCTCGACAGCCAGGTGCGCTCGCGCAACCAGGACCGCTTTCTCAACGAGGACGGCATCGTTATCGTCGCGACGGTCGCGTTCGGCATGGGCATCGACAAGCCCGACGTGCGCTTCGTCGCCCATCTCGACCTGCCCAAGAGCATCGAGGCCTATTACCAGGAGACGGGCCGCGCCGGCCGTGACGGCAAGCCGTCGGCGGCCTGGATGGCCTATGGGCTCTCCGACATCGTGCAGCAGCGGCGCATGATCGACGAGTCCAGCGCCTCCGACGAATTCAAGCGGGTCTCGATCGGCAAGCTCGATGCGCTGGTCGGACTTGCCGAAACGCCGCACTGCCGGCGCCGGCGGCTGCTCGCCTATTTCGGCGAGATCGTGATGGGCGAGACCTGCGGCAATTGCGACAACTGCCTGACGCCGCCGAAAATGCGCGACGGCAAGGTGCTGGCGCAGAAGCTGTTGTCCTGCGTCTACCGCACCGGACAGCGGTTTGGAGCGATGCATCTGATCGACGTGCTGGTCGGACGCCTGACCGAGAAGGTGACGCAGTTCGGCCACGACAAATTGTCGGTGTTCGGCATCGGCCGCGAGCTCAATGAAAAGCAGTGGCGCACAGTGCTCCGGCAGTTGGTGGCGATGGGACATCTGCACAGCGACAGCGAGGCTTTCGGCGCGCTGAAGCTGACCGAGACCGCGCGCGGCGTGCTGCGCGGGGAGACCGAGGTGTGGCTGCGCGAGGAAGCGCCCGGCGCGCGTATTCGCGCCAGTCGCGGCAAATCGCGCCGCGGTGATCTCGCGCCTGCGGCCAGCGCGCCGCAAGGCGATGTCGATCCGGAGCTGCGCGCGCGGCTGCGGTCCTGGCGCTCGGACATCGCCCGCGAACGCGGCGTACCGGCCTATGTCGTGCTGCATGATGCCACCATCGACGGCATCGTCCGGGCTTGGCCAACCACTCTCGACGAACTCCGCAACGTCCCCGGCATCGGCGACAAGAAGCTCGAGCATTACGGCGACGAACTGCTACAGATCGTCAGGACGCGGTAGGGCGCTGGTGCGCTCAATTCTCTCAACACGTCATCCCGGACAAGCGCGCCTAAAGCGCGCGCAGATCCGGGATCCATAACCACAGGCCGGTGTGGGTACGGCAGGCTGGCGACCACGAGTCTTCGCAAAACGACTGCTGCGGCGTATGGGTCCCGGGTCTGCGCTTACGCTTGCCCGGGACGACAGCGGTGTGCCAGGCGAGAGCTACGCCTTCCACTCACCCATTCCGGAACGCATACGCATATCCATTCAGTGCGGGGGCGCCGCCGAGATGGGCGTACAGAATCTTCGCGCCCTTCTCGAAATAGCCCTTCTTCGCAAGATCGATCAGGCCCTGCATCGACTTGCCCTCGTAGACGGGGTCGGTGATCATGCCTTCGAGACGTGCGCTGAGGCGGATGGCCTCCTTGGTCTCCTCCGACGGCACGCCATAGGCGGGATAGGCGTAATCCTCGATCAGCACGACGTCGTCAGCGACGAGCTCCTTGCCGAGCTCGACGAGCTTGGCGGTGTTTTGCGCGATCTCCAGCACCTGGGCCTTGGTCTGTTCGGGCGTGAAGGAGGCATCGATGCCGATCACTTTGCGCGCGCGGCCGTCGGCAGCGAAGCCCACCAGCATGCCGGCATGGGTCGAGCCAGTGACCGTGCAGACCACGATGTAGTCGAACTTGAAGCCGAGCTCGGCTTCCTGCTTGCGCACCTCCTCGGCGAAGCCGACATAGCCGAGACCGCCAAATTTGTGCACGGAGGCTCCGGCAGGAATCGCGTAAGGCTTGCCGCCCGCGGCCTTCACTTCCTCGATCGCCTGCTCCCAGCTCTTGCGGATACCGATGTCGAAGCCGTCGTCGACGAGGCGCACGTCGGCGCCCATGATGCGCGAGAGCATGATGTTGCCGACGCGGTCATAGACGGCGTCCTCGTGCGGCACCCAGGCTTCCTGCACCAGACGACACTTCATGCCGATCTTGGCCGCGACGGCGGCGATCATGCGGGTGTGGTTCGACTGCACGCCGCCGATCGAGACCAACGTGTCGGCGTTGGAGGCGATCGCGTCGGGAATGATATATTCGAGCTTGCGCAGCTTGTTGCCGCCATAGGCAAGGCCCGAATTGCAGTCCTCGCGCTTGGCATAGACCTCGACCTGGCCGCCGAGATGTTTTGACAGCCGCTCCAGCTTCTCGATGGGCGTCGGGCCGAAGGTCAGCTTGTATCGCGGAAATTTATCGAGCTTCATGGGTCATCCCGATTGGCGTTGATGTCCGTCGTTGCCTAGCATCGCCTTGGAAAAATGTGCTTTCGAATATTGCGCCCATATTGCGCTTGTTCTTGCGAAAATGGCCCTATTCGCTAAGATTTCTTCCGTAGGTCCGCTCTTTTATGGAAGTTTCTTTCATGGCATCTCGTCTCGATCGCACTGACCTTAAGATCCTGAGATTGCTGCAAAATAACGGACGGCTGAGCAATGCCGAGCTGGCCGAAACCGTCGCGATCAGCCCCGCCACCTGCCATCGCCGCACCCAGCGCCTGTTCGAGGACGGCTTCATCGCCGCCGTCCGCGCCATGATCGCCCCCAAGAAAGTGGCCAAGGGCACGCTGGTGATGGTCGGCGTCGTGCTCGACCGCTCGACGCCGGAGAGCTTCGCCATTTTCGAGCAGGCGATCGCCAGGCTGAAATTCGTGCTCGACTGCCACCTCGTCGCCGGCGACTTCGACTATTTCCTCAAGATCCGCGTCGGCGACATGGAGGATTTCAACCGCATCCACGGCGAGCAGCTCATCGCGCTGCCCGGCGTACGGCAGACCCGCACCTTCTTCGTGATGAAGGAAGTGGTCGACAACGCGCCGCTGGAATTTTGAGCGGCGTGCACGAAGCGCCCCGTGCTAGAGGGACGTCAGTTTTCGAGGAATCGTCAGGTCATGCCGATGGAGCCGCCTCCCTTCCGCCACTCCCATCCGGCCGGGCCGGCCTATCGCCGCGGCTGGGTCGATGAGGCCGTCGCCGCGATCGAGGCCGACCAGTGCCGCACCGCCGATACGCATCTGATCCGGCTCATCGTGCCGGCGCTATCAGGCATCGACATCTATCTGAAGGACGAGTCCACCCATCCGACCGGAAGCCTGAAGCATCGCCTCGCGCGCTCGCTGTTTCTCTACGCACTCTGCAACGGTCACATCCGTGAAGGCACACCTGTGGTCGAGGCCTCGTCGGGATCGACTGCGGTGTCGGAGGCCTATTTCGCAGAGATGATCGGCGTCCCCTTCTACGCCGTGATGCCGCGCACGACGTCGGCGGAGAAGATCGTCGCGATCGAGCATTATGGCGGCCATTGCCATCTGATCGACGATGGCCGCGCGCTGTATGCGGAGGCCGCCGCGCTCGCCGCTCGTCTGAACGGTCATTACATGGACCAGTTCACCTTCGCCGAGCGTGCGACCGACTGGCGCGGCAACAACAACATCGCCGAGTCGATCTTTACGCAATTGCAGGGCGAGCCGCGCCCGCTGCCGGATTGGATCGTGATGGGCGCCGGCACCGGCGGCACCTCGGCCACGATCGGGCGCTATTTGCGCTACCGGCAGTATCCGACACGGCTGTGCGTCGCCGATGTCGAGCATTCCGCCTTCTTCGACTGCTTCCGCTCGCAGGACCGCTCCCATGTCTGCGATCGTCCGTCGCTGATCGAGGGTGTTGGCCGTCCCCGTTGCGAGCCGTCCTTCGTGCCCGGCGTGGTCGACCGCATGATGAAGATTCCGGACGGGGCCACGATCGCGGCGATGAACGTGCTGTCGCGCCGGCTGCGCCGCCCGGTGGGCGGCTCCACCGGCACCAATTTCCTCGCGCTGTGCCGGCTCGCCTCGGAGATGCGTCAGGCCAACGTCGTGGGGTCGCTGGTGACGCTGATCTGCGATTCCGGCGAACGCTACCGGCAAACCTATTACGAGCCCGAATGGTTGAAGGCGCGCGGGCTCGATCCGGCGCCGTTCGAGGCGGCGCTGTCGGCATTCCTTGCGACGGGCGAGCCGCTCGCGCTCGCCGCCGACGATGTCGCAAATCCCCAGAGCGTGTGAAGCCCCGAGACGAATAGTCGAATTTGTCGGAACGCCCGCTCGCCGTGCGATGTCACGGCAACTTCACTTGCGTTGCGCCCGCACGCGGGCAAGCCTCGTCGTCTCAACGAGGAGATCTTCGCCGTGCGCCTTCCCATTCTCGATCCCAAGGACCTGTCCGCCGAACAGAAGCCGCTCTATGACGACATGCAAGCCGGCATCAAGGACCACTTCAAGGGCTTTGTGAACATGCGCGACGACGGCGCGCTGCTCGGACCCTGGAATCCCTGGATCCGCGAGCCGCGATTCGGCAAGCCGGTGTGGGAGCTGGTCAAGGCGATCGCTTCGAATCCGCTGCTGCCTGGCCCGGTGCGCGAGGTCGCGATTCTCGTCACCGGCTCGCATTTCCGCTCCGGCTACGAGCTCTATGCCCATGTGCTGGTCGCCGAGCAGCGCGGCCTGTCCGATGACAAGCTCGCGACCATCGTCGCCGGACAGCGGCCGGCGGATCTCACCAGACAGGAGGGCGTCGCCTACGACGTCGCCTCCGCACTGGTCAGTGGCGGCGTGCTGCCGGAACTGACCTGGCGCGCCGCGGTGAAGGAGTTCGGCGAGCACGGCGCGGCCGAGCTGTCCTATCTGGTGGGCGTCTATTGCATGGTCTCGGTCACGCTCAACACGTTCGATGTGCCGGTGCCCGAATAGCAGCGGCTTCACTCCGCCGCCTTGTTTAACGGCGGCGGCGGCACAAAGGCGATGCAGCGGTTGCGGCCCTCGGCCTTGGCCTGATAGAGCGCCTGATCGGACGCGCTCATCAGCGCGTCGATGCCCGACATGCTGACGGCGGCCTCCGCGATGCCAATGCTTACGGTGACCCCGAACTGAATCTCGCCGGCTGCGATCTGCGCGCTCATCACGCGCTTGCGGATGCGATCTGCGACAGTCCTAGCGCGCGACAGGCTGGTCTCGGGCAGCAGCACCGCGAACTCCTCACCGCCGAGGCGGCCGACGAGGTCCGATTTGCGCTTGCCGTCGAGGCACGCGGCGGCAACCGCCCTGATCGCAGCGTCGCCCACGGCATGGCCGTAGCGGTCGTTGACCGACTTGAAGTGGTCGATGTCGAGCATCAGCACCGAGACGGAGCGATAATAGCGCTGGAACCGGCTCCATTCCGCATCGAGGGATTCGAGGAAGTGGCGGCGGTTGTAGAGGCCGGTAAGAGAGTCGGTGGTCGCGAGCGTCTCCAGCATCGCGGCCTTTTGCGTGAGGTCGGTGATGTCGACATAAGTCAACATGCGGCCGCCATTCGACATCGTGGTGCAATGAGCCCTGATGCGTCGTCCGTCCGGCGTTTGCAGATCGCGCACATGGTCGCCGTCCCTGACCTCTGCGACCCGCCTGGCTGGAAATTTCGACAGCTCATTTGCCGGAAGATCCGGCGCGCTGGCGCGATGGACCCGGCTCACCAGTGATGCATAGGTCGGTCGGCTCTCCGCCTCCTGTTCGCTCACTTCCCAGAACCTTCGCATCCGTCGGTTCATGAAGCTGGCGTTGAGATCGCGATCGAGCAGCAGCACGCCGTCCTCGACATTTTCCAGCGCGTCGCGCAGCAACTTCAGCTCGTCGGAATAGCGCACGATGTCGGTGACTGGCGTATAGGTCAGCATTCGCCCGCCGTCGGGCAGGGGGGTGCACTGCATCCGAACGACGTCGCCCTTGGTGCGGCGCAGATCGAGCGGCGAGGCGTCACCCGCCTGGACGTGACGGACCCGCTCTGCGACGTAAGCTTCAAGTTCAGCCGGCGGAATCTCGTAAGCAAGTGTATCGCGGCCGTGATGCATCAGCGTCACGAATGACGGATTGCTGTTGGCGACCTCGTCCGGCAATAGCCACATCTCCCGGAAGGCACGGTTGATCAACTTTGCGCGGAGCTTTGCATCCAGCAGCACGATGCCGAGCGGGACGAAGTCAAGCGCTGCGCGAAGTGCGAGCATCTGCCCGCGTATCAGCGCGTCGGACGAGCGCTCCCGCTCCTCGCCGCCGAGGCGCTCAATGCTGCCCGGCTGTTCGAAGGCGACGCCGACCTGGCGGTCCGATCGCCAGACCACCCGGCAGGTCAGGACCTCGCGCCCCGCGAGCCTGAGCTGGAAGCGCTCGGGCACGCCGAGGCCGCTCTCCATCTCCAGCGTCGCCGCCTCCTCGGTCAGCCGACGCACGACGCAATCGATCGTCGACTGGCCGAAATTGAAGAAGATCTTCCCAGCAAGTAGCGTCCGTTCCGGAACCAGATGGGACATTCGCAGCCTCCCGCGTGACTCGGCCCAGTCTGTCGCAAGCATATTGCCGAGAGGTAACTGGATGAGCCGGCGGCCATAAGACCAACCGGCAGTCCTTGGCCGGGAGAAGCCACCACGGGGGTCCGAAGCCGTGCGAAAATCCTTCATCGTCAAGGCCGGCCCAGTGCGACCGCCCTGCGATGCCGGAACAAGCGGCAGATTGGCTTTACCAGCTATCCACCATGATCGCAGTCAATTGCGCACGGCGTAAAGCGGCGTTCGCAAGGTCAGCTGGTAGGCCGGCTTCGGCGTCCAGGCGATCTGCGCGGTAATGCCGAACAGCCGGTTGTCATTGTCATCCATGCGGTCGAGGTCGAGCCGCAGGATGGGCTGCGTGAAGGACTCGGCCAGCGTCCGTCCGCCAAGCTGCGCGCCGCCGAACGACTGCACGCCGAGGCGGCCGGTAAACTTCCAGTTGCTCGGCCATTGGTAATAGCCGCCAGCATAGACGATGGTGTTCGGCCGGATGTGGGCGAACGGGCTGGCGATGGTGGTGTAGGTATGTTGCATGCCGGCGAGCCAGCCCCGCGTCTCGTCTTCGTCCAGCGCGTAGTCGAATTCCAGGATGTTGTTGAGCGAGTTCGTCATGCCCTGATCGTTCGGCACCGATTGGGTCAAGGTCGATTGCAGCGTAATGGTCGGTATCGTCCCGCCATTCTGCTGGTAGAGGTCGGCCTGCACGCCGATGTTCCAACTGGTGATGTCGAACGTCGACCAGCCACCGCCAATGTCGGTCGTCGAGCCCGACACGCCGCCATAAAGCGAGACGCGGTCGTTGACGTCGACGGTCAGCGGCAGGTCAACGGCAATCGATTTCGCGGCCGGCAGGCCGTTCGGTAGCGTTGCGCCTCTGCGCACCGCGAGAGCTTGGAGCGCCGCCGATAGCGACGTGGTGCCGAAACCGAGTCCGAGCGTCCCCGCTGGAATCGACGCATAGCTCGTACGCAGATCAAGGTAAATGTTCGGGATCGCTGGTTTCGCCGGTGCATCCTCCTCATCTTCCGCGGAGAAGGCGGCGCTGGCCGAAATCGTCAGGCAGGCCAGTCCCATCGCGACGGCGCGCAAGCTCGGACGATGCGATGGGCTGTGAGGAGACACGTGACAATCCGGCGCGCGGGCAAATCGCGTGCTAGATGGAACGTGATCGCTCCCGCGGTCAAGCGCTATCGGCAAGCCATGGACTGCATCGACAGGCGCGGCTACCCTGTCGCGATTGCACCGACACGCTCGCCGGCCGGAGCAGGCCGGGACAATGGAGGACGACAGCCATGACCACGTCACGCCGCATCCTGCTCGCCGGAATGGCAGGGCTCGCCGTCGCTCCGGCCGCAATGGCAGCCACCCCCGTGCCGGCGCGCGATGACACCACGGTCGCGGAAGAACGCTTTGCGCGCATGATTGCCGCCGCGCATGCGCCCGACGTCACTTGCGCCCGGCAGGCGGAGCGTTATGCGGACATGCATTGGCCTGACTATGTCACGGCAGCCAGGGCCGTGCTCGACGCGCGCGTATGATTTCGCGCTACTTCTCCACCGCTCGGCGCACCTGCTCGCCGATCTGCGACAGCACGAGTTGCGCCTGCGGCAGGATCGCGCCCATGGCGTGGAAATTGTGAACCATGCCGTCGTGGCAGACATGCTCGACGGCGACGCCTGCGGCGAGCAGCTTGCGGGCATAGGCATTGCCCTCGTCGCGCATCGGGTCGTACTCGGCGGTGTGGATGATCGCGGTCGGCAGCCCTGTGAGCCGTGTGGCGCGCAAGGGGGAAACGCGGGGATCGGCCGTGTCGATGTCGTCGGGCAGATAGTCGGACAGATCGGCTTCGATCGTGACCCGATCGATCAGATGGCCTTCGGCGAATTCCTCGCGTGAGGGCGAGGTCTCCTCGAAGTCCAGCACCGGGCAGATCAGGCATTGCGCGGCGATGGCAAGGCCCGCGGTCTGCGCCGCCTCCTGGCACACGATCGCAGCGAGCGTTGCACCGGCGGAATCGCCGCCGACCACCAGACGGTCTGCGTGGATACCGAGCGACGCGGCCTCGCGCGCGACCCATTCGGTGGCAGCGATCGCATCGTCGACGGCGGCAGGAAACCTGTGCTCGGGCGCGAGCCGGTAGTCGACCGAGACGAGGCGGCAACCGGTGGCATGCGCCAGCGCGGCCGCGATGCGATCATGCGTGGCGATGCTGCCAGCGACGAGGCCGCCGCCATGAAAGAACACGAAGCCGGGTGCAAGCTCGTCGGCATTTGCAGGCGTGTAGAGCCGATAGGGCAGTTCGCCGGCGCGGCCAGGCAGCTTGCCGTCGCGCGTCGTCACATCCGGCGCATCGGTGCGCGCGAACTGCATCAGCTTGGCCAGCGATTGCCGCCGCGCCTCTACGCTCGGCCGGTTTTTCGCCTGCGGCGCAGCCGCGGCCATCATGGTCAACAAGCGCTTTGCGAGCGGATCGAGCGGCATGGCGAACTCCGTATCATTGCCCGCATTATAGCCTGTTTGGCTTGTCTGCCTTCCAGCAGAGGGTGCTAACCAGGCAGCAAATCGTTTAGAAATTAGGACAATAGTGCCCGGATATTCCAAGGGAGGCCGGGTATGGCCGAAATCAAGAAGCCGATCGAATATTCGCCGAGCTGGACCTTCTTCGAGGGTAAATGGCACGACGGCAACGTGCCGATCATGGGGCCGCGCACTCACGCCGCCTGGCTCGGCTCGGTGGTGTTCGACGGTGCCCGCGCGTTCGAAGGCGTCGCGCCCGATCTCGACCGTCACGTCGCGCGCGCCAATCAATCCGCGATCAGTTTTGGCCTGAAGCCGGTGGTCGATACCGGCACCTGGCTCGCGCTCGCAAGCGAAGGCATCGCACGCTTTGCGCCCAATGCCGAGCTCTATGTCCGTCCAATGTATTGGGCGCAGAACGGCTCGGGCGGCGGTGTGCTGTTCGACCCCGAGACCACCAGTTGGTGCCTGTGCATCTACGAGGCGCCGATGCCAAAGCCCGTCGGAAACGCCATCACCCTGTCGCCGTTCCGCAGGCCCACCGCCGAATGCGCGCCGGTGGAGGCGAAGGCGGCCTGCCTCTATCCGAACAATTCGCGTGCGCTCGCGGAAGCCGCTTCCCGCGGCTTCCAGAACGCGTTGATGCTCGACATGCTCGGCAATGTCGCGGAGTTCGGCAATTCCAACGTGTTCATGGCCAGGGACGGCGTGGTGTTCACGCCGGTGCCCAACGGCACCTTCCTCAACGGCATCACGCGCCAGCGCGTCATGAACCTGCTCCGCGGCGACGGCGTCACCGTGGTCGAGAAGACGTTGCGCTATGCCGACTTCCTGGCCGCGGACGAGATCTTCTCCACCGGCAATTTCGCCAAGGTCGCGCCCGTCATCCGCATCGACGGGCGCGAGCTGAAGCCGGGCCCTTTCTACACCAAAGCGCGAAAGCTCTATTGGGACTTCGCGCATGCGGTAAAGCCGGCGGCTTAGGCTCGCATGCGCGCCACGGACTCCGCTGTCATCGTCCGCGAAGGCGGACGATCCAGCATTCCAGAGGCGGGAGTGATTGACCCGATGGGCCGCGGTGTATTGGATGCCCTGCCAGCCCGGGGCATGACACCGACTTCCTAGCCCCGTCGCTCAAACCGGCTGAACTGAAACGCCTGCGTCGAATTCCACGGCGTATGATGCGTCTCGCCGCGCGTCTCCAGTAGCTCGAACTCCGGCCCCAGCTCTGCTGCAAGGCTGGCGCTGTCATGGCGCTGCACCGGCAGGCCGCTACATTTCTCCGGACCATCGGGCGCAAACGTCGCGATGATGACGTGGCCGCCGGGCGCGATAGCAGACCGCAGGCGCTCGACGTAAGCAGCTCTGTCGCGGGAATCGGTCAGGAAGTGAAACGCCGCGCGATCGTGCCATACATCGTAGATCCTCGCCGGCCGCCATGTCGTGGCGTCGGCAACGATCCAGTCGACCATTGACGCGGCTCCGCCTATCCGCTTCTTCGCCGCGTCAAGCGCGTTGGCAGAAAGATCCAGCACGGCGACGTTGCGATATCCGTCCTGCAACAACGCGTCGACCAGCCGCGAAGCGCCGCCGCCGATATCGATGATGGCGGCCTCGCGATCGGATTTGGCGGCCCTGATCATCGCGAGCGAGGTAGAGGGGCTATCCTGGAACCAGCTGACCTCGGCCTCGCCCTTGCTGGCGTAGACCGTGTCCCAATGAGAGCTTCGGTCGGACATCTCGTATCCTCCGGCTCATTCGCGTGCCGGGAGAAGGAAGATCTACTCTTCCTTCTTCGACATCCGCTCCAGGCGTTCCTGCATTTCCTTCATCTGCTGGCGCAGATCGTCGATGTTGCTGTCCTTTGGCGCCTCTGCATTCGTATCCGGCTCGGGCTCAGCGCTTGTCGCCGGGCGCGGTGGGACGAAGGGCTTGAACATGGAGAAAGTCTGCTGAAACAGTTCCATGTTGCGGCGGACCTGTTCCTCCAAGGGAGCAAAAGGAGTGCCGGACAGGCTATTGGCGATCTGCTTGCGGAACTTCTCTTGCTCCTGGGTCAGGGTCGCGATCGACTGCTCCAGATATTTCGGAACCACCATCTGCATGCTGTCGCCGTAGAAACGAATGAGCTGGCGCAGGAAGGTGGTCGGCAGCAGGTTCTGGCCCGCCTTGTTCTCCTGCTCGAAGATGATCTGGGCGAGCACGGAGCGGGTGATGTCGTCGCCGGTCTTGGCGTCATAGACCAGGAAATCTTCGCCATCCTTGACCATCGCGGCGAGGTCTTCCAGCGTCACATAGGTACTCGTTCCGGTGTTATAGAGCCGGCGGTTCGCGTATTTCTTGATGGTGGTGGGTTGGTCTGATTTCGCCATGGGCTCTCACTTGCAAGCGCGGAGAACGGGAACCCGGCGGGCGATGCCGCAGGGCGGGAAGAGTACGCAACGCAACAAAATAAGCATTTTCAAAGGGGTCACGCTACCGTTTTGTGCGGCACGGTTAATCGCGGAGCAAAATCTTGCTTGCGAAAGCGCCAAGAACGCTATTTTGAATGCGCTGCGGCATGAATTCGGTCACCGGCCGATTGACATGCCTCAACGACGTTAACAGGATGGCTGACGAGACTGGCGAGCCGTTTTCTCAAAGCCCCGCCTGCCCCCTTTAAAAAACCTCAAGCCTCAGGAGATGCCCATGTCAGACGATGTCGTCATCGTCAGCGCCGCCCGCACCCCGGTCGGAAGCTTCAACGGAGCGTTCGCGACCCTTCCCGCCCACGATCTCGGCGCCATCGCCATCAAGGCCGCGCTGGAGCGCGGTGGCATCGAGCCCGGCCGGGTCTCGGAAGTCATCATGGGGCAGATCCTGACCGCCGCCCAGGGTCAGAACCCCGCCCGCCAGGCCTCGATCGGCGCCGGTATCCCGGTGGAGAGCCCGGCCTGGGGCGTGAACCAGCTTTGCGGCTCGGGCCTGCGGACGGTCGCACTCGGCTACCAGGCGCTGCTCAACGGCGATTCCGAAATCGTGGTTGCCGGCGGCCAGGAATCCATGAGCATGGCCCCGCACGCCCAATATCTGCGTGGTGGCGTCAAGATGGGCCCCGTCGAGTTCGTCGACACGATGATCAAGGACGGTCTGTGGGATGCCTTCAACGGCTACCACATGGGCAACACCGCCGAGAACGTCGCGCGCCAGTGGCAGATCACCCGCGCTCAACAGGACGAGTTCGCGGTCGCCTCGCAGCAGAAGGCCGAGGCGGCGCAGAAGGCCGGTAAGTTCAACGACGAGATCGTCCCCGTCACCATCAAGACCCGCAAAGGTGACGTCGTCGTCAGCGCCGACGAATATCCGCGTCACGGCGCAACGCTCGACGCGATGGCCAAGCTCAAGCCGGCCTTCGAGAAGGAAGGCACGGTCACCGCGGGCTCTGCCTCCGGCATCAATGACGGCGCTGCCGCGGTGGTGCTGATGACCGCCAAGCAGGCGGCCAAGGAAGGCAAGAAGCCGCTCGCGCGAATCGTCTCCTGGGCACAGGCCGGCGTCGATCCGAAGATCATGGGCTCGGGGCCGATCCCGGCCTCGCGCGCTGCGCTGAAGAAGGCCGGCTGGAATGTCGGCGATCTCGACTTGATCGAGGCCAACGAAGCCTTCGCGGCGCAGGCCTGCGCGGTCAACAAGGACCTCGGCTGGGACACCTCCAAGGTCAACGTCAATGGCGGCGCGATCGCGATCGGCCATCCGGTCGGCGCGTCCGGCGCCCGCGTGCTGGTGACGCTGCTGCACGAAATGCAGAAGCGCGATTCGAAGAAGGGCCTTGCCACGCTGTGCATCGGCGGCGGCATGGGTATCGCGATGTGTATCGCGCGCGACTGACGATAGCTGACGTGCAGCTTACGCGCGGTGTGCGCGTGCGCTGCACACGTCAGTGAGTGCGTTGCACGCGACTAAAAAGGCAGCGGTTGCGAATCAAATATTCTTCGCAACTGCGCAAGCCTCGACTAAAGAGAAACGCCCGGCTCAACGCCGGGCGTTTTGTTCTTGATGTCCGTCAAACCAGCCGCATAATCCGCAGTTAAAAGCGATCACGTCAGAAACGTCCGAAAAGTCCAAGGGAAGGATAAGATATGGCACGTGTTGCATTGGTCACGGGTGGTACGCGGGGCATCGGTGCTGCGATCAGCAAGGCACTGAAGGCGGCCGGCTACAAGGTTGCGGCGAGCTATGCCGGCAACGACGCGGCGGCGGAGAAGTTCAAGGCCGAGACCGGCATTGCCGTCTACAAATGGGACGTCAGCAATTTCGACGCCTGCGCGGAAGGTGTGAAGAAGGTCGAGGCCGATCTCGGGCCGATCGAGGTGCTCGTCAATAATGCCGGCATCACCCGCGACACCGCCTTCCACAAGATGACGCTCGAGCAGTGGAACGCCGTCATCAACACCAATCTCGGCTCGCTCTTCAACATGACGCGCCAGGTCATCGAGGGCATGCGTTCACGCAAGTTCGGCCGCATCATCTCGATCTCGTCGATCAACGGCCAGAAGGGGCAGTTCGGTCAGGTCAACTATTCCGCGGCGAAGGCCGGGGACATCGGCTTCACCAAGGCGCTCGCGCTGGAGAATGCCAAGGGCGGCATCACCGTGAATGCGATCTGCCCCGGCTACATCAACACGGAAATGGTGCAGGCCGTGCCGAAGGACGTTCTGGAGAAGAACGTGATCCCGCAGATCCCGGTCAACCGGCTCGGCGAGCCCGAAGAGATTGCGCGCGCCGTCGTGTTCCTCGCGGCCGACGAGGCCGGCTTCGTCACGGGCTCGACCATGACCATCAACGGCGGCCAATATCAGGCCTGAGATAACGCCGGGCCCCAAGCCAAAAGCCTGTAGCTTCAGGCGCGACAAGGCGATAGTGAAGACGAAAATGCCCGGCCTCGTGCCGGGCATCATCGTCCTCGGGCCTTTGATTGATGACCCCGCGCACAGCCACGCTGATCGGATTGACCGCGATCCTGATGTGGTCGCTGCTGTCAGTAATGACGGTGGCGACCGGAAAGATCCCGGCGTTCCAGCTCGCCGCGATGACCTTCGCGATCGGCGGGCTCGTCGGTCTGCTCACCTGGATCGGCCGCGGCGAAGCGGCGAAAAGCCTGCGCCAGCCGCTCGTCGTCTGGGCCGTCGGCGTCGGCGGCCTGTTCGGCTATCACGCGCTCTATTTCCTGGCGCTTCGCTTTGCGCCGCCGGCCGAGGCCGGCCTGCTGAATTATCTCTGGCCGCTCCTGATCGTACTGTTCTCGTCGTTCCTGCCGGGTGAACGGCTCGCGCTGCATCACATCGTCGGCGCGGTGCTCGGCCTCGTCGGCACTGTGCTGCTGTTTGCCGGCAACACCAGCGGCTTTGAGCCGGGCCAGGTGCCGGGGCTGGTCGCGGCCTTCATCGCCGCCTTCGTCTGGGCAATCTATTCGGTGTCGTCGCGGCGCTTGAAGGCCGTGCCGACCGATGCGGTCGCCGGCTTCTGTCTCGCTACGGCGGTGCTCGCCGCGTTGATGCACGCAGCGCTCGAAACCACGGTGTGGCCGGAGACGAGCTTGCAATGGCTCTCCGTGATCGCGCTGGGCATCGGCCCCGTCGGTGCTGCGTTCTACGCCTGGGACATCGGCATGAAGCGTGGCGACATCCGCGTGCTCGGCGCCGCGTCCTACGCGACGCCGCTGCTCTCGACCGGATTCCTCATCGCGGCCGGCTTCGCCAAGGCCAGCGCCAACATCGCGATTGCCGCGATCCTGATCGCCGGCGGCGGCTTGATTGCCGCAAAGGACATGGTGTTGCGGAAGCGATGATCGTCATTCCGAAGGTCGCCAGCCCGGCGGGCGATACTTCGCTTCCGGAATCTGCCCGAGCTCGGAGCGCTGCAGGCGCCGTGGCGTCGTGCCGTAGAACTCCTGGAAGCTCATGATCAGCGGACGCCATTTGTCGGGATCGATGCGGTTCTTGGCGCCGTCCATCATGATGCCGGGGTGTGCATGCACGCGCGTGATGCGGACCTCGATCGCGGCGAGATGGCCGCGAAAGCTGTCGTCGTCGTGCGCCATCTCGTGCACATGCGCGACCTTGGCTTCCATCTGCACCGGACATTCGGCGGCACGCGGCGCGACGATTGTCTCGCCCCGCAGCGCCGTCAATCCGCTGAGGCCGAACTTGTCCTTTTCGTGCCGATAGCCGCGATAGAGCTTGCTGGGCGGCACCGGATCGGAGCCTGTGGTGCGGGCGAGACGGTCGACCGCGGCCACGAGGCCGGAGGACGGCAGATTGAGTGCGCATTCGCCGGTGCGAATCATGTTCTCGGTGGTCTTGGAATTGCGCGCGAGCCCGAGCATGCAGCGCCATCCCACCCACCATGCCGACGACATCGGTGCAAGATTGTAGGAGCCGTCCTCGTTGGTTGATCCGATCAGGACGACGGGTGTGCCGAAATAGAGGATTGCCGGATCGATCTGAATGATCGGGTGATCGAAGGTACCATGCATCGCTCGCTCCTGTTCTGGGAGCGCCGTCCTACGATGTGTGGGGTCGCGATCCCACCCGATTCCGGATCGCGGGTTACGGTTCCCAGCCCTTTGGCGCGAGCTCGAACTTCGCGAATTCGAACGCAGGCGCCACGGTGCAGCCGACCAGGGTCCATTCGCCCGTCGTCTCCGCCATCTGCCAGGCATTCGCCGGCACGATCGCCTGCGGGCGCTCTCCACTCGCGAGGTCCGTACCGAGCTGCACCTCATGCTGCGAGCAACCGTCATGGGCGATGCGCAGCGTCAGCGGACTGCCGGCGTAATAATGCCAGGTCTCGACCGCGTCGACGCGATGCCAGTGCGAACGCTCGCCGCTCGCGAGCAGGAAATAGATCGAGGTCGAACGCGAGCGGCCGTTGGCGTCGATCGCCTGGTCGCGGAACGTCTCGCGGTAATGCCCGCCTTCGGGATGCGGGCGGAGCTCGAGGCGCGCGATGATCTCGGCTGCGGTCGGCATCGGTCCAGTCAGGACTTTCTTCTGCAGAACTTGCTCTTCAGGACTGGTGCTTCAAGATTTGTTCTTGCGCTCGCGCAGCTCGCCGAACACCGCGGCGGCATCCGCGCCCTTCATGTGCAGCTTGGCTGCGACCGACGGTTCGTCAGCGCGCAGGAACACGTTGGCCCGCTTCTCCTCGCCAAGCAATGTCGGAATGGTCGGTTTGTTCTCGGCCCGGAGTTTCGCCACCTCCGCCGCGCGCGCCTGCAGCGCCGCATTGTCGGGATCGACGGTGAGCGCGAACTTGACGTTGGAGGCCGTGTATTCGTGTCCGCAATAGAGCTTGAAGTCGTCGGGCAGGGCACGCAGCTTCAGAAGCGAATCCCACATCATCGGGTAGGTGCCCTCGAACACGCGGCCGCAGCCGATCGAGAACAGCGTGTCGGCGGCGAAGACCGTCTTCTCCGTGTCGAACACGTAGGAGATGTGGTCGAGCGTGTGGCCGGGCGTCTCGATCACGCGCGCCAGCAGATTGCCGATCTTGACCACGTCGGCATTGGCGACGCGCAGATCGACGTCCGCGATCGCCGTGGTCTTGTCGTGCGGCGCGACGACGCGGCAATTGTATTTGCCCTTGAGCTCGGCAACGCCGCCGACATGATCGCCGTGATGATGGGTGATCAGGATGTCGGTGAGCTGCCAGCCTTCGCGGTCCAGCGCCTTCAGGATGGGGCCGGCCTCCGGCGCATCGATCGACGCCGTCGCCTTGGTTTCCACATCGTGGATCAGATAACCGAAATTGTCGTTTAAACAGGTGAAAGTACGAATTTCGGCGGCCATGTCATCTCCATCGCGCTCAGCCCGCCAGACAAATATGGCGTTAACGTTGCGCAGGCAATGCAATATTCCGCGCGCGGCGCCGGCCTTGCGCATGTTACATTGCGGTCATGACCATCGACGTCGTCGACCTCCGCGAGTTCTATTCCCGCCGCCTCGGGATTGTGGCGCGACAAATGATCAATCGCGGCATCCGGGAGCGCTGGCCGGGCGCGCAGGGCCAGCGCGTGCTCGGCCTTGGCTATCCCACGCCCTATCTGGGGTTGTTCCGGGAAGATGCCGAGCGCTGCATCGCCTTCATGCCGGCGGCCCAGGGCGTCCTGAAATGGCCGACGGGACGGCCGGCGCTGGCTTCGCTGGTCGACGAATTCTCGCTGCCGCTTCCCGACGCCGCGGTCGACCGCATCCTGCTGGTCCACGCGCTGGAGATGTCGGACGATCCGGCCGCGCTGCTGCGCGAGGTGTGGCGGGTGCTGTCGCCGTCCGGGCGCGTGATCGCGGTGATCCCGAACCGGCGTGGGGTGTGGACCCGCACCGACAGCACGCCGTTCGGTCACGGCCGGCCGTATTCGCGTTCGCAGATCACCGATCTGTTGCGCCAGACCTGGTTCACGCCGACAGCCTGGGGCGAAGCGCTGTTCATGCCGCCCTATGCCGGCGGTTGGGTGCTGAGATCGGCGCAGATGTGGGAGCGCGCCGGCGCGGCGCTGTCGCTGCCCTTTGCCGGCGTCCATATCGTGGAGGCGACCAAGCAGGTTTACCGCGCGATCCCCGCCAAGCAGCGGGCGCGGCTCATTCCGTCGCTTGCGAAGCCGGTGCTGGTGCCGTCCTCGACGGCGACGCGCAGCTAGCTTCACCTCTCCCTCGGGAGAGGTGATCCGTGCCCGGAGCGCTCACCGCTTCAGCCGACGCACAAAAAAATCGTCCCGGCGGAGCCGGGACGATTTCAGATCGGAAGAAGCCTACTCGCCGGGCGCGAGATCGTCGCTCGAGGCGGCTGGAGCCGCCTCGCGCTCGGGGCGCGGACCATGCGGCCGGCGCCGCCGGCGCGGAAAGCGTTCGCCGCCGCCGCCTTCGAAGCCGGCCTGGCCGCCGTTCGCGCCGACATTCACCTGCGGCTGCGCGCCGGTGATGAAGGAAGGCAGGCGATCGACGCCGCCGGCATCGGCGATGACGGGCTGCGGTTGGTTAGCGGGTAGCGGCTGCGGCTGGTATTGCGGCTGCGGACGATGATCACGTTCGCGGCGCTCGCGCGGCTGCTGGTTGTCACGCTGATAGGGCTGCTGGTTGTCGCGTTGCTGGTCGCGCTGATGATGATCGCGCTGGCCGTCGCGGTCGCGCACGAAAGACTGCTGCGGCGGTTGCGGGACGAAGCCCGGCTCCTGGCCGAAATTCGAGAAATTTTCGCCGTCGTCTTCGCCGTCGTCGCTATGGCTGCTGGTCGGCTCGTCACCGCGCGGCTGCTGGTTCTGGCGGAACTGCTCCTGGGCCGCCGCGATCAGGCGGAAATAATGCTCGGCATGCTGGTAGTAGTTCTCGGCCGCGACGGGGTCGCCGGAGGAGCGCGCATCGCGCGCGAGCTGGAGATACTTTTCAGCGATGTGCGAGGCGGTGCCGCGGATCTTGATGTCGGGTCCGTTGGACTCGTAGACCCGGGTCATCGGGTTCTGGCTGCGCCGGTTATTGTTGTTATTGTTATTATTGTTGCGGTTGCGCATCCGCTGCTTGTTCTGACCGTTTCTCATGTCCTGCCTTTAATTCCAGCCCTAAACGTTGCACGCATTACAGATTGCCAGGAGTGCCCGATGACAGCAGCTCACGTTGCTCGCGCGCGCCGCGCGCAAGAGTGGATCCCACCCTGCCGATGTTCGTCGACCGTCGCGTTCAACAAGGACGCGTTCCCCACCCGCCAGCACTGATCGCCAGCGAACCCATTCATTTTGCTTGCCGAAACAAGCCCAGCGGTGTTGCGTAAGTCTTCAAGCGCAATATCAGGCTTTCGTTCACTTTGCGGTCGGAGAGCAGCGCAGCTCCACTGGCTATCGCGCTTCACGGGACCTGCGGCTTGGAACCTTTATCAGTAAAGCTCTCGCCCGAGAGCCCGGCTTTCGCCCGTAAGTCTACGGGGCCGGCACCGATGTGTTGACTGGAACGTAGTCGTTCCCAAGGGATATTCCAAGAGCTTTTTACAGGCCAATCCGGCTTTTATGGGGGCATTTTTCGGGCCGAAACGGCCCGCGGAATGCCCGACAGGTCGGCCTTGGGTGGCCTGTCCACGGTCAACTCCGCGCCCGCCATGAGGGTTTCAATATTTCTCGCCTGACCCTGGCCGGCCTCGACGATCAGCGCTCCGCCGGGGGCGAGACGCTCGCTCGCCTGCGGAATCAGCGCGCGGTAGGCGTCATAGCCGTCATTGCCTCCGTCGAGCGCCAGATGCGGATCGTGCTCGCGCACCTCGATGCTCAATGTCGGAATTTCGGCCGAGGGGATATAGGGCGGATTTGACACGATGAGGTCGAACGGGCCGCTGAGCGCCGATGCATAGGAGCAGGCGACGAAGCCGGCGCGTCCGGCGAGGCCGAGAGCCGTGGCATTGTCCCTGGCGGTGACGAGCGCGGTCAGACTGAGGTCGGTACCGACCCCGAAGGCGTCGGGGATCTCATGCAGCAGCGCGAGCAGGATCGCGCCGGATCCGGTGCCGATGTCGGCGATCCGGGGCGGCTGAGATATCTGCCGTTCGCGAAGGATTTCGAGCGCAAGCTCGACCACGGTCTCGGTATCGGGACGCGGCACCAGCGTCGCCTCTGACAGGCGGAACGGCAGGCCCCAGAACTCGCGTGTACCGAGGATGCGCGCCACCGGCTCGCCGGCCATGCGGCGCTCGGCATGCTGCACCAGCCGAGACGCTTCGGCGGTGGTGAGAGGGCGCGCAGCCTGCGCGATCAGGCCAGTAAGGTCGAGGCCGAGCACAGCACCGAGCAGGATGCGCGCGTCAATCTCGGCCTCGTCGAGCTGCGCCGCCTTCAGTTGTGCAGCCAGCGCGCGCCGCGCGCTCTCGATCGATCGTCCGGCGAAGTGGTTGCTCACGCGGCCGCGCCCTGCGCCGCGAGTTGCGCGGCCTGGTGCTCGGTGGTCAGCGCGTCGGTCAGCTCGCCCAGCGCTTCGCCCGCGATCACTTGCGGCAGCTTGTAGAGCGTCAGATTGATGCGATGGTCGGTGACGCGCCCTTGCGGAAAATTATAGGTGCGGATGCGCTCGGAGCGGTCGCCGGAGCCGACCTTCTCCTTGCGCTCGGCCGAGCGCGCGGCGTCGACGCGCTGGCGCTCGGCGTCGTAGATGCGCGAGCGCAGGATGTTCATGGCGGAGGCACGGTTCTTGTGCTGCGAGCGGCTGTCCTGCATCATCACGACGATGCCGGTCGGGATGTGGGTGATGCGGATCGCCGATTCGGTCTTGTTGACGTGCTGGCCGCCGGCTCCTTGCGCGCGCATGGTCTCGATGCGGAGGTCGTCGTTCTTGATGTCGACGTCGACATCCTCGACCTCTGGCAGCACGGCGACGGTCGCCGCAGAGGTGTGGATGCGCCCCTGCGTCTCGGTGTCGGGCACGCGCTGGACGCGGTGCACGCCGGACTCGAACTTCAGCTTGGAGAACGCGCCGCGGCCCTGCACCTCCGCGATGATTTCCTTGTAGCCGCCGACGGTGCCTTCGCTGGCCGAGATCACCTCGACCTTCCAGCCCTGCAACGCAGCGAAGCGCTCGTACATCCGGAACAGGTCTCCGGCAAACAGCGAGGCTTCGTCGCCGCCGGTGCCGGCGCGGATTTCCAGCACCACGTTGCGATCGTCCATGGCGTCCTTGGGCAGCAGCGCAACGCGGATCTTCTGGACCAGCTCCTCGATTTTCGGCGCGAGTTCGTTGCGTTCGGCTTCCGCCATGCCGCGCATCTCGGCATCGGTCGCGGGATCGGCGATCAGCGCCTCGGTGTCGGCGAGTTCTTTGACGGCAGCCCGGTAAGCCTTCACCGCTTCGATCAGCGGCGCGATCTCGGCGAGCTCGCGCGTGATCTGCACGTAGCGTTCGGAGGCGAGCTGCCCCAGCGATTCGGCCTCGAGCGAGGCATGATGGGCGAGCAGGACGTCCAGTTTGGCTTCGGGGAGTGACGACATCGGTTCAGTCTCAAATGGCGGAAGGAGGCGAGGCGACAGGGAGCGGGACAGGCCCGCTACAACGCCAGGCCTTCGGCCTCGGCAAATTCCGTCAGTTTCTGCCGGATCGAGACGCTGCCCGCCGGCGCGTCCAGGAGCGGGCCGAGCATGGCCTCGGCCTTCTTGGCATCGAGATCGATCACCATCGCCTTGACCGGGCCGAGCGCGGTTGCCGACAACGACAGCGAGCGATAGCCCAGCGCGATCAAAGCGAGCGCGCCGAGCGGCTTGGACGCCATCTCGCCGCAGAGTGAGAGGGACTTCTTCGCCGCATGGGACTTGCGCGCGATGTCGCGTAGCGCGCGCAGGATCGGCGCCGACATGGTGTCGAACCGTTCGGAGACTTTCGCATTGCCGCGATCGACCGCGAACAGGAACTGGAACAGATCGTTGGAGCCGACCGAGATGAAGTCGACCTTCCGCAGCAGCTCGTCGAGCTGATAGAGCAGCGCGGGGACCTCGACCATAGTGCCGATGTCGATGCGTTCCGGCAGCGTGTGGCCGTGCTGGCGCAAGTATGTGAGCTCGCGCTCGACCAGCGCCTTGGCCGAATCGAATTCGGCGACCTCCGAAATCATCGGGAACATGATGCGCAGCGCGCGGCCGCCGCCGGCGCGCAGCAGCGCGCGGATCTGGCCGCGCAACAGGCCGGGGCGATCCAGCCCGAGCCGGATCGCGCGCCAGCCCAGCGCGGGATTTTCCTCGATCACCGCTTCCATATAGGGCAGAGCCTTGTCGCCGCCGATGTCGAGGGTGCGGAAGGTGACGGGCTTGGGACCGGCGGCATCCAGCACGGTGCGATAGAGCGCAAGCTGGTCGCTGGTGCGCGGCAGGCTCTGGCCCACCATGAATTGCAGCTCGGTGCGGAACAGGCCGATGCCGGCGCTGCCGGTGTCCTCGATATGCGGCAGGTCGATGGCGAGCCCTGCGTTGATCATCAACTCGACCTTCTGCCCGTCCCTGGTGACGCAGGGCCGGTCGCGCAGCGCCAGGTATTGCGCCTGACGGCGGGCGCGGAAGCGCACGCGCTCGGCGAACGCCGCCTCGACTTCCTGGGAGGGGCGCACATAGATCGAGCCGGAGGTGCCGTCGACGATGATGGCGTCGCCGGGATCGGCGATGCCGGGCGCGTTCGGTACCTCGCCCACCGCGGGAATGCCGAGCGCGCGGGCCACGATCGACACGTGCGAGTTGGCGGTGCCTTCCTCCAGCACGATGCCGCGCAGGCGCTTGCGGTCGTAGTCGAGCAGCGCCGCCGGGCCCATCGCGCGCGCGATGACGATGGCGTTGTCGGGCAGTTGCTCGCGCGAGGGCGCGTGGTCTTGGCCGACCAGCTGCCGCATCAGGCGATAGCCGAGATCCTCCAGATCGTGCAGGCGGTCGCGCAAATAGGGGTCGGTCGAGCGCAGCATGCGTGCACGGGTGTCGGACTGCACGCGCTCGACTGCGGCTTCGGCGGTGAGTCCGGTGGCGACCGCCTCGTGCAGCTTGTGCGACCAGCCCTGGTCGTTGGCGAACATGCGATAGGCTTCCAGCACCTCGCGATGCTCGCCGCCCTCGGCGACGTCGCCGCGCTCCAGCATGCGGTCGAGATCGGCCCGCAGCTTGGCGAGCGCGGTGTCGAGCCGCTTGATCTCCTTCGGCAGGTCCTCGGCGATGTAGTCCTTGATGACGACGCGCGGCTCGTGCAGCACGACATGGCCGAGCGCGATGCCCTCCGACAGGATGGCGCCGACCTTCTGCGCCGAATGGCGCGCGGCCGGCTCCTGGCCCGGCTGGGCCAGCGCCGACAGTTCGCCCGAGGCGATCAGCTCCGCCAGCACCATCGCGGTGGTCTGCAGCGCCTCGAGCTCTTCCTCGACATAGTTGCGCTTGGCGCGGTTCTGCACCACCAGCACGCCGAGCGTGTTGCCGGCGCGCAGGATCGGCACGCCAAGGAAGGAGTGGTAGATTTCCTCGCCGGTCTCGGGGCGGAACGAGAAGGCCGGGTGGCTCTGCGCATCGCTCAAATTGAGCGGCGTCGCCTCACTGGCGACGAGGCCGACCAGGCCTTCATGGGCACTCAGCACGGTGTGGTGTACCGCCTCGCGGTTGAGACCTTCGGTGGCGTAGAGCTCCAGCGTGTTGTCGATGCGCAGCACGTAGACCGAGCACACCTCGGCCACCATGTTGGCGGCGATCAGCACCACGATCTTGTCCAGCCGCTCCTGGGCCGAGACCTGCTCCGCCATGGTTTCGCGGAGCCGTCTCAACAAGACGCGGGGACCTCCCGACGCGCTCCGCATGAACCGTCAATCTCCTCCGTCTGCCGGGCCCGGCGGTATCGGCCGGCGGCTGGCCTAAAATTCCAGAAAAACAACCAATTTGTTTGTCCGGCGCAGGCGCAAACCCAAAATCCTCGCGAGATTTTGGCGCCTGCACCGAATCAGCGCCGCCCGAACTGGGACACAGTCTGCGGCAGCCCACCCTGTTCGCCGTATAGCGAATTGAGGCTTGTTTTGCCAAGCAAAACGCCTGCCAAACGCGAATGTGTGGACACCTCGGCGTTTGCTGCGACCGCTAAGAGAAAATTAGCCTAAGCGTGGCCCGGAGAAGTGCAAAGCGGTTTTCCGGTAAGACCACGCTCAAACAACAATCTGAAGCGCGACGAGAGGCGCGCTTCAGGCCTGATCGAGGCCGTAGAGCGTGTGCAGCGTACGCACCGCGAGCTCGGTATAGGCGGTGTCGATCAACACCGAGAATTTGATCTCGGAGGTTGTAATGGCCCGGATGTTGATATTCCGCCCCGCAAGGGCCGAGAACGCCTGGGCCGCGACGCCGGCATGGCTGCGCATGCCGCTGCCGATCACCGAGATCTTGGCGACGTCGGTGGCGGTATCGAGCCGCGCATAACCGATCTGGCCCTTGGCGGCGGTAATCGTGTCCCTGGCGCGGGTATAGTCGGCCGCCGGCACCGTGAAGGTGAGATCGGTGGTCTTGCCGTCCTCGGACACGTTCTGCACGATCATGTCGACGTTGATGTTGGCATCCGCCAGCGGGCCGAAGATCGAGGCCGCAACACCCGGCTTGTCCTCGATCTGGCGCACCGAGATCTGGGCCTCGTCCTTGGAGAAGGCGATACCGGTGACGACGTGGCTTTCCATGATCTCCTCCTCGCTGCAGATCAGCGTGCCGGGCGGCTGGTTGGCATGCGGGTCGATATCCTCGGGCTTGTCGAAGCTCGAGCGGACGAAGATCGGCATGTTGTGGACCATGCCGAGTTCCACCGAGCGGACCTGGAGCACCTTCGCGCCCTGCGAGGCCAGTTCCAGCATGTCTTCGAACGCGATCTTGTCGAGCCTCTTGGCCTTCGGCACGATTCGCGGGTCGGTGGTGTAGACGCCGTCCACGTCGGTATAGATATCGCAGCGGTCGGCCTTGACGGCTGCGGCAACGGCCACAGCCGAAGTGTCGGAGCCGCCGCGGCCCAGCGTGGTGATGCGGTTGGTCTTGGGCTCAATGCCCTGGAAGCCGGCGATGACCGCGACCTCCTTGCGCTCCCGAAAGCGCTTGATGATCTCGCTGCCGTCGATGTCCTCGATCCGGGCCGAGGCATGGGCGTCGCTGGTCTTGATCGGGATCTGCCAACCCTGCCAGGAGCGGGCCTGGATGCCCATGCCCTGGAGCGCGATGGCAAGCAGGCCGGAGGTGACCTGCTCGCCGGAGGCCACGACGGCGTCGTATTCGCGCGCGTCATGCATCGGCGAGGCCTCGGTGCACCAGGCCACCAGCTCGTTGGTCTTGCCGGACATCGCCGAGACGACCACGGCCACTTCGTGGCCGGCATCGACCTCACGCTTCACATGGCGTGCGACGTTGCGGATACGTTCGATGTTGGCGACGGATGTGCCGCCGAATTTCATCACGAGGCGGCTCATGACGACGCGTGCATTCCTTCAAAGGGATCAGTATGGTGACCCGCACCGGACAGGTGCCTGCGGACACCGACCGCGCGTATACATAGCGGCGGGGCCGGGGGCAAGCGGGTTCCTGCGGGGCCGGGTGCGGGCAATGGGTTAACCGAGGTCATGGCGCGTTACATCGACGAGATTCTGCAGCCCGGCGAGCGGGTGCTGTATTCGACCAATGCGCATTGGATCTTCTATTTTCCGGCGATCCTGGCCTGGATCGTGGCCTTGGGCCTGTTCGTGCTGTCGCGGCAGACCACGGTCGAAGGGCTCGTGCTGCTGTGTCTCGTCGCCGCCGCGCTGGTGGCTCTCGCCGCCCTCTATTGGACCGTGAAGGGCTGGTTCCACCGCTTCACCACCGAGACCGACGTCACCAATCTCAGGATTGTGCACAAGACCGGCTTCATCAAGCGCCGCACCTTCGAGATGGCGCTGGACAAGGTCGAGAGTGTCGACGTCAACCAGACGATTCTTGGACGTATTCTCAACTACGGCGACGTGACCATCAACGGGGTCGGCGAAGGCCGCGAGACCATCCGGACGATCGCCTCGCCGCTCGCCTTCCGTAGTTCGATCACCACGCGGTAGGACCGCGTCACCATGAGCATGCAGCAAAATACTTCCGCCACTGCCCAGCCGGGCTCGACCGTCGACGCCGCCGAGATCGCGAAATTCTCAAAACTCTCGGCGGAGTGGTGGGATCCCAACGGCAAGATGGCGCCGCTACACCGGATCAATCCGCTGCGGCTGGGTTATATCCGCGACGCCGCCTGCCGCAAGTTCGAGCGCAATTTGCGCAGCCTCAACTGCCTCGGCGGCCTGCGCGTCCTCGACATCGGCTGCGGCGCCGGCCTGTTGTGTGAGCCGCTGTCGCGCCTCGGGGCGCAGGTCATCGGCGTCGATCCGTCGGCGAGCAACATCGCCGCGGCGAAGCTGCATGCCGACAAGGGCCATCTTGCGATCGATTACCGCTGCACCACGGTGGAGGAGATCGACCCGCGCGAGCGCTTCGACATCGTGCTGGCGATGGAAGTGGTCGAGCACGTCGTCGACGTCGGAATCTTCCTGAAGCGCTGCGCGGCGATGCTGAAGCCGAACGGCCTCATGGTGGTCTCGACGCTGAACCGCAACTGGAAGAGCTTTGCGCTCGCCATCGTCGGCGCCGAATACGTCCTGCGCTGGCTGCCGCGCGGCACCCATGAGTGGAACAAGTTCGTCACCCCCGACGAGCTGACGAAATATCTGCTCGACAACCGCCTCGTCATCACCGAGCAGACCGGCGTGGTCTACAGCCCCTTCGCCGACAAATGGACGCTCTCGTCGGACATGGACGTGAACTACATGGTGGTGGCCGAAGCGATGGTGTGAGGGCGCTGTGAGCGAGGCGCGAATTCGTGTCTCTGGGACGACGGCGGAGATTGTGACGCGGGCATCGCTCCCATGACATCCCCGCGGTTGACCGCGCTGGCCTCAACTTGCAGGTTGGCCGCATTGATTTCCCGCTAACGCCTGTTCACCCACCCCGATGCTCACCATCGCCAGCCTCTGGATTCCCTTTACCGTCATTGCCGCGCTCGGGCAGGTCGCGCGCAATGCGATGCAGCGGTCGCTGACGAAGCCGCTGGGGACCTGGGGCGCGACCAATATCCGCTTCCTGTTCGGCTTCCCGTTCTCGGTGCTGTTCTTAGGTGTGGTTCTGATCGCGACCGGCGATCATCTCGGCATGCCGCCGACCGTGTTCTGGCCGTGGCTGTTGCTCGGAGCGCTCAGCCAGATCGTCGCGACGGGCCTGATGCTGCTGGCGATGAACGACCGCTCCTTCGTGGTGACGACGGCATACCTCAAGACCGAGGCGATCCAGACCGCGATCTTCGGCTTCGTCTTCCTCGGCGATCACCTGACCTGGCTGAAGGTGCTGGCGATCGTGATCGCGACTGTCGGCGTCGTCATCACCGCGCTGCGGCCCGGCGGCGAGAAGAGTTTCGCGGAATTGAGGCCGACCATCACCGGCCTCGTTGCGGCTGCGGCTTTCGCGCTCTCCGCGGTCGGTTTCCGCGGCGCCATCATCAATGTGCCCGGCGTATCGTTCGTAACCTCAGCATCGTTCACGCTGGTGCTCGGCCTGTTTGTGCAGACGCTGGTGCTGACGATCTATCTGCTCTGGCGTGCGCCGGACGTGTTGCGGGGAATTCTCGGCCTGTGGAGGCCATCGATGCTGGCGGGCTTTACGGGCGCCTTCGCCTCGCAATTCTGGTTCCTGGCCTTCGCGCTGACCGCAGCGGCGAATGTCCGCACGCTCGCTTTGATCGAGGTGCTGTTCGCGCAAGGCGTGGCGTATTATTCATTCAAGCAGCCGATCGCGCCGCGGGAGATTTTCGGCATCTTGCTGATCGTGGCCGGCGTGGCGCTACTGGTGGGAGTCTAATTCCGGTCTTCCGGCAGAGTCGGCAGCGGCGAAACCTCGATGCCCTCGTCGATCAGGGACTTCGCTTCTTCCGGCGAGGCCTCGCCGTAGATCGGACGATGCTCCTTGTCGCCGTAATGCATCGCGCGGGCTTCGTTCGCAAAACGCTCGCCGACATTGTCGGCGTTCTTCACGATGTGATCGCGCAGTTCTTTCAACTTCATGCGCAGCTCTTTCTCCTGCGCCATCAGTAGCGACGTCGGGCCTGACGGTGCGGCTTCGGGCGTGGTCGCAGCCGCAGGCTCCGGCGGCGGCGTCGCGCGGCCGCGGCCCTTCTTGCCGACGATGCGCGGCGCCATGATCGCCTTGTCGACCTTGGCCGAGCCGCAGATCGGGCAGGTCACGAGCTTGCGCTTGACCTGCTGATCATAGGCCGACGAGCTCTGGAACCAGCTTTCGAAATCGTGGTCACCGTCGCAGCGAAGCGCGTAGCGGATCATGCCGATCCTCGCACAAGGTGCAGATGATCCGGCCCCGCCTTGGGGTCGGATACGCCAAAGCGGCGGCCGTGCTGGAGCGAGGGGATCGCGCGGCGCGCGGTGTCGGCCCTGGCCGGATCGATCTTGGCCATGATGATGCCGG
Source organism: Bradyrhizobium sp. NDS-1 (assembly GCF_032918005.1). Lineage (NCBI taxonomy): Bacteria > Pseudomonadati > Pseudomonadota > Alphaproteobacteria > Hyphomicrobiales > Nitrobacteraceae > Bradyrhizobium > Bradyrhizobium sp. NDS-1. Next base: position 629,715 of record NZ_CP136628.1, read on the forward strand.
GCTCGACGTCGCCCTCGGCGAGGATCTCGCCCCAGGGGTCGATGATCAGCGAATGGCCGTAGGTCTCGCGCTTGTTCTCGTGCAAGCCTGCCTGGGCTGCGGCGAAGATGAAGCAGCCGGTCTCGATCGCGCGCGCACGCAGCAGCACGTGCCAATGCGCTTCGCCGGTCTTGCGGGTGAAGGCCGAGGGCACGGTGATGAAATACGCGCCGCTCTCGGCGAGGGCACGGTAGAGCGCGGGGAAGCGCACATCGTAGCAGATCGTCAAGCCCACGCGGCCCCAGGGCAGGTCGGAGATCACGGCAGTCTCGCCCGGCTGGTAATTGGCGGATTCGCGGTAGCTCTCGCCGTCCGGCAGCTCGATGTCGAACATGTGGATCTTGTCGTAGCTCGCGAGCACATTGCCCTCGGGCCCGATCAGGAACGAGCGGTTGACGGCCTTCTCCGGCGAATAGCGTAGCGCCAGCGAACCGACATGGAGGTGAATCTTCAGCTCTGCCGCGAGCGCGCGGTAGGCCTTCAGCGAGGTGTCGTCCTCCTCGCTCTGCAGATGCTCGAACAGCGCCTTGCGGTTCAGCTGCATCATGTTGCTGACTTCGGGGGTCTGCACGTAGTCGGCGCCATTGGCCGCAGCCTGCCGGATCAGCTTGGTGGCCTGTTCGAGGCTCGGCCCCGGCATCAGCCCGGTCCGCATCTGCACCATCGCGGCGGTAAACGTCCGATTCTCGCTCATGACACCGCCTTCACGCTCTCGAGCATGCCGTCGAGCTTGCCTTCCCGATCGAGTGCGTAGAGGTCGTCGCAGCCGCCGATATGAGTTCCGCCGATCCAGATCTGCGGAAAGGTCGCGCCCTCGCCGGCGCGGTCGTACATCTCGGCCCGCCAGGACGGGTTCTTGGCGACGTCGAATTCCGTGAAAGCCGCCTTCTTGCGGGTCAGCAGTGACCTCGCGGCGGAACAATAGCCGCAGCCCGGCCTGGTGTAGATCTCGACAGCAGCAGTCATCTCGTCTGGCGCTCTCTTGTCATGAATTCATTGAATTATATGGGACTTTACTTGACCTCCACAACCCGGGCGAACACCAGCACGTCGACCTGGGCGGCCTTGGCACGCAGCAGGGCCCGCGCGCAGGCGTCCAGGGTCGCGCCCGAGGTCAGGACGTCGTCGATCAGGACAATGCGGCGGCCCTGGACTTCAGCCTGGCGGTCCGGGGATACCTGAAACGCGCCCTGCACATTGGTCCCGCGCTGGGACCGCGACAGGCCGATCTGCTGCTCGGTGGCGCGCACCCGGCGCAGCACCTCGGCCTTCGTCTGGACCCCGCTCTGTCGACCGATGATCTGCGCCAGCGCCCCGGATTGGTTGTAGCGGCGCCGCCAGGCCCGCCGCCAGTGCAGCGGCACCGGCACCAGCATGTCGGCCCCGGCCAGCAGCTCGCCGCCCGCCCGCGCCATCCAGCGGCCCATGGCCGGCGCCAGATCGGTGCGATCCTGGTATTTCAGCGCATGCACCAGCGTGCGCGCGACGTCGTCATAGCGTACTGCCGCGCGGGCCCGCTGGTAGGCGGGCGGGTTCGCGATCGCCTCCATCGACAGCATGTCGGGGCCGGGATCATAGACGAAGGGAATGCCGAGCCGCGGGCAATAGGGCCGTTCGATGAACGACAGCCGCGCCCAGCACGAAGCGCAAACACCCTCGCCATCGACCGGCTCGCGGCAGGACACGCACTGCGTCGGCAGCGCGATGTCGAGCGCGAGCCGTGCCGCGCGCGTCAGCACATGGCGGCCGGCCGTCCACGCGGCACGCAGCGGTGAGGCAATGGAACGGGTGGGGGCGGCGTCGGCTTCCATAGGAAAAGGCTAGCGTTCCATTTGCGAGGGCTCAAGCGGCTCTGCCCGGAAGGGGCATCAGGAGAGTAGTTCGTGGTGCTCTCTCAGGATGGTGCGGGCGCTCCGCGGATCCAGGGCCGGCGCGAGGATCGAATCATAGGCAAGCCGCATCTGGCGAGCGGCCCGCGTAGGCGGCATCGCACCTATTCCTGTCCCCAGACCCGGGACGAGGAGAGAGCGGATCGCCTCGTTAGCACCGGCATTGTGCCTGACGACAGCGATCAGCGCTGCCCGGAACGCGAGGTAAACGTTCACTGTCTGGTCGATGCGCGCTGGGACGCGCATCGTGGGCGCACTCACGAGAAACGGAAAGCGCTCGTGGCCCGTAGCAAGCACGATCGCTTGGCCGACCGGGAGTTCTCCATAATGATGCTCCGCCAATACGGCTTGCAGATTGGTTTGGAGATCCCAGCCAAAGTATCGCGAATAGAGCAGGTCGATCCCGCCATCCATGTGTCCAAAGCTGTTCGCGGGGCTCAGGATCGCGTCGGACTCCCGCGCGAAAATGTCGCCGAGCGAAACCTCGACCGCGGCCACGTCAGCAAACGCCGCCCTCCAGGCTTCAACAACGTCGGCGCTGATGTCTCGGAGGTGAATGTTAAGCACTGCCGGAGCCTCGGTGATGCCCGACTATACGATCATGCGCCTAACCGTACCACCTGCCTCGCTGCTGCCTGGGTTGCCAGAGTGGCCGTCATAAGCGTAACCAGCGGCATGGCTCAGACCCCCCCAAATCCTCCCGCCCTGTTTGATCGCGCCTTGCTGAACGCACGGCAGCAGCGTGCGCGGGCGCAGGGCGAGGTCACCTTTCTGCTCGATCGCGTCGCCGAGGACATATCCGACCGGCTGGCTGCGGTGATGCGCGAGTTTCACGCGGCGGCCGATCTTTGGACGCCCGGCGAAGGGCTCGCGGTGCTGCGCACGCGGCTTCCTGCCATTGAGCACATCGCGCTCGATGCGACGGGTGCGGAGAAATTGCCCTTTGCACCCGAAAGCCTCGACCTCGTCGTCTCGGCGCTCGCGCTGCAATTCGTCAACGACCTGCCGGGCGTGCTGGCGCAGGTGCGTCGCGCGCTGAAGCCGGATGGGCTGCTGCTGGCCGCGATGATCGGCGGCGACAGCCTGACCGAGCTGCGGCAGGCCTTTGCCGCGGCGGAGGCCGAATGCGAGGGCGGTGTCTCGCCACGCGTCGCGCCGTTCGCGGATTTGCGCGACATCGGCGCGTTGTTGCAACGGGCCGGCTTTGCGTTGCCCGTGACCGACGTCGATCGCGTCGTGGTGCGTTACGCCAACGCGTTCGCCTTGATGCAGGATCTCCGCCGCATGGGCGCCGGCAATGTGCTGATCGAGCGGCGGCGCGCGCCGTCGCGGCGCGCGACGCTGCTGCGGATGGCCGAGATCTACACCGAGCGCTTTGCCGATGCCGATGGCCGCATCCGCGCGACGTTCGACATCATCTGGCTCTCAGGCTGGGCGCCGCATGTCAGCCAGCAGCAGCCGCTGAAGCCGGGATCGGCCAAGGCGAGCCTGGCCGAGGCGGTGAAGAAGGCGGGGAAGGAGTGATCCACACGCTGTCATTCCGGGTTCGCCCTTTGGGCGCCCCGGAATGACGATGCACGAGCATCGTCACATCAGCAAATCGATCAAATGCGGGATCAGCGGAATGTCCGCGGGCGGCATCGGGTAGTCACGCAGCTTGTTGGCGCGAACCCAGGCGAGGTTCTGGCCCTCGCGCGCCGTCACAATCCCTTCCCAGCGCCGGCAGATATAGAGCGGCATGAGCAGGTGGAAGCTATCATAGCCATAGCTCGCGAAGGTCAGCGGCGCGAGGCACGGCTCGGCGACGGTGATGCCGAGCTCCTCGTGCAGCTCACGGATCAGGCTCTGCTCCGGCCGCTCGCCGGGTTCACATTTGCCGCCGGGAAACTCCCAGAGGCCGGCCAGCGCCTTGCCCTCGGGGCGCTGCGCGATCAGGACGCGCTTGTCGGCGTCGACCAGCGCGCAGGCCACCACCAGTGTCAGTTTGAGGTCGGCCATGTTCGGAATGTCGCTCGCTGGGGTCGTTCGCAAGGATTCGTTAATCGTGCTGAAGGGGCTACGATTCCAGCGGCCCCATAAGTCATATTTAATCAAGGGTTCCTAGAGTGGGAACATATTTAATCCATTCCGGGCTTCATCCATGCGCGCCGTGCTTTGCTCCATTATTCGCCGGTTCGCAACCGACCGGCGCGGCAATATTGCGGTGATTTTCGCACTCGCCTGCGTCCCCGTGATCACGGTGATCGGTTGCGCGGTCGATTACTCCCGCGCAACGCAGATGCGGTCGAAGCTGCAGGCCGCGGCCGACGCGGCCAGTGTCGGTGCGATCGCCAAGGCTTCACCGGCCTTTGCGGCTGCGGGCACGATGACCTCGGACGGTGCGATCCCGGCCGGTGTCGCCGACGCAAGGAACATCTTCAATGCCAACGTCGCCAACCTGACCGGCTATACGCTCGACAGCGTCACGCCGGCCGTGGTCAAGAACGGCTCGACGGTCACCTCGACCGTCGCGTTCACCGGCAGCATCAAGTCCATGTTCCTCGGCGTGATCGGCAAGACCGCGCTGGCGGCCAGCGGCACGTCGACGGCAACGGCGAGCATGCCGCTCTATGTCGACTTCTACCTGCTGCTGGACAATTCACCGTCGATGGGCGTGGCGGCGACGCCCGCTGACGTCAGCAAGATGGTCAGCAACACGTCCGACAAATGCGCTTTCGCCTGCCACGACTACAACGACCCCAACAATTACTACAATCTCGCCAAGTCCATCGGTGTGACCACGCGGATCGACGTGCTGCGCAGTGCCACCCAGTCCCTGATGGACACGGCCGCCGCGAGCCAGACCTATTCGAACCAGTTCCGCATGGCGATCTACGATTTCGGCGCGGCGTCCTCGAGCATCGGCCTGCGCGCGCCGTTCGCGCTGTCGTCCAGCCTGTCGAGCGCCAAGTCGGCCGCGGCAAACATCGACCTGATGGGCGTCTACGGCAACAATGACGCCTACACCAAGGACATGGATACGCCCTTCAGCTCGGTCTTTCCGGCGCTCAACAATCTGATCAGCGCGCCCGGGGCGGGGACGTCGTCCGCGCCGCTGAAGTACGTGTTCTTCGTCTCCGACGGGGTGGCGGACGAGAACAATTCGGGATGCCTGAAGCCGATCAAGAACGTGAGCGGCATGTCGCGCTGCCAGTCGCCGATCAACAGCGCGCTCTGTGACACGCTGAAGAACCGCAAGATCAAGGTCGCGGTGCTCTACACCACCTACCTGCAACTGCCGACCAACTCCTGGTACATGAGCTGGATCGACCCGTTCAACAAGCCGCCGTTCGGCCCGTCGCCCAACAGCGAGATCGCCCAGAAGATGCAGAGCTGCGCCTCGCCGGGGCTGTATTTCGAGGTGAGCCCGACGCAGGGCATCTCGGATGCGATGAACGCATTATTCCGGAAGGCGGTCGCGGACGCGCGGATTTCGGGGTGAGGCCAGGGACGTGTTCCGGGGCGATGCGCCAGCATCGAACCCGGAATCTCGCGCCGCATGAACATCCGGATTCCGGGTTCTCGCGTCGCGAGCCCGGAATGACAACGTGGGGCCTAAGACCTGTAATCGCCGTTGATCGCGACATATTCCTTGGTGAGGTCGCAGGTCATGACGCGGTCGCGGCCCTTTCCGAGGCCGAGCGAGACCAGAATTGCGATCTCCGGCGCCTTCATCGCTTCCGACACCTGGGCTTCGTCATAGGACGGATCGCGTGCGCCGCTCTTGGCGACGCGGATGCCGTTGAAGGAGATCGAGAGCTTGTCGCGATCGGCCGGCTCGCCGGCCTTGCCGACCGCCATCACCACGCGGCCCCAATTGGCGTCCTCGCCGGCGATCGCGGTCTTCACCAGCGGCGAGTTCGCGATCGACATCGCGATCTTGCGTGCCGAGGCCTTGGTCTTGGCGCCCTCGACCGTGATCTCGACCAGCTTGCGCGCGCCCTCGCCGTCGCGCGCCACCTGCTCGGCGAGGTTGGCGAGCACCTGGTTGAACGCCTTGACGAAAGCCTTCAGGCGCGGATCGCTGGCGCGGCTGATCTTCGGTGCGCCGTGCTCGGCGGCAGTTCCGGTGGCGAAGGCCAGCAGCGTGTCCGAGGTCGAGGTGTCGCCATCGATCGTCACGGCGTTGAAGGTGTCCTCGACGCCGGCCTTGAGCAACGCCTGCAGCGCGGCGGGCGCGATCGGCGCGTCGGTGAAGATGAAGGACAGCATCGTCGCCATGTCGGGGGCGATCATGCCGGCGCCCTTGGCCATGCCGTTGATGGTGACCTTGGCCTTGCCGAGCTTGACGGTCGCGGTCGCGACCTTCGGGAAGGTGTCGGTGGTCATGATCGCCTTGGCGGCAGTGAGGTAGTCGCCGGGCTCGGCGGCCTCGGCGAGGCGGCCCAGCACGCCGTCGAACTTGGTCGCGTCCAGCGGCTCGCCGATCACACCGGTCGAGGCCAGGAAGATCTCGCTCTCGCTGCATCCGACCGCCTTGGCTGCGATCTTGGCGGTCAGCGCAGTCGAGGCGCGGCCGGTCTTGCCGGTAAAGGCATTGGCGTTGCCGGAATTGACGACGAGGGCGCGTGCCTTGCCGCCCTTCAGCTTGGCGCGGCACCATTCCACGGGGGCGGAGGGGCACTTCGATTTGGTGAAGACGCCGGCCACCGCGGTTCCCTTGTCCATCACCGCCAGCAGCACGTCGGTGCGGTTCTTGTAGCGGATGCCGGCTTCGGCCGTCGCAAGGCGGATACCCGCAATCACGGGCATGTCGGGAACGGTTTTCGGAGCGAGCGGGGAGACGGTTGAGGACATCGCGGGGGCGCCTTGGTGGGTCTGGACATGCAGATGGCCGGGGAATCCCCGGCCATTGCGACGTTAGATACTATTGGCGTCCGTGAAGTGACAGAGAATTCTTGCTTCTTCGCGGTCTTACTTCTTGGCAGGCGGAGCCATCTTGCTGTCGGACGGCTTGGCTGCGTCCGCCGGCTTGGCGTCGGCCGCCGGCTGATCCAGACGCTCGACCTTGGCCTCCGCGCGCAGCTTGGCCACGTACTCGGCCTGGGCCTTGCGGGTAACGTAGCTCTCGATCTGGGTCTTGACCTGCTCGAAGTCCGGCGCCTTGCGGTTGCGCTTTTCCTCGACCTTGATGATGTGCCAGCCGAACTGCGACTTCACGGGGTCGGAGATCTTGCCGGGCTCCATGGCGAAGGCGACCGTCGAGAATTCCGGCACCATCTGTTCCTTGGTGAAGAAGCCGAGGTCGCCGCCGTCGGCCGAGCCCGGATCCTTGGACTTCTTCTTGGCCAGCTCGGCGAAATCGGCACCCTTGTCGAGCTCGGCCTTCACGGCCTTGGCCTCGTCCTCGGTCTCGACCAGGATGTGGCGCGCCCGCACCTCCTGCTCCCCGGTGATCTGCTTGGAGGCCTCCTCATAGACCTTCTTCATGGCGTCTGGGGTGGTGGCGGCCTTGCCCTCGCCCGCGAGCAGGCTGTCCATCAGAAGCCGGTTGCGGGCGAATGCCAGGCGCTTCTTGAACTCCTCGCTGTCGGCGACCTTCTTGTCTTCGGCAGCCTTGCTGACGATTTTCATGTCGATCAGGAACGACAGGACGTTCTCGTCCTTGGTCGCCGGGTCCATCTGGGCGAGGCTCGCCCCGAGCTCCTCCTCGGCCATGGCGACGTCGCTCTTCTTGATTTCCGCGCCATTGACCTTCGCCAGCACCGGATCGTCGGCGGCCCGGAGCGGGCCCGCGAACGCCAGGGACAGCGCCAGGGCGAGGCTGCCAGCCAGGGCGGACGCGCGGCGGAAACGCTGGCCGGTGGTTGCCGGGAACGAGGTGGTCATGGAAAATCCTTATGTTGAAGCAGGGGGCTGCTCGAGCGGGGCGGACACTCGCCCAATTCAGGGGGCCTTGGCAACGCGAAAAGTCTGTCAAAATGATGAATTAGCCGCAATGCGCCCGCCGTTGACAAGGCCCTGACCGGGCCATATCTCTGCCCGGTCGCGACCATGGCGATGGCGTTTATTTTGCTGCGTTTTTGGCCGTTGAACCCAGGCTTGCCCAATTCCCACCCATATGGCGGACGCCCCCGCAGTCCGGGCCAGCGGCGCCGTCAGGCGTCACGGTGAGTTGATGGGCAGGCGGGTGACAACTTCTTAGGCCCACGCGGTTGAATCGCGAACACAGGAACCAGGCATGATCGGCGCGCTCGCCCGCAAGTTTTTCGGCTCCGCCAACGACCGGCGGGTGAAGGGATATCAGTCCCGCGTCAACGCGATCAACGCGCTGGAGGCCGAGGTCTCCAAGCTCTCCGACGAGGCGCTCAAGGCCCGCACCGCCGAGTTCAAGAAGCAGCTCGCCGAGGGCAAGACGCTGGACGACCTGCTCGTCCCCGCCTTCGCAACCGTGCGCGAGGCCGCCAAGCGCACGCTCGGCCAGCGCCATTTCGACGTCCAGCTGATCGGCGGCATGGTGCTGCATGAGGGCGACATCGCCGAGATGAAGACCGGCGAAGGCAAGACGCTGGTCGCAACCCTGGCGGTCTATCTCAACGCGCTCGCCGGCAAGGGCGTCCACGTCGTCACCGTCAACGACTACCTCGCCCGTCGCGACTCCGGCTGGATGGGCCAGATCTACAGCTTCCTCGGCATGACCACCGGCGTGATCGTGCACGGTCTCGACGACGCCGAGCGCAAGGCCGCCTATGCCTGCGACATCACCTACGGCACCAACAACGAATACGGCTTCGACTATCTGCGCGACAACATGAAGTACCGGCTCGAGGACATGGTCCAGCGGCCGCACTTCTTCGCCATCGTCGACGAGGTCGACTCCATCCTGATCGACGAGGCACGCACGCCGCTGATCATCTCCGGTCCGCTCGACGACCGCTCCGACTTCTACAACACCATCGACGGCTTCCTGCCCAAGCTCGACAAGACCGACTACGACGTCGACGAGAAGCAGCGCACGGTGACGCTGACCGAAGCCGGCATGGAGAAGATCGAGACCCTGCTGCGCGACGCCGGCCAGCTCAAGGGCGAGTCGCTCTACGACGTCGAGAACGTCTCCGTCGTGCACCACATCAACCAGGCGCTGCGCGCCCACACGCTGTTCACGCGCGACAAGGACTACATCGTCCGCGATGACGAGGTCATCATCATCGACGAGTTCACCGGGCGCATGATGCAGGGGCGCCGCTATTCCGAAGGTCTGCACCAGGCGCTGGAAGCCAAGGAGCACGTGCAGGTCCAGCCGGAGAACCAGACTCTGGCCTCGATCACCTTCCAGAACTATTTCCGGATGTATGAAAAGCTGGCCGGCATGACCGGCACGGCGCTGACCGAAGCCGACGAGCTCTTCGACATCTACAAGCTCGAAGTCGTGGAAATCCCGACCAACGTGCCGATCGGCCGCCTCGACGAGGACGACGAGGTTTATCGCACCCAGCAGGAAAAGTACCGCGCGATTCTCGCCGAAATCGAGCGTGCCAATTCGCGGCTGCAGCCGGTGCTGGTCGGCACCGCCTCGATCGAAAAGTCGGAAGTGCTCGCCGAATTCCTCAAGAAGAACGGCTACAAGCAGATCGATTTCGGCAAGGACAACGCGCTCGACAAGCTTTACGCTGCCGCCCGCGCCGGCAAACCGGCAAAGCTGTTCGCGGTGCTGAATGCGCGCTTCCACGAGCAGGAAGCCTATATCGTCGCGGAAGCCGGCGTGCCCGGCGCGATCACGATCGCGACCAACATGGCCGGCCGCGGTACCGACATCAAGCTCGGCGGCTCGCTCGAGATGCGCATCCCGAAGGAGACCGCGGGCATCGAGGACGAGGCCGAGAAGGCCAGGAAGATCGAGCAGATCAAGGCCGACGTGGAACGCTTCCGCGAGATCGTGCTGAAGGCCGAAGAGACCGTCGAGATCGAGCCGGCGAAGGGCAGCAAGCCCGCCAAGACCGTGACGAAGCCCGGCGGCCTCTACATCATGGGCTCCGAGCGCCATGAATCCCGCCGTATCGACAACCAGCTGCGCGGCCGTTCCGGCCGTCAGGGCGACCCCGGCCGCTCCAAGTTCTTCCTGTCGCTGGAAGACGATCTGATGCGCATCTTCGGCTCGGATCGCCTCGACAGCATGCTGCAGCGTCTCGGCCTGCAAGAGGGCGAGGCCATCATCCATCCCTGGATCAACAAGGCCCTGGAGAAGGCGCAGCAGAAGGTCGAGGCGCGCAACTTCGACATCCGCAAGAACCTGCTCAAGTTCGACAACGTCCAGAACGACCAGCGCAAGGTGATCTTCGACCAGCGCGTCGAGCTGATGAAGGACGAGAGCGTCGCCGAGACCGTCACCGACATGCGTCACGCCTTCATCGACGACCTCGTCGCCAAGCACGTGCCCGAGCATGCCTATGCCGAGCAGTGGGACGTTGCGGGCCTGAAGGATGAACTGAAGCGCGTGCTCGATCTCGACCTGCCGGTCGACGAATGGGCCAAGGAAGAGGGCATCGCCGACGAGGAGCTGCTGAATCGCATCGAGACCAGGGCCGACGAGCACATGGCGGCCAAGGTCGCGCAATGGGGTCCCGACGTGATGCGTTACGTCGAGAAGACTATTTTGCTCCAGACGCTCGACCACCTCTGGCGCGAGCATCTGATCATGCTCGACCATCTGCGCCAGGTCATCGGCCTGCGCGGTTACGGCCAGCGCGATCCGCTCCAGGAATACAAGACCGAAGCCTTCAATCTCTTCCAGGAGATGAGCGCGCATCTGCGCGAGGCCGTCACGGCGCAGCTGATGCGCGTCGAGATTGTCCCGCCGGAGCAGGAAGCTCCCGTCCTGCCGCCGATGGAGGCGCACAAATTTGACCCGAACACCGGCGAGGACGAAATGGCGCTCGCCAGCGTCACGCTGGGTGCGCAAGCCACGGATGCCTCGCTACGTGATCCGAAGAACCCTGCCAGTTGGGGCAAGATCGGCCGCAACGAGGACTGCCCCTGCGGCTCGGGCAAGAAGTACAAGCACTGCCACGGGCGGTATGCCTAGTTAGCCACGCAGGCGTGAGGCGCGACATCGACGCTTCATTCTCCACGGTCGTCGCCCGGCTTGCCGCCTTCGCTGAAGCTTCGGCGCGCCGAGCACCCCTCTGGGCCTCGGCGTAGCCTTGGCGAAGCCGGGACCGGGCGACCCAGCACGCCGCGGCCTCTCGGTTCAATCACATCAGTCTCTGGAATACTGGATCGCCCGATTAAATCGAGCGATGACAGCTGAGTGTGGGGCGCGCAGGATTCTCCACATCGTCGTTCCTGCGAACGCAGGGACCCATACCGCGGGATCTATCGAAGGCCCGCGGTCGTCATACCGTGCGAAGCAGGGCAACCAACAATCTTTGAAACAGCTGCGCCCTGTGGTTATGGGTCCCGGCTTTCGCCGGGACGACGCGGTTTGCTGGGTTGGGGACGCGGCTACTTTCGCGACGTGCCCACTCAATTCGAGCTGTCGATCAGACTCTCCAGCAGCCGCTTCAATTCGCTGGTCGACTTATCGCCGTAGCTCTCCAGGATGTGCTCCTCCTGGTCCACCGCGAGCGAGTTGAGCTTCCTGCTCAACACCTTGCCGCGGTCGGAGATGAACATCAGGACCTTGCGGCGGTCGCCCGGATCCTGCACGCGGTAGACCAGCGTGTCCGAGACCATGCGGTCGATCATCTTGGTCAGGGTCGGATGGTTGAGCAGCACGGCGTCCGCAAGCTCGCCCATCGAATGGCCGTTGCCATCCGACAGCACCTTCAGGATGCGCCATTGCTCGACCGGCACGCCTTCCTTGCTCAACCGCAGTTCGAGCTGCCGGTTGATTTCCCGGTTGGCTTGCGCGAGCAGGTAGGCGAGGTGTTCGGTGATCGGGGTGTTTTCTTTCGACGGTTTTGCCACGGCTAAGACTTCGTCTTGACCCAAATGAGTGAATGTCTTGCAATCGATGCTGCATCTATATGCACTTCAATTGTTGAATATTCAATATTTTCAAAATAGGATCATTGCCCAACAAAGGGGCGGAAGCCGCGGCCGCCCGAAGAATGTGCTTTCAGGTCTGGGGTCAGACAGGAGTTGGCGTGCGCGCGACGGTGAACTTCCCGGCTCACGGCGGTCCGGCGCTACCGCCGTCTTTGCTGTTCAGGAATTTGTCCTCCGCAACGGCGGATGGTGCGCTGTCGCCGCGCGATCACGCCTCCTTCAGGCAGCGGGGCGCCAACAAGCTGCGTGTCGGCGGCTTCATCTGCTGCACCGGTTCGCCCGGAGTGTGGGGACCCTGCGCGACCAACAGCGCGAAGCTCGCCGTCGCCGAGATCAACAAGCGTGGTGGCATCCTCGGCCGCGAGATCGAGCTTTCGATCTACGATGCCGGCGGGCCTCTCGATGACGTCCTGAACCGTGCCGAGCAGGCGATTGCGTTCGACGAGGTCGATCTGATCGTCGGGCTGCACACCAGTGCGGTCCGCGTCGGCTTGCGCGACGTCACCACGCGTCATCGTATCCCCTATATCTATACGCCGGTCTACGAAGGCGGCGAGCGTACGCCTGGCGTGATGGCGATCGGCGAGACGCCGCGCTGGCAGAGCCGGCCAGCGATCCACTGGCTCGCCGACGTCAAGAAAGCCAGGCGCTGGTACCTGATCGGCAGCGACTACGTCTGGCCCTGGCAATCGCACCGCGCGGTGAAGAACTACATCAAGGAGACCGGCGGCCACGTCGTCGGCGAGGAATTCGTTCCCCTCGGCGAGGACGATCACGAGCCGCATCTGGCGCGCATCCGCGCGGCCAAGCCTGACGTCGTGCTGATCTCGCTGATCGGAACCGACAGCAGCTCCTTCAATCGCGCCTTCGGCGAGTGCGGTCTGGGCGCCACCACGCTGCGGCTTGCCGGCGCCATGGATGATACCGTGCTGCTCGGCATCGGCGCCGACAACAGCGAGAACATGTATTGTGCCTCGGGCTATTTCACCGGCACCGGCGCGCACGCCAACGACGATTTCCAGAGCCGCTATCGCGCGATGTTCGGACCGAACGCGCCCCCGATCGGTTCGGTCGGACAATCCAGCTACGAAGGCCTGCGCTTCCTCGAGGCCGTCGCGAACAAGGCCGGTTCGTTGGCGCTGGGGCCGATGCTCGCCGCCGGCTGCAACATTGTCTACAGCGGCCCCCGCGGCGTCGTCACCGTCCGCAACGGGCACGCGCGGATGCCGATGCATCTCGCCGCGGCCGATGGTCTCGACTTCAAGCTGATCAAGCCGCTCTGAGCGCGGCGCGGCCATTCGCTCGCACTTCATCGCAAAATAATACTTGAAAAGGAAAATATTTCCGTTTTGAATGTTCGGCGAGGCCGGGGTGCGTGCGTCGCACCGGGGCGGCCGCGTCCAAGGACCGTTCCGAGGGATCGTTCAAGGGATCGTTTCAAGAAACTTCAGGAGAGCGCCGTGACTGTTGTCCTTCCCACGCCAGCCCAACTTCTCGCCGTCGCCGATCAGTGCGGCCTTTCGCTGACCGACGATGACGTCGCCTCGTTCCGCGGCCTGATGCAGGGCTCGATCGAAGCCTACAATCTCGTCGGCGCGATGCCGGATGAAGTGCCGGAGGTCAAATATCCGCGCACGCCCGGCTATCGGCCCTCGCCGGAGGAGAATCCGCGCAACGCGTGGTATCGCAAGTCGACCGTGAAGGGGGCCGCCAGCGGCAAGCTCAAGGGCAAGACCGTCGCCCTGAAGGACAACATCATGCTCGCCGGCGTTCCCATGATGAACGGCTCGGCGACGCTGGAAGGCTACGTCCCCGATTTCGACGCCACCATCGTCACGCGCATGCTCGATGCCGGCGCCGAGATCGCCGGCAAGGTGCATTGCGAATCCTTCTGCATGTCCGGCGGCAGCCACACCGGCGCGGTCGGCGCGGTGCATAATCCGCACAAGATGGGCTATTCGGCCGGCGGCTCGTCCTCGGGCAGCGGCGTCGTCGTCGCGCTCGGCGAGGTCGACATGGCGATCGGCGGCGACCAGGGCGGCTCGATCCGCATGCCGTCCTCGTTCTGCGGCACCTACGGCATGAAGCCGACCTGGGGCCTCGTGCCCTATACCGGGATCATGCCGATCGAGATCTTCGTTGATCACACCGGCCCGATGACGGCCACCGTTGCCGACAACGCGCTGCTGCTCGAAGTGCTCGCCGGCGACGACGGCTACGATCCGCGCATCAAGGCGCCCAAGGTCGAGGAGTACACCAAGGCGCTCGGCCAGGGCGTCAAGGGCATGAAGATCGGCATTCTCAAGGAAGGCTTCGAGCAGGCGAACGCGGAGGCCGTCGTGAACGAAAGCGTGCGCGAGGCCGCCAAGCGCTTCAAGGATCTGGGAGCGACGGTCGAGACTGTCTCGATCCCGATGCACCTCGCGGGCCCGGCGATCTGGACCCCGATCGGCACCGAGGGCATGACCCAGACCATGATGTATGGCGACGGTTATGGCCTCTCCCGCGCCGATCTCTACTCCACCACGCTGATGGATTTCCATCGCGGCTGGCGCCGTCAGGCGGACTCGCTGTCCGAGACCACAAAGCTGTTCCTGCTGCTCGGCACCTACATCAACAACAATTTCGGTCCGCGCTATTACGGCAAGGCGCTCAACATCTCGCGACGCCTGACCGCGGCCTACGACAAGGCCTTCAAAGATTACGACCTGCTGCTGCTGCCGACCACGCCGATGAAGGCGACCAAGCTGCCGGAGCCCAATGCCAGCCGCGAGGATTACGTCGCCCGCGCCTTGGAGATGATCTCCAACACCGCGCCGTTCGACATCACTCATCATCCCGCGATGTCGCTGCCCTGCGGCATGGTCGACGGCCTGCCGGTCGGTCTGATGCTGGTCGGCCGCATGTTCGAGGAATCCACCATCTACCGCGCCGCGCATGCCTTCGAGCAGATCGGCGACTGGAAGAAGATGTGAGCGGAGCACCGATGCAGGCGAACGGAACCCAAAAGCATGGCTAACGCGTTCGTCGCGGCGTTCGAGATCTTGAGCTTCGGCGCGATCATCGTCCTGATCGTGCTGGGGCTCGGGATCATCGCGAGCATGATGGGCATCTTCAACTTCGCGCAGGGCGAATTCGTCCTGCTCGGGGCCTACATCACCTATCTCGCCTACGCCAAGGGCATGCCGATCTGGGCCGGCATGGTCGCGGCGCCCTTCGTGGTCGGCGCGCTCGGCTTCGTGCTGGAGGCGCTGATCATCCGCAGATTCTACGCCGCGCCGATCGTCGCCATGCTGGGCACTTACGCGCTTGGCCTCATCATCCGCGAATCCGTGCGCGGCCTGATCGGCGGCTTCTATCTCACCGTCCCCGAGCCGATCGGCGGCTCCATCGACATCGGCGCCATGCACATCTCGGCCTGGCGCTTCACCATCATCGTGATCACGCTGCTGGTGATGGCAGGCTGCTATTTGCTGCTGTCGCGCACCAGCTTCGGCCTGCGCATGCGCGCCACGCTGGAGAATCCATCGCTGGCGCGAGCCTCGGGCATCTCAACGCCGCTGATGTACGGCGCCACCTTCGCCTTCGGCTCCGCGCTCGCCGGTCTTGCCGGCGCGCTGATCGTGCCGGTGTTCAGCCTCTACGCCGATCTCGGCCTGCGCTTCCTGATCCAGGGCTTTGTCGCCGTCATGGTCGGTGGCGTCGGCTCCTTCATCGGGCCGGTCGCAGGCGCCGGCGTCATCGGCACGCTCAGCGCCGCGCTGCCATGGATCATGGCGCCCGTCGTCGCCGACGTGCTCGTCTTCGTCCTTGCCATTGTCTTCATCAAATTCCGCCCGCAGGGCCTCATCGCTGGAAAAGGGGTTTAGTCACATGATCGATCGCACGCAGCTCTCTCGCCGTCGCTTCCTCTCCAATTTCGCCTTTGCTTCCGGTGCGGTCGCAACCGGTGTCGGAAGCTGGGTGATCCCGGCGCCCTGGGCCAATGCGGCCGAGGCCCCGATCAAGGTCGGCATCGCGACCGACCTCACCGGCCCGATCGCCTATGCCGGCAACGCCGACGCCAACGTCGCCAAGATGGTGATCAAGGAGATCAACGCCGCCGGTGGTCTGCTCGGCCGTCCGCTCGAGCTCTATATCGAGGACACCGCGTCGAACGAATCGGTTGCGGTGGGCAACGTGCGAAAACTGATCCAGCGCGACAAGGTCGACATGGTGCTCGGCGGCATCACCTCCTCGATGCGCAACGCGATCAAGGATCCGATCGTATCGCGCGGCAAGACGCTCTACATCTATCCGCAGCTCTACGAAGGCAAGGAGTGCACGCCCTATCTGTTCTGCACCGGGCCGACGCCGGCGCAGCAATGCGACGAGTTCATTCCCTGGCTGATCAAGAATGGCGGCAAGAAGTTCGCGCTGCCGAGCGCCAATTACGTCTGGCCGCACACGCTCAACGTCTACGCCCGCAAGGTGATCGAGGCGAATGGCGGCGAGGTCGTGTTCGAGGAATACTACCCGCTCGACCAGGTCGACTTCTCCGCGACCGTCAACCGCATCATCTCCAACAAGGTCGACGTCGTCTTCAACACCGTCATTCCGCCTGGCGTCGGACCGTTCTTCAAGCAGCTCTATGAAGCCGGCTTCCTCAAGAACGGCGGGCGGCTCGCCTGCGTCTACTATGACGAGAACACGCTCAACATCAATCAGGCCGCGGAAATCGAGGGCCTTGCGAGCTGCCTCGATTATTTCAAGGTGCTGACCAAGGAGAACCCGTTCGACGCCAAGATCCAGGCCGCCTACGAGAAGGATTTTCCGGGCAACTTCCTGTTCGCCGCCGGCAGCGCCGCCACCGGCACCTATCGCGGCCTGAAGCTGTGGGAAGCCGCGGTGAAGGAAGCGGGCAAGGTCGATCGCGATTCGGTTGCCGCCGCGCTCGATCACGCCAAAATCGCCGAAGGTCCGGGCGGGCCGGCCGAGATGGTGCCGGGCAAGCGGCACTGCAAGATGAAGATGTACACTGCGGTTGCCAAGGGCGGAAACTACGAGATCGTCGGGCGCAGCAACGGGCTCGTCGATCCCAAGGAATGCTGAGAAGGAATGCTGAGGTGGAATGTCGAAGTCGATGGGCGCAGTGAAACAGGCGATCCCCGCCGAGATCGGCGGGGAGACCGACGTCGCAATGACTGAGCAGGGACCTGTGAGGCAAGCCGCTTCGCGGCGAAAGGTCCTGCCGATCGTGGAGGGCGTCGTGCTCGTCGCGGCGCTGCTCGCGCCGCTGGTGCTGCAGGACTATCTCACGGTTTTCGCAACGCGCGTGATTATCCTGGCGCTGTTCGCGCTGTCGTTCGATCTGGTCTGGGGCTATGCCGGTATCATGAGCTTCGGCCAGGCCCTGTTCTTCGGCTCGGCCGGCTACGGCGTCGCGCTGCTCGCGCGCGACCTCGACGTCACCAACATCTTCCTGGTGCTGCCGGCGGGCACCATCATCGGCCTCACCTTCGCGCTCCTGCTCGGCGGCTTCCTGCTGCTGGGTCGGCATCCCTCCAGCGTGATCTTCGTCTCGCTCGGCACGCTCACCGGCTCCTATGCCGCCGATCGGCTCGCACGCGGCTGGTACTATCTCGGCGGCCAGAACGGCATCCCCTCGATCGCGCCGATGTCGCTTGGGTCGTACGAGTTCACGGAAGGCCCGTCCTTCTACTATCTCGTGCTCGGCATTCTCGTCGTGGTCTACCTGCTCTGCCGCTTCCTGGTGCGCTCGCAGTTCGGTCTGGCGCTGGCGGGCTTGCGCGAAAACGAGCAGCGCATCGCCTTCTTCGGCTACAAGGCCCAGCATCTCAAAGCCATCATCTTTACCATCGGCGGCGCCGTCGCGGGCCTTGCCGGCAGCCTCTATGCCTTCCACGAAGGTTTCGTCTGGCCCAACATGGTCGGCGTCGTTGTCTCGACGCAGGTGGTGCTCTACGTGCTGTTCGGCGGCTCCGGCACGCTGATCGGCGCGGTCATTGGTGCCGTCATCGTCGAGGGCGTCAGCTTCTGGCTGTCGGACAATTACCGCGACATCTGGCCGATCATTCTGGGCCTGTTGCTGCTGCTGGTGATCCTGTTCCGGCCGCTCGGCCTGATCAGTTTTGTGCTGGGCGAGCGCGAGCGCGTCGGCAGTTTCGGTGCCAAGCCCGAAGCGAGCGACAAGGAGAAGCGCAATGCTCCTTGAAGCCGCCGGCATCAAGAAGGTCTTCGGCAAGCTCACCGCGCTCGACGGCGCCGCGCTCAGCGTCGGCGAGAACGAGTTTCACGGGCTGATCGGCCCGAACGGCTCTGGCAAGAGCACGCTGATGAAGTGCATCGCGGGTGCCGAAGTACCGACGCAAGGGAAAGTCTCCTTCGTCAACACCGACATCACCGCCTTCACGCCCACCGAGCGCGCCCGCGCCGGCATGAGCCTCAAGTTCCAGATCACCTCCGTGCTGCCGTCGCTGACGCTGTACGACAACATCCTGCTCGCGCTGCAGGCGCAGTCCTCGCTGTTCGATCTCGTGTTCTCGCGCACGCGGGGCGCGCTTCACGACCAGGTCATGGCCATGCTGAGGCAATTCCGCCTCGCCGATCGCGCCTTTGACGCGGCGGCCGCGCTGTCGCATGGCCAGCAGCAATGGTTGGAGATCGCAATGGCGCTCGCGGGCAAGCCGAAGCTGCTGCTGCTGGACGAGCCGACCGGCGGCATGAGCCTGGAGGAGCGGCGCGTCACCGGCGAGTTGCTCCAGCCGATCAAGCAGCATTGCTCCCTCGTCATCGTCGAGCACGACCTCGATTTCATCCGCGACATCTGCGATCGCCTCACCGTGCTCGACCAGGGCAAGGTGCTGGCCTCGGGCACGGTGTCCGAGATCCAGGCCAACAAGTCAGTCCAGGAGATTTATCTGCGCCGTGCCTGAATTTTTGGACATCAAGCATCTCGATGCGGGCTATGGCCGAAGCCAGGTCCTGTTCGACGTCAACCTCGGCATCCCCTGGCGCGGCGGCGTCGCCGTGCTCGGGCGCAACGGCGCCGGCAAGACCACGCTGATGAAGACCATCGTCGGCGAGCTGCCGGCGTGGAAAGGCGAAGTCGCCTTCGACGGCCGCGACATCAGCCGCCGCGCCACCCAGGAGCGCGTCCGCGCCGGCATCGGCTACGTGCCGCAGGAGCATTCGGTGTTCGCGCGCCTGTCGGTGCGCGACAATCTCGCCGTCGGCTCGCTCGCGAGCAGGAAGGCCGACGCCGTCGACCATGTGCTGACCATCTTCCCAAAGCTCGGCCAGCGCCTCGACCAGCCCGCCGGCACGCTCTCCGGTGGCGAGCGCAAGATGCTCGCGATCGGCCGCGCCATGCTGGGCGACCCAAAGCTCTTGCTGCTGGACGAGCCGACCGAAGGCGTCTGGATCGGCGTCATCGAGGAGATCACCGAACGCCTGATCGAGCTCGCCAAGTCTATCGCCGTCATCATCGTCGAGCAGCACCTCGACCTCGCGCTCCGCGTTGCCAACTACGCTTATGTGCTGGACCGTGGACGGGTCGCGCTGCAGGGGCAGGCGGGGGAAGTGAGGGACAATCCGGAACTGGTGCGGTATCTGACGCCGTAGAAGGTGCTGATGAAGCTTGATGCTCTCGCGTCATCCTCACTGTCATGCCCCGGCTTGACCGGGGCATCCAGTAGGCCGCAGCGTCTCGATCGATAACGCCGGCCCGGTTCTCGGCGCCCGTCGTCTCGCAGGTCGCTGGTCGGCGCAGCCGCATCGGGCCGCACACGCTACCGCGAAAACTTGACGCCAACCTGCGGGCGGCGGGACCGCATGGTTCTTCCGTACGCAACTCTGCTTAGCCCTTGGGCTTCGCAGGGCAGGCCGCGCCGTCGTACCCGCGCCCGCTGATCGCTCACGGGGACGACCGGACGCGCCCTCGATGAGGGCCTCGCTATACGGGAAGCCGCGACCGATAGGGCGCGGTCAGAAGCAGCATGAAAAGCGCTCGTTCGGCCTGATACTTGGCGGCATATCGGTTTAATTCCCGCCCTCGCATCACGACCGCGCCTTCGCTAGTGGAGACGCTCCAGGCCCATCTTTTTCGCTTGCGCTGCACCAAGGTCACTTCGAATGTTGGATACTCCGGTCTGACCATTGTCGCCGCTTCTCGCCATGCATCCAGTCGGACAAACTTCAACCCGGAGGTCCGACCCGTGTCTTCACCCGTTTGGGTGAAAGGGAGTTTGCGCATGCCGGGTCAGTCCGGTCCGAACGGCGGTCAGGGCGACGAGTGACCTGTCTGCGTTAGAGTCTATCCGCCGCGCAATGCCTTGCCGGCGAGCAGGCTGACGAGCTCCTGCTGACGGGAAAGGCCGGTCTTTGAAAGCACGGCTTTGAGTTGCGTGCGCACCGTCTCTCGCGTCACGCCGATTTTTGCTGCGAGTGCATCGATCGATCCGGCCTCTGCAACGCCACGTGCGACCTGGGCCTCCGCGGGTGTCAGGTCGAATAGCCCTTGCAGGACTTCCGCACTCGGCACCGCGCCGCGATCGACGGGTGTTACGATGAGCATGAACGTGGCTTGGGTGAAGATATCGCGTGCCGATCCGCGCACCGGGACGATATGCAGGACCATCGGTATGCGATTCATCGCCGCCGCGATGGCGAGGGACCTGACGGCCGGGCGGTTGCCGATGAGCGGGGTCCCCAGCGCCGCCAAGAACAACCCGTCCGCAGTGACATCGGTCAGGGTCAACCGCTCTGCGCGATCTTGGAACAGCGACGGCATCAGCGCCTCGAACAGGCCGTTCGCCGCGAGTAACTTGCCTCGTTCGCGCAATATCGCCCCGGGTAGCCCGATGGCCTGCAATGCGTCGGCTTGCGCGCGCGCGCGCTCGAAGCCAAGGCGGTTCGCAGTCAGGGACGCCCGAGCCAGATGAGGCCTCAGGCCATCAAGAAACGAGACGACCTCGCGCGGCACCGGCCCATCGTCCTGGTGTCGCGGCATGACGATCGCAATCGAATCGCCGCTCGGTATTGAAATGATGGTCCCGGCTCTGTAGCCGATTCCGTGCCTGCGGTAGAAATTGCAGTACACGTCATTGGTCGCGATCTCCTGCTCCGACAGAAGGTCTCCGTCACTGAGGAAGCCGGCGTAGTTGAGCGCGGCGGCACGCGGCAGCAACGGATCGCGCTCACTCCATCCCTCTTCCAAGAAAAGAGACATGGTCTGGTCGTGATTGACGGAATTGATCCCGCTGACATAGCCGTCGCGTACCGCGAAAAGCAGTCCGCCATTGCCGCCGACAGCGCTACCGATTTCATTGAGGATATCGGGCCACAATGACGGTATGAGCCCGGCCTCGTAGATCCGGTCAATCAGATGATCGAGATGCCCAAATCCACTCATGCGCAGCGCGAAGAGTTCATGGCAGAACTATAGCCGGGTGACCGGGTGACGCAATCCGCACATCGCGAGGCGCCCCGGATCCTTGTCGGGAACCAATCGGTCTGGCGGATTACGCAGGCCTATGACGGCGGCGAGCCCATCCAGGGGATTGGCAATCCGCACGCCGTGCGTGGCCTACTCCCGAAGGCGTGGCATCGCCCCTACCTCACCGCCCCAAAGCGGCTGTCGAACGAGTTCGACTGCACTACCGGCGCGGCGCCCATGATCTGCGTGGCTTCACCCGCACCATCGCTCACCGACGGCTTCAGCGCCGGCCGCGTGGCGGCGAGGCGGGTGTCGGTCTGCTTCGCCGGCTCGGCGGGCTTGGCGGCCACGGCCGGCTTCGGCGCGTCCTTTGCGGCATCCTTGGACTTGTCATTCCCCGGCACGAAGCGGCTCACGGCGGCCTTTAGCCGCGACGCAGCGGTGGGCGGCGTCGGGGCGGTCTGGGCCGGCGCCACGGAGGCGGTGGCTTGCGGCGGCGGGGTGGCGGCCGTGGTGTCGGATGAGCCCATGCCCATCTTGCGGCCGAGGTTGGAGAAGAAGCCGCCGGATTTTTCGCCGGATTTCTCCTGGGACTTTTCGGCAGGCTGAGCCGCGGCGACGCGGGTGCTGGTCGCGGGCACGGCGACCACCGGCTCTTCCTGCGGGGCCGGCGCGGACGCCACGCTGTCGAGGTTCGGCTTGGGCGGATTGACGTGGCTGGGGATCGTGCCCGGCGCCTTCGCCATTGCCAGCATCTGCAGCGTGGTGCCTTCGGCGCCTTCCGACAGGCCGGTCGAGCCTTCCGGAATCTTCGCGGCGAAGACCTTGTTCATGCCGCCGTCGATGCCGGTGTTCATGCGCGCCACCGGCGTGCCCTTGGCAACGAGCCTGGCGTACTCGGCCTCGTCCCTGGCTTGCTTGCCCCGCACGGCGGCGACGATGTCGTCGGGGATCACATAGGCCGGGCACTTCGCCGCGGCGTCGAACACCGGATCGCGCTTCGCATCCGCCGGTTTGGCCGCGTCGAAGACGTACTTCTTCTCGCAGAAATCGACCTTCGGCTCCTGCCGCGTCACCTCGAAATGATCATAGCCTTCCTTGATCATCTTCCAGAACGGCATGTTCGGATTGTTCCGGTGCTTGGCCATGTTCACCGGCGTCATCTTGAACGGATAGGCCTGGAGCTGGAACGCCTTCTGTCCCCCGAAGAAGGATTCGCGCCCGAGCGAATAGATCTCCGCGATCTGCTCGTCCGTCATCGCGTAGCAGCCGCGCGAGGAGCAGTCGCCATGCACCATCAGCTGCGAGCCGGTACGGCCCAAAGCCTTGTCGAACGCGTTCGGGTAACCCGTGTTGAAGGAGAGGTAATAGGCCGATTGCGGATTCATCTGGCCCGGGTTGATCGAGTAGAATCCCTCCGGCGCCTGGCGGTCGCCTTCGCGCACCTTGGGGCCGAGATCGCCCGACCAGCGGCAGATCGGATAGGTCTTGAGCAGCGCGAACTGACCGTTGCGGGTCTGCTTCCAGACCTCGAGCTCGGCCTCCTGCTTGAACAGGCGCACCAGGATCGGCGACTGCAGATCCATGTCCTTCTCGACCATCGCGGCGAGCAGCTTCGGCGGCACCGGCTGGTTGGCCTTGGCGTTGGTCGCGAGCGAGACCTGGTCGGTGTTGCAGCCGGACAGCAGAACGCCAGCCGTCATCAGCGCAACCGAAGCCAAAAGCGCGCGAGCAAGCGAACGAGAAATCAAGATGGACCCCACACCGTGCCGGGCTACGAAGCGCGAACCCCAATTTGTTTGGCGCATGATCCGACCGGACAACCGGACCCGTCGTGACGGGCTTTTTCAGCTCACGCCCCAGCGCTTGTGCCCTGAAGCCATTGATTAAAATTCTAACCTCTGGGTCATGTGGTCGCAACCCGAGCGGGGATCACGAGCCCGTTGGCCCATCGGCATGGTCAACGAAGACTGAATGAACGCGACTTGAGACGGAACTTGGGCCTTTCGGCCCCATCAGGACAGAGATCGCCGATTTGGGCAAAAAAAGGGTTAATGCAGGGTTACCGGGGTGATCCGGGGAGGGCTTGTAGGGTGGGCAAAGGCGCATCGCGCCGTGCCCACGACCTGCGTGTGATCGGTGAGAATTCGTGGGTACGTCGCGCAAGAGCGCGCCTTTGCCCACCCTACGAGACCGGAAACCGCCCGAATCAGGTCAGTTTCCGGCCGATATCGAGGAATTTCTGCCGGCGCTGCTTGCGGATGGCATCGCCATCCAGGCCGCGCATCTCGTCGAAGGCCTTGGCGATGGCATCGCCGGTGGTGGCGATCATGGCGGCGGGGTCGCGGTGGGCGCCGCCGACCGGCTCCTTCAGGATGGCGTCGATCACGCCGAAGCGGAGCATGTCCTGGGCGGTGATCTTCATGTTGTTGGCGGCTTCCTGCGCCTTGGTGCCGTCGCGCCAGAGGATGGAGGAGGCGGCTTCCGGCGAGATCACGCTGTAGATCGCGTGCTCCAGCATCAACACCTTGTTGGCGGTGGTGATGGCGATGGCGCCGCCCGACATGCCCTCGCCGGTGATGATGGCGACGTTCGGCACGGTCAGTGCGAGGCACGCGTCGGTCGAGCGGGCGATGGCTTCGGCCTGGCCCCGCTCCTCGGCGCCGATGCCGGGATAGGCGCCGGCGGAATCGGCCAGCGACAGCACCGGCAGGCCGAACCGCTCGGCCATCTCCATCAGCCGCACGCATTTGCGATAGCCTTCGGGCCGCGCCATACCGAAATTGTGCCGGATGCGGCTCTCGGTGGAATCGCCTTTTTCCTGGCCCATCACGCAGATCGGCTCACCGCGGAAGCGGCCGAAGCCGGCGACCAGCGCCTCGTCCTCGCCGAACTTGCGGTCGCCGGCGAGCGGGGTGAATTCGGTGATCAGGCCCTTGATGAAGTCGTTGAAATGCGGCCGCTGCGGATGCCGCGCCACCAGCGTCTTCTGCCACGGGGTCAGGTTCGTATAGAGGTCGGCCAGCGCCTGCGCCGCCTTGTCCTCGATGCGCGAGACCTCCTCGGCGATGTCGGTGCCGGAAGCCGCCATGACCCTGAGTTCATCGAGCTTGGAATCGAGCTCGGCGACGGGCTTTTCGAAGTCGAGATAGCTGCGCATCTGGTCTTGCATCAACTCAATATAGGGAGGACGGGGCTAGCGAGCGAAGCGGATTTCAATTGGCGGAGAGAAGTGTAGCTTCTTCAAGGGGTTGGCTTGTGTGCTGCGAGCGGGCCCGCCAAATCAATCGAAAGGCCCCGGCTCTTTCTGCGGAGATGTGGCCGAAGTCAAGGCGGTTTCCTTCCCCGCTGTCGTCCCTGCGAACGCAGGGGCCCATAACCACAGGGAGAAGTTTGGCGAAGACTGGCGGTGAAGTGGTCTTCCCGAGGTGCTGACACCGCCCGTCACAGACAGATCACGCGGTATGGGTCCCTGCGTTCGCAGGGACGACAATCGCTTACTTCTCCGCCAGTGGATGCAGGTCGCGCACCAGGCTCTTCAGCCGCTCCTCGACCACGTGGGTGTAGATCTGGGTCGTGGAGATATCGGTGTGGCCGAGCAGGGTCTGCACGATGCGCAAATCGGCACCATTGTGCAGGAGGTGACTGGCAAAGGCATGGCGCAGCACGTGCGGCGAGACCAGCCGGGCCTGCAGGCCCGAGGCGACCGCGAGCTCCTTGAGGTCGCGGGCAAAATGCTGCCGCGTCAGATGCCCACTCTCGCCGAACGAGGGGAATAGCCATTTCGAGGCGGCGAGGCTGTCCTTCTTCTTCTCGGTTTTCGCCGCTTCCGTCGCCGCGAGGTAATCCGCCATCGCCTGCCGCGAGGCCTCGTTGAGCGGCACCAGGCGCTCCTTGTTGCCCTTGCCGCGCACCACGATCATGCGGGCGTCGCGCTTGGCCGCCGAGCGCGGCAGCGCCACCAGCTCGGAGACGCGCAGGCCCGTGGCGTAGAGCACCTCGAGCAGGCAATAGAGCCGCAAGCTCCGCAGCCGCCTTGCGGGCGAGGCATCCTCCGCCTCGCTCAATTCCTTGGCGCGACGGAGCATGCGGTCGACATCGGCGATCGACAGCACCTTCGGCAGGCCGCGGCCGCGCTTGGGTCCGGACAGGATCGCGGCGGGATCCTCGCTGCGGATGCGTTCGTTGAGGAGAAAGCGATAGAGGTGCCGCATCGCCGACAGCCGGCGCGCGACGCTGGTGGATTTGAAGCCGCGCGTGTCGAGATCGGCGAGATAGTCGCGCAGTGTTTGCGTCTCCGCGTCCACGAAAGTGTGGCCGACGCGGCCCAGAAATTCCGAGAAATCGGTGAGGTCGCGGCGATAGGCGTCGAGCGTGTTGGGCCCGGCGCCCTGTTCCGCCGCGAGCATGTCGAGAAACAGGCCGGTGAGCTTGCTATCGGAGGGCTTGATGCGCATGCCCTTCAGGCTAGCTCCTATTTCTTGAGAAACTCACCAGCAATATCGAGCGGTCGGCGCGCTTCTGAACGTCTCATCGAAGGTCTAGGACATGTGGCTGATCGCCGTGGCCTGCGACCAGACCACCATCCATTGCCCATCGCGACATTCGTAAGTGTCGGTGTGCCAATAGTCCGCAGGGGCAACCCGGTGACCACCAAACACGATCTCGAGCCTGGCGCGATAGCGAATCACGGCATGATCGTTGTGCTGACGAACGGCGATCGCTCCGGGTTCCCACATGAGATATTTGATCTGCCCGCTCTGGATCGCGCCCAGATATTCGGCCTTGGACAGCGGCATGCCGACCGGCGTGACCAGCTGGAACTCCGGTGCGTGAAGCGGTCCCGCCGCGTCCATGTCGCCGGCGACAAGGGCGCGAAGCCGAGCCCGCTCGGTGGTGCGGATGTGCTCGGCTTGCGGTGAGTCCGTCTCGGTCGCGTGTCCAGTCATTGATCGGTTCTCCGGTTCTGCAAGAGTGAACAAAGGTCAGCCGGCCTGCGGCACGGCGATCAGGCGATAATCGATCAGGCTCTGTGCGCTGGCGCGGATGCAGTCCTCGTCAGGACGCGGGCTCCAATTCAGCACGCGACGCGCCTTGGCGGCACTGACGCTGAGGTCGCGGTCGAGTTCGTGGACGATCATGCGCGAACGACCGCTGAACGGCACCATGGCCCGCACCATCCAGTTCGGCACGTCGCCGCAAGGCAGATGAGCTGCGTAGGCTGGGAAAGATCTCGCCAGCACGGCGGCCAATTCCCGCAGCCAGAAGAAACCTCCACCAACGATAAAGCGCTCTCCGGAGGCCTCCGGACAGGTCATCGCACGGATGTGCGCGTCAGCCACGTCGCGCACGTCGACGACCGCAAAGCCGAAGCGCGGCACACGCTTCAACTTGCCGCTCATCATCTGCCGGATCAGTCCGACGGACGTGCCGCATTGCGGGCCGAGCAGCGGTCCGAAGATCATGCCGGGGTTGATGACGGCCAGATCGAGTCCGCTCTTGCTGGCAAAGCTCCAGGCGGCCTGCTCGGCCAGCGTCTTCGACCTGTAGTACGGCGTCGCCCGCGGGCTGGTCGGATCAGTCCAGTTGCTTTCGGTGAAAGGGGCCTGGCCATCGCCGTGATTGGTGGCGGCGATCGAGGATGTCAGGACGACGCGTGCCACACCGGCGTCATGGGCCGCGCGCAGCACCCGCAACGCGCCGTCTTTGGCGGTCCTTATCAATTCATTCGCATCGTTCGGCAGCCCTGCCGGAAACGGCGAGGCGGCATGAATCACATAGCGACAGTCCTTCAGCGCGTCGTCCCATCCGCCGTCGGAGCGGAGATCGGCGCGCGCGAAATCGAGAGCATCGGCCGCGGCGAGCGCTGGCGCGCCAAGCCGGCTCCGGATGCGGTCGGAGGCGGCCAGGTCGCGGACGGTGCCGCGCACGCGATGGCCGCTCTCCAGCAACTGCCTGGCGATATGTCCGCCGAGAAATCCGCCGATACCCGTCACGAGAACCGTGGCGGCCGGGGCGCCAACTTGGGAATGCATGTAACTTCAAACCTTTAGGACAGGGGGCACTACCGATTAGACAAATGGACTTATTCCGTCTAACGTGTATTTGACGTATTGGACGATGACTGTCAATTTGTCTCAATGAATGACAGCGATCGCAAAGCCGGAGCTATTCTCGACGCCGCACTGCCGGTGTTCGTCCGCCATGGCTTTCGCAAGACGTCGATGGCCGACATCGCGCGCGCGGCGGGCATCTCGCGTGCGGCGCTCTACCTGAGCTTTGGCAGCAAGGAGGAATTGTTTCGGGCGGGATCGGAGCGGGCGCACGCCAGGACGATGCGCGACGTCGAGGCCGCCCTCGCTGGTCACGGCGACGTTTTCGACCGGATCGAGTCGGCGATTGCGGCGTTCCAGCGCGATCTGGTCGTGCCGTTCGCCGGCAGCGCAGATGCGGCGGAGTTGTTCGATACCAACATGGCGCTCGCCAAGGACATCACGCTGGCGGCCCGCGCTCGGTTGGTGGCGCTGCTTGCGCGCGCGCTCGCCGATGCGCAGGCAACGGGTGCGATCACCCTGGATGGTGCGAAGGCCACGCCGTCGGACCTAGCCGGCATCATCGTCGCGGCGATGGAAGGCATCAAGGAGGCCCAGACCGCGGGTCAGAATCTCCTTGATGATACGCGGCTGTTCCTACGCCTGCTGCGTCAGGCCCTGACCCGAAATCTGCCGGCCGGCTGACGCTCCCGGCCAACGGCTATCGTTTGAGAAACCTGTCCGGCGGGATCGTCACCGTCATTTCCCGCGGCTTCGGATTGACGAAGTTTGCCAGCGCGAAGACCACGCCATAGACGATGCCGGCGATCACGGCGACGGCCGTCAGGAAGCGGAACAGGCTGGGCATCGTTCTGGGGTCTCTAGGGGTCTTGTATCGGGCTTGGCGGGCAAATTAACCAATGAAATCATCCAACATGTTCGCCGTTTCGTGGCAAGAGTCCTCTGGCGAGGGCCCCCCTGGGGTCGTATAGGTGGCCAAAGCATGCCGCCTTTGGCGGCATCGTGCGAGATCCATTCGAGCGAGACAATGTCCGACGCCGCGTTGCCGATACCAGCCTCGCCCGAAGCCGACATCCTGTCGGCGCTGGGCGCGCGCTCGATCGTGCTCGTCGGCATGATGGGCGTGGGCAAATCCACCATCGGCCGTCGCATGGCTCTCAGGCTCAAGCTGCCGTTCGTCGATGCCGATACTGAGATCGAGACGTCGGCCCAGATGACCATCCCGGAGATCTTCGAGCGCCACGGCGAGTTGTATTTCCGTGACGGCGAGGCGCGGGTGATCGCGCGGCTGCTCGACGGCGGGCCGGTGGTGCTGGCGACCGGCGGCGGCGCCTTCATGCGCGAGGAGACGCGCGCGCGCATCGCCGCGAAAGCGGTCTCGATCTGGCTCAAGGCCGACCACGACGTCATCATGCGCCGCGTGCGGCGCCGTGCCGATCGCCCGCTGCTGCAGACCGCCGATCCCGAAGGAACCGTGACGCGCCTCCTCACCGAGCGCGAGCCGGTCTATGGCCATGCCGACCTCACCATCGCCTCGCGCGACGTGCCGCACGACAGAATCGTCGAGGAGTGCATCGAGGCGCTGCGCGCACATCTGTGCGGCGAACGGGCCGCCCAGCCACCTGCCGACGTTGCGAGTGCCATACGATGACTGCGCCGTTGAAACATTCTGATCCTGTCACTGTCGAGGTCGCGCTGGAGAATCGCGCCTATGACATTGTCATCGGCCGCGGCGTGCTGGCCTCGCTCGGCGAGCGCGTCGCAGCCTTACGGCCCGGCGTGCGCACTGCGATCGTGACCGATCGCACCGTGGCAAAGCATTGGCTCGAGCCCGCTGAAGCCTCGCTCGCGGCGAGCGGCATCCCGACCTCGCGCATCGTCGTCGAGGAAGGCGAGATTTCCAAGACCTATGCCGGCCTGGAGAAGGTCAGCGAAGCCCTGATCGCCGCGAAGATCGAGCGCAACGATCTCGTCATCGCGCTCGGCGGCGGCGTTGTCGGCGATCTCGCCGGCTTTGCCGCCGCCATCCTGCGCCGCGGCGTCGACTTCGTGCAGGTGCCGACCTCTCTGCTGGCGCAGGTCGATTCATCCGTCGGCGGCAAGACCGGCATCAACTCGCCGCAAGGCAAGAACCTGCTGGGCGCCTTCCACCAGCCGGTGCTGGTGATCGCCGACACCGCCGTGCTCGACACGCTGTCGCCGCGGCAGTTCCGTGCCGGCTATGCCGAGGTCGCCAAATACGGCGTGCTCGGCGACGAGGCCTTCTTCACCTGGCTGGAGAAGAACCATGCCGACATCTTCAAGGGCGGCTCGGCGCGCGAGCACGCGATCGCGACCTCCTGCCGCGCCAAGGCCGGCGTCGTCTCGCGCGACGAGCGCGAGACCGGCGAGCGCGCGCTGCTCAATCTCGGCCACACTTTCGGTCACGCCCTGGAAGCGGCGACCGGCTTCTCCGACCGCCTGTTCCATGGCGAGGGCGTTGCGATCGGCATGACGCTGGCGGCGCAGTTCTCGGCCAGGCTCGGCATGATCGGCGAGGCCGATGCGGCACGTGTCGAGCGGCATCTGATCGAAGCCGGCCTGCCGACACGCTTGCAGGACATCGCAGGGTTCGCGCAGGAAGGGCTCGCCGATGCCGACGCGCTGATGGCCTTGATGGCGCAGGACAAGAAGGTCAAGCGCGGCAAGCTCACTTTCATCCTGCTGGAAGCCGTGGGCCGCGCCGTGATCGCCAAGGATGTCGAGCCAACGCTGGTGCGCGATTTCCTGAAGGCGAAGTTGTCGCAGTGATGGCAGGACCGTCCGGATCGGTCGCTCGCGAAGCGGCGCGGAAGGCCGAGGCGGTCACGAGGCAAACATGAGTTCGATCTCGATCAATCTGCTGCTTGCGGCGCTCCTGCTCGCCGCCAATGCATTTTACGTGGCCGCGGAATTCGCGCTGGTGAAGAGCCGGGGCTTCCGCGTCAAGGCCATGGTCGAGCAGAACCGCTTCGGCGCGCGCCTGCTGCAAAGGATGATGGGCAACATCGAGGCCTATCTGGCCTGCTGCCAGCTCGGCATCACCATGGCCTCGCTCGGGCTCGGCTGGATCGGTGAGCCCACCGTTGCCGCGCTGCTGAGCCCGGTCCTCCATCCGCTCGGATTGTCGGAGGCAACGCTGCACTTCACCTCGTTCGTGGCGGGCTTTCTGGTCTTCTCCTCGCTGCACATCATCATCGGCGAACAGGTGCCGAAGACGCTTGCGATCCGGGAGCCGATGCCCGTGTCGCAATGGATTGCGTATCCGCTTCACGTTTCCTACCTCGTGTTCTATCCGCTGAGCTGGTGTCTCAACACGGCGTCGGGCGCGATCCTGCGTCTGATCGGGGTCCAGGAGTTCTCGCAGCACGAGATCCTGACGGATTCCGAGATCGAAGGCCTGGTCGAGGAATCGGCCGTGCACGGCAAGATCGAGAGCGGCGAGGCCGAATACATTCACAACGTCTTTCGCCTCGGCGAGCTGACGGTGTCCGACGTGATGGTTCACCGCACCGCCATGGTGATGATCAATGCGGATCTGCCGCCCGAGGAGCTGGTACGGGAGGTGCTGGCCACCGAATACACCCGCATTCCGCTGTGGCGCGACAAGTCGGAGAACATCATCGGCATTCTGCACGCCAAGGATCTGCTGCGGGCGATCCGTGCGTCGGAAGGCGATACCTCGCGCATCGACGTCACCACCATCATGCTGCCGCCCTGGTTCGTGCCGGAAATGCGGCCGATATCCCAGCAGCTCAAGGCGTTCCGCCGACGCAAGACCCATTTCGCCCTCGTCGTCGACGAATATGGCGAGGTTGAAGGCTTGGTGACGCTGGAAGACATTCTGGAGGAAATCGTCGGCGATATCTCCGACGAGCATGACGTGGTCGTCGCCGGCGTGCGCCGCCAGCCGGACGGCTCGGTCGTGGTGGACGGCTCGGTGCCGATCCGCGACCTCAACCGCGTCATGGACTGGCATCTGCCCGATGAGGAGGCAACCACGGTCGCCGGCCTCGTCATCCACGAGGCGCGCTCGATCCCCGATCGCGGCCAGAGCTTCACCTTCCACGGCTTCCGCTTTCGCGTCCTCCGCCGCGAGCGCAACCGCATCACCGCGCTCCGTATTTCACCGGTGCCGCGCGATGCGGAGCTGGAAGAGGCAAAGCCGAGGCGCGCCGGGACGTCGTTCTAGATCCTCAGGGTGAGGAGGCGCGTCAGCGCCGTCTCGGGCGCGCTCCTCGGGATGAGAGGAAAGGGCGTAATTCGCCGCACGAATTAGGAGCCTTCCCCCGGCGCCTTTGCCTGAATCGCCAGCGCATGCACGCCGCCGACGAGTTCCGCGGCCAGCGCCGAATTTATCATGCGATGGCGGTCGACCCGGCTCTTCCCTTTGAAGGCGGCAGACACGATATACACCCGGAAGTGCGTCTCGCCGCTCGGCCGATGGCCGGCGTGACCCTCATGCAAATGTGACTCGTCGACGACTTGCAGGCTTTCCGGCGTGAAAGCTTCCTGCAACTTGTTGCTGATAGTGTCGCGCATAGCCATGTTGTGCCATTCGGGTGTAGAGATCACGCCCCGTTATTTGCCGGGTTTGTCGCTAATTGCAATGTCAAGACTTGAAGGTTTTTGCATTGCGTAGTCAAAGTCAGCCATGCCGATCGATTCATCAAAGTTCTTCGACTCCATCCGCGTCAAGCCGCGCGGCAAGCAGCCGGAAGTGAAGCCGCGCGACACCGCGGTCGGCTGCGAATGGGCCGGATGCCAGAACAAGGGCGCGCATCGTGCGCCGAAGGGCCGCGAGAACCAGCGCGAGTACTGGCACTTCTGCCTGAACC
Organism: Bradyrhizobium sp. NDS-1; assembly: GCF_032918005.1. Taxonomy (NCBI): domain Bacteria; kingdom Pseudomonadati; phylum Pseudomonadota; class Alphaproteobacteria; order Hyphomicrobiales; family Nitrobacteraceae; genus Bradyrhizobium; species Bradyrhizobium sp. NDS-1. The sequence goes on from NZ_CP136628.1 coordinate 662,014, forward strand.
ATGTGCGCGAGTACAACCAGAACTACAATTTCTTCTCGGGCATGAACGCCGACGCCGTGGCGCGCTACCAGAAGGATGCACTGACCGGCCACCGCCCGACCTGGAAGATGGGCGCCAATGGCGGCGTCAAGAAGGGCGCGGAAGCCGAGATCGATGGTGCCTTCGATCCATTCAGCATGTTCCAGGAGCTCAACGGTCGCACCGGCTGGCGCAAGGGCCCCGAAGCGGAGCCCAAGGCCGAGACGCGCAAGGTGATGAACGCCGAGCGCAAGGCGCTCCAGGTCATGGGCCTCGGCCCCAGTGCGACGCTCGCCGACGTCAAGAGCAAGTACAAGGCGCTGGTGAAGCAGCACCACCCCGACGCCAATGGTGGCGACCGCTCCACCGAGGACCGCCTGATCGAAATCATCAAGGCGTATAATTATCTGAAGACGGTGGTGCGGGAGGCGTAAAGCCTACGCCTCGGGGAAGGACATTTCGCAAACCAGTCCTTCCGGCCTCCACTGCCGGCTGACGCGTCCCCGCAAGGTCCGGATGATGCCGTCGACCGCGCCGATGCCGAAGCCCTTGCGCTTGGGCGGCTCGTTGACACGAGGACCGCCGCTCTCCGACCAGCGCAGCACGAGGGGCTCTGCGTCAGTGGTCTCCCAGTGGATGTTCAGCCTGCCAGACGGCGTCGACAGCGCTCCGTATTTGGCTGCGTTGGTCGCCAGCTCGTGTACGGCAACCGCGATCGATTGGGCGAGCGTGGCCGGCAGACGGATATCGTCACCCGCGATGCGGACGCGTTCGCCGTCTCCGCTCGTGTAGGGCCGCATTTCCTCTTCGACGATCGTCTTCAGGCTCGCACCGGTCCAGCGCGACGCCGAGAACAGCCTCTGCACGTTGGCAAGCGCGCTGAGCCGGCCTTGAAACGCGGCCTGGAATTCCGCGGCGGTCTCGGCCTTGGTCAGCCGCAGCATCGCCTGGGTCACCGCGAGCAGATTGTTCGAACGATGGTCGACCTCGTAGGCGAGCAGCATCATCCGCTCTTCGGCTTGCTTGCGAGCCGTAATGTCGACCAGCATGTTCACCGCGCCAACCAGCTCACCGCGTTCGTCGCGCAGCGGCGTCGGATAGGGCATGAAGCAGATCCGGGAGCCGTCCGGCCGTTCGGCCACAGCCTCCACGTCGCGCACCGCCCGGTTCTCCTTCAGCGCGATGGCCATGGGGCACTCGTCGTGGGGAAGCGGCGTGCCGTCAGGCAGATAGAGCCTCCATGTCACGCACCACATCTCGCCGATCTTCGGCGTGCGTCCGGCAAAATCGATGCAGGCTTGATTGAAGAAAGTGATGCGGCCTTCCGCGTCGGTCGTGTAGATCGCGGCGGGCAGCGCCTGGAGCAAGTCCCGGAATCGCCTTTCGGAATCCGCGTTGGCAGCGTTCCTGCTCGCTGCCTGCCTCGCGATCTCGCCGATCCTGGCCTCGTCAGATTGTCCAAGCAAGTCCAGCATTGCATTCCTCGACGGGCCAGATCATGCAATTCGCTGCAGGCGAATACGTTCCATGTGCCAGTCGGGGGCGTGGAGTTCCTCCTACGATTACTTCTTCCTTCTTCCCTTGTGGAAGGAAGCGCGGAGCGCCGGATGAGGGATTGCTTCCGCAAACGCGAGTCGGTGTGCGCGGAGAGATACCCCTCACCCCAGTAAGGCCTTGTCTGCAAGCGAAGATGCCCTCTCCCGCGAGGGGAGAGGACACAGTAACCGCTTCCCTCCTACTGCTTGGTCACGCCTCCGGCATCGCCCCCACATATGACGAGCTGGGCCTGATCAATCGTCCGGTCCGCTGCTGCTCGCGCGCATGCGCGGTCCATCCCGCGGCGCGCGCCATCGCGAAGACCGGCGTGAACGCCTGGCGCGGGATCGCCAGCGCGTCGAGCAGGATCGCCGTGAAGAACTCGACATTGGTCTCCAGCGGCCGTTCCGGATTCTTCTTGCGCAGCGCGCTGCGGATATAGGCTTCGACCTCGCCGGCAAAGGGCAGGTCGGCGCCGTCTGCCGACAGCCGCTCGATCGCGGCCTTGAGCACGTCGGCGCGCGGGTCGCGCACGCGATAGACGCGATGGCCAAAGCCCATCAGCCGCTCGCCGCGCGCCAGTGCGGCATCCACCCATGGCTGGATGCGCTCGCGCGAGCCGATCGCGTCCAGCATCTCCAGCACCGGCTCCGGCGCGCCGCCATGCAGCGGGCCGGTCAGTGCGCAATAGCCGGCGGTGACGGCGGCAAACAGATCGGCCTGCGTCGAGGCCACCACGCGGGTGGTGAAGGTCGAGGCGTTCATGCCGTGATCGCACACCGTGACGAAATAGGCATCGAGCGCCGCGACCTCGCGCGGCTCCGGCGCGGTGCCACGCAACATCTGCAACGTGTCGGCGGCATGGCTCGCATTCGGATCGGGCACGACCGGCTCCAGCCCCTTGGCGCGCCGGACCAGTGCACCTGCGATCACCGGAAACGCTCCGACGATCGTCGCCTCGTGCTCCAGCCCGTTCTCCGCGCGAAGCCCCGCGACCGCCGCGCGAAACCCGTCGACGATGCTCATGCCGCGCGTCGCCGGCAGCAGGTCCGGCAGACGGGCGTAGGCGCGCTCGCGCGCCGCGCCGAGGCTTGCCCGCACGTTGGCTTCGCTCAGGCCGGTCTTGCCGGCGCCGTTCCAGAGCCGGGCGGTGACGCCCTCGAAGCTCGACTGGCTCGCCAGGCGGCCGACATGCTCCCCGGCAATGATCAGCTCGCCGCGCTCGCCGTCGACATGGCTCAGCACGGTCTCGGCCGCGGGAACGCCGTCCAGCCCGATCTGGCTCTTGGTGAGGTGGATATTCATGGCCCAATCTCCTGTTCAAGGAGGGATATGGTCAGGCCTCTCGACATATTGATCAATCTTGATTACATCAATCAATATGAAAAATTCGGCGCTCTATCTGTCTGCCCAGGAGGCCGCGGCCGAGCTCGCGATCTCGCCGGCCACGCTCTACGCCTATGTCAGCCGGGGCCTGATCCGCTCCGAGCCGACGCCGGACTCGCGGAAGAACCGCTACCGTGCCGAGGATGTCCGCGCGCTCAAGGAGCGCCGCGTGCCGTCCCCGGAGCCGCGGGGCTTACGCAGCTTCGACGCCGATCTGCCTGTGATGGACACGGAGATCTCGACCATCACCGAGGAGGGCGCGATCTATCGCGGCGTCAACTGCGTCGATCTCTCCGAGAACGGCACGCTGGAACACGCGGCGACGCTGCTGTGGGACGTCTCCGGGGTCGATCCGTTCGATCCGGACAATCAACCGGAGATATCCGAGGAGATGCGCGCGATCGGGCAAGCCGCACGCCGGGCGGCGCCGATCGACCGCGCCATCGCCGTGCTGGCGCTGGCCGCGAGCGCCGATCCCCGCGCCTTCACCCGCGCGCCCGATGGCCGCGCGCTGGTCGGCGCGCGCATCGTTCGCCTGCTGGTGGCGACCATGCTCAATGCCGAGCCCTCGGCCGCGCCGCTGCATGAGGACATTGCGAAGGCGTGGGCGGCGGACAACAAGCACGCGCCCGACCTGATCCGCCGCGCCCTCGTTCTGCTCGCCGATCACGAGCTGAACGCCTCCACCTTCACCGCGCGCTGCGCGGCCTCGACCGGACTAAACCTGTACGACGCGGTGATCGCAGGTCTTGCGGCGTTGAAAGGGCCGCAGCATGGCGGTGCCGGCGTGCTGGCCTCGCAGCTCGTCAAGACACTGGTCGATCGCGACGTCGCCCCGATGGTGCGCGAGCGCGTCGCGCTCGGCGAGCGCTTTGCCGGCTTCGGCCATGGCGTCTACAAGCGCGGCGATCCTCGCGCGCAATCGCTGCTCAATGCGCTTTCGCGCGCCGGCGCGCCGCGCAAATTCACCCGCGAGGTGCCGGAGCGCATCGCGGAGGCGACCGGCGAATTCGTCAACATCGACTATGCGCTCGCCGTGCTCGTGCACGCTTTGCGCCTGCCCGCCGGCAGCGAGCTCGCTCTGTTCGCGATGGCCCGCAGCGTCGGCTGGATCGCGCACGCCAGCGAGCAATTACAGTTCGGCAAGCTGATCAGGCCGCGGGCAAGGTATGTGGGACCGGCTCCGGGGCGGAGGGCCGGGATCGCGGAATCCAGAGCCTAAAGCATGATCCGGGAAGAGTGCGAAGCGACTTTCGCGCTTAAGAACTCGCTCTGGCTCCTGTCAGCCGAGACTTCCCGCAAAGCGTTCGGCCAGCCTGTCTTTCCTGAATGCCTCCGCGACCCAGTCCACAAAGGCTCTCGTCTTGGCGGGCACGAGCTTGCGCGAGGCATGGTAGATCGAGATCGCGCCGGCGTCGCAATACCAACGCGGCACCAGGCGCACGAGCGATCCATCTTCGAGCGCGGGGAGGATATCGGCGGTGGCGAGCATGGCAACGCCGAGGCCGAGCATTGCGGCCTCGCGCATCGCAGCGGGATCGTTGACCACAATGGACTCCGACAATGGGGCATGAACTTCCCGCCCCGAAACATCACGCATCGACCAGTGCCGGACGCGCCCCGTCTGCAGCGAGCGCATGACGATGCCATCAAGTGCGGCCAATTCGTCCGGCCTGGTCGGCGACGTTCGCCGGGACATGTAGGCTGGAGACGCCACGGCGATGATGTGCGCCGGCGCAAGCGTCCGGCTGACAAGACCAGGCAACAATTCAAACCCGCCTCCGATAGCGGCGTCGTAACCTTCGCCGACCAGATCGACCTGGCGGTTCTCGAAGTGCCATTCGGGGCGAACGCGCGGATAGCGCGCCAAGAAGCCGGGGAGCAGCGGCAGGATATGAGCTGTGCCGAATGTCGGCGGCAGGCTTACCTTGAGAACGCCCGCCGGCTCCGCCTTTCCCGTCGATATTCCGGCGATCGCTGCCTGGAGCCCCTCGAGATTGCCGCCGATCGCCGCGCGAAACGTCTCCCCGGCCTCGGTCAGCGTCAGCTTCCGCGTCGAGCGATGAAACAGACGGACACCGAGATTGCGTTCCAGCATGGCGACGTTGCGGCTGACGGCTGCCGGAGTGAGCAGGAGACGCCGGCCGGCCTCCGAAAAGCTGCCGCATTCAGCGCTGCGAATGAAGGACTCGAGGTTGGCCAGTGTTTCCATGTGCTCATTTACAAATGATCGTTGAAAATCTTACGAGCAATCTCCTCCTAATCAAGGGGCAATGTTTGGGTCATCTCTACACCCACGATCAGATCGTCTGATCCCCAAACACTTCGGAGTATTTCCATGTCCACCATCGGCATCATCGGCGCGGGCAATATCGGCCGCGCCATCGCGCAGACGCTGGCGCGCAACGGCATCGCGGTGACCCTGTCCAACAGCCGCGGCCCGGAAAGCCTGGCCGCGACCGTGGCCGAGATCGGTCCGCTCGTGACCGCCGGCACCCGCGAGGAGGCAGCTGCCAAGGATATCGTGTTCGTCGCGGTCAACTGGTCGAAGCTGCCCGATGCGCTTGCCGGGTTGCCGCCGTTTGGCGGCCGGATCGTCGTCGACGCCAACAATCCGATCGAGGCGCCGTTGTTCAAGCCGGCTGAACTCGGCGGCCGCGCCTCGTCAGAGGTCTTTGCCGATCTGGTGCCGGGTGCGCGGGTGGTGAAGGCATTCAACCATCTCCTGGCGCAGCTCCTCGCAACCGACCCGGCAAGCGACGGCGGCAAGCGCGTGCTGTTCTACTCGGGAGACGATGCTGATGCGAAGGCGGCTGTCGGCGCGCTGATCGATCGGCTCGGATTCTCTGGCATCGATCTTGGCTCGCTCGCGATCGGCGCCAGGTTGACCCAGTTTCCTGGCGGTCCGCTTCCGGCGCTGAACCTGGTCAAGTTCGGCTGATGTTCGGAAACGTTCACCAACGAAATGAGATGACGAGAGGCTGCAAGATGACAACCGACACTATCGATTTCGACCATATTCTCCGGTCGAACCTGGAGCGCGTGTTCAACGAGCGGGACGAGGACAAGCGGCGAGCCGCCGTCGCGGACTTGTTCGTTGACGAACCAACCATGTACGAGCCGACGAACATCATCCGGGGGCAGTCGGAGATATCGCGCGTCGCCGGAGATCTTCTCAAGCAGTTCGGCCCGACATTCAGGTTCGTGCCCGATGGCGTCGCGGTCGGACATCATGGCTTGGCGCGCCTGGCCTGGCAGGCCGGCCCCGAGCATGGACCCGTCGCAGTGACGGGGGCCGACGTGGCCCTGATCGAAGGCGGTAAGATCTCGCAGCTGTGGGTGTTGCTCAACCCGCAGTGAAAGAAGGTTGTTGCCGACCTAGGCCCGTAGCCCCGCCGCCGCGATCGCGTTGCCGTGCCGATGGCGGATGTCTCGTCCGTCCAGCGCTCGGTCAGCGCAGTTCGCCGCGACGGGGCGAAGCGCTTAATTGCTTTCCGTGCCGTTGACCTCCGGGCACGCTCACGGCGTCTCAATCGCCTCCGGAGCCATTCGTGTCGCAAGCCGCCCGCCCTAGCCGAAGCCACGCCTCTCGCACCTCCGCCGAACTCACTTCGGTGATTGCAACCGCCTATGAGCGCATCGAACGCGACCGGCACCGCAACTGCTGGATCCATGTGAGGCCGATGCGGGAGGCGCTTGCGGAAGCCGAAGCCCTTGCACGACGTAGCGCCAAAGGCGAAGTCCTGCCGCTGCTCGGTGTGCCTTTCGGGGTGAAGGACAACATCGACGTGGCCGGCATGCCGACGACGGCGGCCTGTCCCTCATTCGCCCATGTTGCGGAGCGATCCGCCCGGTGCGTCGAGCGCCTGGTCGCAGCGGGCGCGATCTGCCTCGGCAAGACCAATCTGGATCAGTTCGCCACCGGACTCTCCGGCGCGCGGTCACCGTATGGCGCCTGTCCGAGCGCCGCTGACGGTCGCTATGTCTCCGGCGGGTCGAGCTCGGGTTCGGCTGTCGCCGTCGCCTCCGGCCATATTGCCTTCTCACTCGGAACCGACACCGGCGGCTCGGGCCGGATACCGGCAGGTTTCAATGGCATCGTCGGAATCAAGCCGACCGTCGGGTTTGTCTCGTCCCGCGGGCTCCTTCCGAACTGCCCGACGCTGGATTGCCCATCGATCTTCTGCAATTCCGCCGCCGAGGGCGAGGTGCTGCTGGGGCTCGTCGAGGGCTTCGACGAAGAAGACCCCTACAGCCGCCACGCGCCGGCCCTTGTGTCGACTTTTCCCCGCGAATTCCGCTTCGGACGTATCCCGACGCGTCAGCTGAATTCATTCGGCATGCCCGAATGCGACGCTCTCTACGAACGGGCATGCGAGAGGCTCGCGGGGTTGGGCGGCCAGGCCGTCGAGATCGACTTCACCCCTTTCGCCGAGGCCGGCGAAATGCTGTTTTCGGGGCCCTGGATCGCTGAACGCCACGCGGCGATCAGCACCCTCATCGATATCGATCATGGTGGATTGCTGGAGGTTACGCGTAATGTGCTGCATTCGGCGTCGCACTTCGCCGCGACAGATGCATTCGCGGCGCAACACCGCCTCCTGAAGCTGCGGCGGCAGGTCCAGTCATTGTTCGCGCAGATGGATGCCCTGGTGGTGCCCACCGCACCGCGCCCCTTCACGATTGCCGACATGCTGGAAGACCCCGTCACGCTCAACAGCCGTCTGGGCTACTACTCCTATTTTGCCAACCTTCTGGACTTGTGCGCGGTGGCGCTTCCCAATGCCACGCTGCCAACCGGCATGCCGATGGGCATTACCCTGCTGGCGGCCCCATGGCACGACCATGCCCTGCTGGACTTTGCCGCGAGATGGCAGCCGGACGACGGCGCCGCCCTCTTCGATCTGAAAGTCTATCAACCTGACGCCGAATCGGGAGCTTCGCCCGATCTCGTCGCGCTCTAGACGAGTTCGAGATCGAGCGCGCGCAAATTCAGGATGACGATCAGCCCTCGGTCGTAGCGGATGACGCCTTTCGCCTGCATGCGCGAAAGCTGCACCGTTACCCATTGCCGTGTGGCTCCGATCAGGTTGGCGAGATCGCCGTGGGTGAACGGAATGCCGATCACGATCTCGCGGCCCTGCGGCGTTCCGTAGATTTTCGAGAGAAAGATGAGCAGACGCTGCAACCGCTCGGTGACTGACCGCGTGCCGAGCATCTGCGCCATGGCCGAGTAGCACCTTGCCTTGAACGCCAGCGCATCAAGAAGCGCAACCGCGATGGTGGCCGACTGGAGCGCAAGGTCGCGCAGCGCGGGACCAGGCAGGAACAGGAGCCTGCTGCGCTCGATTGCAACCGAAGACCACATATGCGCCCCGGCCCCGAAGAGATCCGGCCCGCCGACGAAATTGCCGGCAAACCAGTAGGCGAGCGTCACCTCACGACCGGAGGGTGCTGCATAATAGCTGCGGATTCGGCCCGACTCGATCAGATAGATGCCACTCTGCGTGTCGCCCTGGCGCCAGACATGCTTGCCGGTTTCCAGAACCTCCCGACGACCAATGGCAAGGATGCGACGCCGGTCCGCCTCGTTCAAGGGATCGAGCAAACCCGGCAACGAACTGACCAGAGTATCCGACTCGGCCAGCATCACCCCGGCCGTGGTCCTGAGACTTGTCGCTGACATCTGTCCGCTCCCTGGTAGCTGGAGCAGAACTATTCAAGAGCCATGCCAGCCCCATCGGCTAGATCACCGCTTCCATTTGCGCGAATGCCTTGCGGCCTTCGGTCCGGATCAGATCGAGGCAATCCCGCTTGAGGGCGAGATAGGCGGGGTCGGTCAGGATCGCGCTGGAGCGCGGGCGCGGGAGACCCACGGAAAGATCCCGCAGGATACGGCCGGGGCCGGCGCTCATGATCAGCACCCGATCGGACAGGAGAATGGCTTCGTCGATATCGTGCGTGACAAAGACGATCGTGGCGTTGATCCGGTCGCGAAGTTCGAGAAGGTTGTCTTGCATCACCGCGCGGGTCTGCGCGTCCAGAGCGCCGAACGGCTCGTCCATGAGCAGCACGCGCGGCTGGTTCGCGAGGGCGCGCGCAATCGCCACCCGCTGCTGCATGCCGCCTGAAAGCGTATGCGGATAGGCGCTCGCGAATTTCGTCAGCCCGATCATTTCGATCAGATCGTCGGCGATCCGCAGCGCTTCCGCCTTGGACTTGCCGAGCGCGCGTGGGCCGTGAGCGATGTTACGGCGCACCGATTTCCACGGAAAGAGATGCGGCTGCTGGAAGACCATCCCGACATCCGGCCGGCGTCCCAGCATCGGCCCGCCAGCCACCATCACCCGGCCTTCAAACGGCCGCTCGAGGCCTGCCATCGCATTCAAAAGCGTAGACTTGCCGCAGCCCGACGGGCCCACGAGCGAGACGAATTCGCCCGACATGACGTCCAGGGACACCCGGTCCACCGCAATGACCTGGCCGCGGGGCGCAGCGAAGACGATGCTCAAATCCTCGATGCGGATGGTCGGTTGAGGTGTTGCCGCCGAAGGCGCGGGCGGAGCATCGACGAGTCGGAGCGGCTGGGCCGGACGGAGCGAGTTGTGCATCATCGCCACCATACCGCCCGTTCCGACATCGCCGCGAAGGAACGATCGGCCACGAAAGAGAGCAGCCCGAGCGCCGCCAGCCCTCCCATCACCTGTCCGGTCTGCATGTTCTGTTGCGCGATCTCGATCCGGTAGACGATGCCTGAAAACGCGCCCGCCAGCTCAGCGGCCACGAGGGTGTAAAAGGAGATGCTCACCGCGGTGCGCAGACCGACGACGATGTAGGGAAGCGCGCCCAACAGGACGATCTCCCCCAACATCTGTCGACGTGGCGTACCGAGCATCAGCGCGGCGCGAATGAGGCCGCGATCGACCTTCTGAACGCCGATATGGGTCGCGAGCCACACGGTGAAGAACACGCCCCAGACGACCAGAAACAGTTTGCCGGTCTCGGACAACCCGAACCAGAGGATTACGATGGGCACAAAAGCGATTGGAGGAATCGGGCGAAGAATATGGAACAGTGGGGAGAGCAAGCTCGAGATCAGCCGGAATTCGCCCGTGAGGATGCCGAGCACGATCCCGGCGGCGGCACCAATCGCAAATCCCGCAGTGACGCGGAAGAGGCTCGCTGAAACGTCGCCGAAAAACTGTCCGCTGTGAATCCAGTCGAGGAGGGCGACAGCGACCGTCGAAGGCGGCGGAAACAGCACCGCGTTGACGATGTGCGATCGTGCGACCAGTTCCCATAGGCAGACAAAGGCCGGCACGGAGAGCGCGCCGACCAGCACGCTCAGGCGTCGCTCCGCGTTCGCGCGGTGGCGTCCGTCGGTGCTCATGGATTGGCCGACAGCGTTACGCGTGCGCCATCAAGCGCCTTCAGCGGCCCCGTCGCAATGATCTTCGCGAAATCGGGCATTCCCGCACCGGGCGGATGATTGCCGGTCTCGAGCCGCCAGGCCGCGTGCGTCTTCAGCGTATCGAGCAACTTGTCGTCGAGGCGCACGTGATAGACGTAGTCCGACCAGATCGCCGCAAGCTCGTCGCGCTTCATGCCCGACGCTGTGGCGACAATGTCGATCGCTTCATTCGGATGAGCCTTGACCCAGCCCTCGGCTTCAATGAGGGCCGCCAGGAATTTGCTGACGATCGCCGGGTTTGCCTCCAGATATGGCCGCGTCACGACGATGTTGAAGGTCTCCGAATAGATTCCCTTGGTGTCGAGCAGGACGGCACCCTCGCCGAGAGCCTTCTTTGCATTCGCGACATGCGGCTCCCAGGTGTCGAACGCATCGATGCTCCCCGCCGCCAGGGCTGCAAGCATCTCCTGCGGACGAAGATTGACCAGCGTAACGTCCTTGGAGGTGAGTCCCGCCGCCTTCAACAGAGAAGCGGTGTAGACCTCGCTACCGGTTCCGGCCGTGAACCCGATTCGTTTGCCGCGCAGATCGGCTTTCGTCCTGATGGCGGCGGACGCCGCCGTCATCGTCTTCAGATCGGAATATTCCATGCCGGCGACGAAGGCGATCGGTTGCTGGGCCATTGCGGCCGCCGTGACCGGAGCCTCGGCGGTCGTCGCGATATCCGCTCCGCCACCCATCACCGTGTCGAGGCACTGCTTTCCGCTCGTGAAATTCGAGACGGAGATATCGAGTCCCTGCTTGGCGAACAGGCCGTTCGCCTTGGCGACGATCGCCAGGCCCGAAATCGGCGCGAGATTCTGCGCAAGCCGTGCCTTCAGCATATCTTCGGCTTTGGCCCCGGAGCCGGGGGTGAGGACGGCCGCATATGCCGAGATCGCAAGTAGAGCCAGGTGGAGAGCTGTTTTCGCGCGCATGCAACGAGCCCCTATCGTGTCGGCGGCCGCAATGGCCGGCCTGTGATGGGACGAGGGTCATGCGAAGGCGAGGGGTCGTGAAGCAATTAATCGACAACGGGGCCGGCCAACCTGTTTTTTGCGCACGCGGATGCACAGCGGACTGCAATTTGAGCAGCAGGGAGCCCGGTCGGCTCGCCTCTTGTGCTGCGCCAGCCCGGCTCGTTCAGGCCCGCGGCTTCGCCGCTGCGATCCCGTTGCCATTCCGCCGCCGGATCATCCAGACCGCTGCGCCCGCAACGATCGCCACCGCGACAACGGCGAGGATCCAGATGTGCTTGCCGATATGCTCATGGTGGGGGAGCCCGGCATATTCATGCAGCGCCGACACCGCCAGCACGCCCGGCAGCACATGGGCCGGCGCCCAGACCAGGATCGCCGGGATGTTCACCGCGTAGAACTTTGCCGGCGCCATGCCGAGCGCGCCTGCGGTCACCGGCACGAAGGCGCGGATCGGGGGCACGAAGCGGGCGAAGAACACGGCCCAGGTGCCGAAACGGTGGAAGAAGCTTTCGCTCTGCTCGACCACGCGCGGATAGTTGGTCAGCGGCCAGGTGGTGAGGATCTCGCGCTGCCGCCGGTGCCCGATCCAATAGGCCGAGCCGTCTCCGAGCACGGCGCCAAGCGCAGCGGCGAGCAGCACCCATGGCAGCGCGAGCTCGCCCCCCGGAACCAGGGCGCTGAGCGCCAGGATGATGGTCGAGCCGGGGATCACCGAGCCCACCACCGGCACGGCTTCCAGCAGCGCAGCCAGGAACAGGGTCAGATAGCCCAGCCACGGATGGGCCGAGACGAAGGCGATGAGGGGATCGAGGAAGGATGTCACGTCGTCTTTCGTATCGGCGATGGACCTTGGGATGACCCTACCCAGTTAAGGGCGGGCGGTGAAAGTGCCATTCGCGTAGGCAAGCCGCCGGTCGCGCTCGAAATTCGAGCGTGATTCGCAAGGCAGCCCTCCAAAAACTGCGTTCCTCACCTATCTAAATGAAAACACAATGGAACTTTGATTGGTGGGCGGGCTTCTGCCGGCCACTGGTCTCTGATAGGTTGATTTTCAGCACCCAGCCGCAGCCAACGTGCGAATAACCGGTTTCGGGACCGCCCGGGACCTCGGAGGATTGATGACGACCGCCGCTCTGTCCAAAGTTGAGGAAGTTTCCGGTCTGCCCGACATGAAGGTGTCGGTGCGGCAGGTGTTCGGGATCGACAGCGATCTCGAAGTCCCCGCCTATTCCGAAGTCGATCCTCATGTACCCGAAGTCGATTCCGATTACCGCTTCGACCGCGCCACCACGCTCGCCATTCTCGCCGGCTTCGCCCGCAACCGCCGCGTGATGGTGACCGGCTATCACGGCACCGGCAAATCCACCCATATCGAGCAGGTCGCGGCCCGCCTGAACTGGCCCTGCGTGCGCGTCAACCTCGACAGCCACATCAGCCGTATCGACCTCGTCGGCAAGGATTCTATCGTGGTCCGCGACGGCAAGCAGGTCACCGAATTCCGCGACGGCATCCTGCCCTGGGCGCTGCAGAACAACGTCGCGCTGGTGTTCGACGAATACGACGCCGGCCGCCCCGACGTGATGTTCGTGATCCAGCGCGTGCTGGAAGTCTCCGGCCGCCTGACCCTGCTCGACCAGAACAAGGTGATCAAGCCGCACCCGGCGTTCCGGCTGTTCGCCACGGCGAACACGGTCGGCCTCGGCGACACGTCGGGCCTCTATCACGGCACCCAGCAGATCAACCAGGGCCAGATGGACCGCTGGTCGATCGTCACCACGCTGAACTATCTCAGCCATGACGAGGAGGTGGAGATCGTGCTGGCCAAGGCCAAGCACTATCGCACCACCGAGGGCCGCGACATCGTCAACAAGATGGTGCGCCTCGCCGATCTCACCCGTAACGCCTTCGCCAACGGCGACCTGTCGACGGTGATGAGCCCGCGCACGGTGATCACCTGGGCGGAGAACGCCGACATCTTCGGCGATATCGGCTTTGCGTTCCGCGTCACCTTCCTCAACAAATGCGACGAGCTCGAGCGTCCCCTGGTCGCCGAGTTCTACCAGCGCTGCTTCAACGCCGAGCTGCCGGAATCGGCGGTCAACGTGGCGCTGAGCTGATTTCTCCCGGGGTGTCGTCCCGGCTCTCACCGGGACGACGGATCAAGGTGACATGACCACCTCCAACTCCAAATTCCGCAATACCAAGGAAGCGCCGACCGAGCCGTTCAAGCGCTCGGTCGCCTCCTGCCTGAAGGCGATCGCCAAGTCGCCGGAGCTCGACGTCTCCTTCGCCGCCGAGCGGCCCGGCCTTGCGCCGGGCAAGGCGCGGCTGCCGGAGCCGGCGCGCAAGATGACCAAGCGCGATGCCGCGATCGTGCGCGGCCATGCCGATTCCATCGCGCTCAAGATCGCCTGTCACGACGCCAAGCTGCATCGCAAGCTGATGCCGGGCAATCCGCAGGCGCGCGGCGTGTTCGAGGCGGTGGAGCAGGCCAGGGTCGAGGCGATCGGCGCGCGCCGCATGGCCGGCGTTGCGAAGAACCTCACCGCGATGCTGGACGACCATTTCCATCGCGGCAAGTTCGATGAGATCACCGACCGCGCCGACGCGCCCCTGGCCGACGCGCTGGCGATGCTGGTGCGCGAGCGCCTCACCGGCATGGCGCCGCCGACCGCCGCGAAGAAGATGGTCGATCTCTGGCGTCCGATTCTCGAAGACAAGATCGGCAAGCGGCTCGACCGGCTCGATACGCTGGTCGAGGACCAGACCCGGTTCGGCGATGCCGTGCACGACCTCTTGACCGCGCTCGAGCTCGGCGACGAGCGGAGCGCCGACAGCGAGGACGACGAGGACAACGACGAGAACCAGGACGGCGACAACGACCAGTCCGGCGCCGAAGGCTCGCCCGATTCCGACGCCGCCCAGGAGATGAGTGCCGACCAGGCGCAGGCGACGTCCGAGGAGATGAGCGAGAGCGCGATGGAAAGCGCGCAGGCCTCGACCTCCGACACGTTCGACGACGGCGAGCTCGGCGACGACGAGACGCCGGGCGAGGCGACGCGTCCGAACTCGCACGGCAAGAACGAGCCGCGCGGGCCGGAATATCATGCCTTCGCGCCGAAATTCGACGAAATCATCGCCGCCGAGGATCTCTGCGACCATGACGAGCTGGAGCGCCTGCGCGCCTATCTCGACAAGCAGCTCGCGCATCTGCAGGGCATCGTCGCCCGGCTCGCCAACCGCCTGCAGCGCCGCCTGATGGCGCAGCAGAACCGCGCCTGGGAGTTCGATCTCGAAGAGGGCATCCTCGATCCCGCGCGTCTGTCGCGCGTCGTCACCGATCCCTATCACCCGCTGTCCTTCATGCACGAGAAGGAGGCGACGTTCCGCGACACCGTGGTGACGCTGCTGCTCGACAATTCCGGCTCGATGCGCGGACGGCCCATCACGGTCGCCGCCACCTGCGCCGACATTCTCGCGCGCACGCTGGAGCGTTGCGGCGTCAAGGTCGAGATCCTGGGCTTCACCACGCGCGCCTGGAAGGGCGGGCAATCGCGCGAGGCGTGGCTTGCCGCCGGCAAGCCGGCCAATCCCGGCCGCCTCAACGATCTCCGCCACATCATCTACAAATCGGCGGATGCGCCGTGGCGCCGCGCGCGAAAGAATCTCGGGCTGATGATGCGCGAGGGTCTCCTGAAGGAGAACATCGACGGCGAGGCGCTGGACTGGGCGCACAAGCGACTGTTGGGTCGGCCCGAGCAGCGCAAGATCCTGATGATGATCTCGGACGGTGCGCCGGTCGACGATTCCACGCTGTCGGTCAATCCCGGCAACTATCTCGAGCGGCATCTGCGCCACATCATCGAGGAGATCGAGACCCGCTCGCCGGTCGAGCTGATCGCGATCGGCATCGGCCATGACGTGACGCGCTATTACCGCCGCGCGGTGACGATCGTGGACGCCGAAGAGCTCGGCGGCGCCATCACCGAAAAGCTCGCCGAGCTCTTCAGCGAGACCAACACCGCACCCACGCAAGCGGCCGGTCGCCCGCGACGCAAATTGCATTCGTGAGCACGCATCCATCCCGCCGCAGCTTTCTCAGATACGCAGCGGCGGGATTTTCCACTCTCGCAGCCTCTCGCTTGGCGCAGGCGCAAGCCGTCGCCGAGCCGCCGCCGCGCGCGCTTCAGATCGAGAACGCCGTCACGGCGCCCGTCAGCATCGAGGTCAACGCGCGCGCCATTCCCAATTTCGAGCCGCGTGACCGCACGCGCTCGCGGTTCGGCTCGCTGGACTATCGCAGCGGCCTGGTGCTGACCTCGCCATTTCGCGGCTTCGGCGGATTGTCCGGTATCCGGCTGGATGCCAGGGGCGAGCGCTTCCTCGCGGTCTCCGACCAGGGCGGCTGGTTCACCGGCCGCATCCGGTATTCCGGCCGCAACATGGCCGGCCTCGACGACGTCGAGGCTGCGCCGCTGCTGGGCGCGGAGGGGCGGCCGATCACGGAAAAGCGCCTGTGGTGGGATTCGGAAGCGATCACGCGCGACGGCAATGTCGTCTATGTCGGGCTCGAGCGCGTCAACCAGATCCTGCGCTATGATTTTTCCAAAGGCGGCAC
Organism: Bradyrhizobium sp. NDS-1; assembly: GCF_032918005.1. Taxonomy (NCBI): domain Bacteria; kingdom Pseudomonadati; phylum Pseudomonadota; class Alphaproteobacteria; order Hyphomicrobiales; family Nitrobacteraceae; genus Bradyrhizobium; species Bradyrhizobium sp. NDS-1. The sequence continues at coordinate 678,002 of NZ_CP136628.1, forward strand.
GGCTGCGCGCGGCGAGGTGATGCCGGTGCCGGCGGGCGTGCGCAAGCTGCCCTCCAACAAGGGGCTGGAGGCGCTGGTCGTCGTGCCAAAGGGCAAAGACCAGAACATGCCGCTCGCGGGCACCTTGATCGCCTTCTCCGAGCGCGGGCTGGACGCCGACGGCAATCTCACGGCGTTCCTGATCGGCGGGCCCACGCCCGGCCAGTTCAGCGTGCGCCGCATCGAGAAATACGACATCAGCGATGCGGTGCTGCTGGCTAGCGGCGAGCTCCTGATCCTCGAGCGCAAATTCTCCTGGTTCACCGGCGTCAACATCCGCATCCGCTCGATCCCGCTGAAGTCGATCACGCCGGGCGCGCTGGCCGACGGCCCCGTGCTGTTCCTCGCCGATCTCGGCCACGAGATCGACAACATGGAAGGCATCGACGCCCACGTCACGCCGGACGGCGAAACCGTGCTGACGCTGATCTCCGACGACAATTTCTCGATGCTGCAGCGGACCCTGCTGCTTCAGTTCACGCTGGCGGAGTAGCCACCACTGTCGTCCCGGGGCGCGACGACGTCGCCCCAATCTCTCCTGTCGTCCCTGCGCACGCGGGGACCCATACCGCGTGATCTATCGATCGTGAAAGGTCAGCGTAACGACTAATCTTCGCCAAACTCCTTCCTGTGGTCATGGGTCCCTGCGTTCGCAGGGACGACAGCCGATGTGCCGCGCGATCCCCTGCCCATCCGGCGCGCAATGCATCCCACCGCTATCCCCCATTCCCGTTGCGCGCCTAGCAATCCGCGCATCCCTCACTACACTTCCGTCATTGCCCCTCTCATCCCCCCGGAACTCCCCGCATGTCCGTCCTGTTTTCCCCGATCAAGCTGCGCGGCCTGACGCTGTCGAACCGCCTCGTGGTGTCGCCGATGTGCCAGTATTCGGCCGACGACGGCGTCGCCACCGACTGGCACTTCACCCACATCAACAATCTCAGCCTGTCGGGCGCGGCGATGTTCTGCATCGAGGCGACCCATGTCGAGGCGATCGGCCGCATCACGCCGGGCTGTCTCGGGCTCTACAGCGATGCGTGCGAGGCCGCGCTGAAGCCGATCCTCAATTCGGTGCGCCGCTATTCCTCCACCGCGATCGCGATGCAACTGGCCCATGCCGGCCGCAAGGCTTCGAGCGCGCGGCCCTGGGACGGCGGCCAGCTGATCCCGGTCGAGCAGGGCGGCTGGCAGACGGTCGGCCCGTCGGCGGTGCCGCACAAGGAGGGCGAGGCCGCTCCGCTCGCGCTCGATGCCGCGGGCCTCAAGCGCATCCGCGAGGCCTTCGTCGACAGCGCCAGGCGCGCCGCGCGGCTCGGCATCGACGCCATCGAGGTCCATGGCGCACACGGCTATCTCCTCCATCAATTTCTGTCGCCGATCTCCAACAAGCGCACCGACGAATATGGCGGCAGCCTCGAGAACCGCATGCGCTTCCCGCTCGAAGTGTTCGATGCCGTGCGCGCGGCTTTCCCGGATGACAGGCCCGTGGGCATGCGGGTGTCGTCGACCGACTGGGTCGAGGGCGGCTGGGATCTGGCGCAGACCATCGAATTCGCCAGGGCGCTCAAGGCGCGCGGCGTCGACTGGATCGATGCCTCCTCCGGCGGCGTCTCGCCGCTGCAGAAGATCCCGCTCGGCCCCGGCTATCAGGTGCAGTTCGCAGACGCGATCCGCCGCGAGACCGGCTTGCCCACCATCGCCGTCGGCCTCATCACCGAAGGCAAGCAGGCCGAGGAGATCGTCGCATCAGGGAAGGCCGACATGGTCGCGCTCGCCCGCGGCATGCTCTACGACCCGCGCTGGGCCTGGCACGCCGCCGCCGAGCTCGGCGGCGAAGTCGAAGCCCCGCCGCAATATTGGCGCTCGCAGCCGTCCACGCAAAAGGCGCTGTTCGGCAAGACCACCTTCGGGGCGAGGTGAGGGCGCCGCGTCGCTCGCACTGCGCGTATAGCGCGATGCGGGCGCCGCAAACTCCGTCATTGCGAGGAGCCCTTGCGACGCAGCAATCCAGAGTCCCTCCGCCGAGACATCCCTGGATTGCTTCGCTGCGCTCGCAATGACGGTTTTGGCAGGTGTGCCCCATAGCCACCACTTCCCCCCTCCGCCTCCGTAAACGTCCCCAGCTTCCACCCTGCGCAAAACTGGCCTAACCTCTGTCTCCCCAATTCCTCACGAGGCCCGCCATGCGTTTTGGTGCTCGCAAAACCGCTCACATCTTCGAGCGCGTCGGCCTTGCGATGGCGGGCGCGGCGTGCGGGCTGTTCGTCGGCGCTTATGTGGGATCGGCGATCCCGCAACTCACCACGCAGGGCTTCCTGCTGCTGATGATGCTGCTCGGCTTCGTCGGCTTCTATCTCGGCATCGACACGCCGCAATTGCCGTTCGACGATGCGCACAGCCAGATCGACGCCGCCGAATTGATGAGCTCCGCCGGCACGCTCTGCGCCACGCTCACCGCCTTCATCTCCGTCCTCGTCATCGTGCTCCGGCTCGATCCGCATGTGAGCTGGACCTGGCTCGTCTTCTTCCTCTGGATCGCCGGCGTCACCATGCAGATCGTCGCGGGCGCGAAGGCCAGGATGCGGAAGTAGGGACTGCGAGTGGTCCGGGAGATATCGCCGCGAGCACAGTGCGTTCCCTCCCCCCTTGCGGGGGAGGGCTAGGGAGAGGGGTAGCCACACGGCGTGCTCTATCGAACGAGGCGAGACTTTGTTGTCGCTTCTCGCTCATGACGAGCACCATTTGCTGGGCCACCCCTCTCCCCAACCCTCCCCCGCAAGGGGGGGAGGGAGCCGGGTGGCGTGCGTGGCGCCACCTTTGCCGAGCAGCGAGAAAATCGCTCTCTCAGAATACCACGCCCACCCGCGTGCCGCGCTTCCACGCGATGCGGCAGCGCTTCTTGGTGTTGACGTGCAACAGCTCGAAACGATCGGGGATGCTCACCTGGCCACCGAGATCGACGCAGGCCCCGCCCGGCGAATAGTCGATCAGCGTGCAGTTGATGGCCGGGGCGCGCGCGTCGGTGATGATCTTGGCCTGGCGGGACACCAGCCCCGCCGGTTTCACGCGGGCATATTTGCGCGGATACATTGGCACTCTCCTCCAATGCCGCAGGGACCGCGGCGGATGATCTGTCCCAATCATGGGCAGCAGATCATGCGATCCGGCTAAAGCGCGCCGAAGAATTTTAATGAAAAGTAGCGGCGAAGGAGAAAAGCGGCGGTAGCATGCCACCCTCCCCTGGAGGGGGAGGGTCGATTCACAGCGAGCGTAGCGAGATGTGAAGCGGGGTGGGGTGATCTCTCAGCACGGGCAGTGCGGCGGTGGAGAGACCGTCACCCCACCCCGTCTCACATTTCGCTGCGCTCAATGCGAGCCGACCCTCCCCCTCCAGGGGAGGGTAAGAGAGAGCGCGCTTCACCGTCACCCCGTCACGATCTCCTCCGCCGCCAGCTCCACCCTAGGCGCCACCGGCATCGGCACCGTCACATACTCCTTCGGCATGTTCACCGGCCGGTAATCCGGCTCCACGGCCATCCGCTTCAACACGCTCTCATGCACATGCGCGCCCTCGGGGATGACGCGCGGCTCGCAATCGGGGATGTAGAAGCCGAGAAACACCTTCCGCTCCGGCCACTCCTTGTACTTCGCGCTCTTCGGCAAAAACTCCAGCAGCCGCCAGCCCGCCGTCATCGAATTGTGCAGCATGCCCGTCTTGCCGGTGTAGGCCGGCTCGACATATTGAAACGGCGAGTTCTTGCGCTGGATGCCCCAGGCAAGCTGCTTGATGGTCGCCGGGTTGAAGTTCAGCCCCGCCTTCTCCGCCTCCGCGATCATCCAGAGCAGCGGATATTTGGAGTCTCCGCTCTCGGCTTCCGGATAGCCGCCGCCGACGTCGCTGTGCACGCCCGCGAACCACACCTGCAGGATGTCCTGCGGCACCTTCTTTTCATCGGGCACATAGCGGTTGCTCCAGAACTCCTGCGGCTGTTCGTACTTCTTCAGGCGGAACATGCAGCGCCGCTCGTCGATCGCGATCGCCTGCCGGAAGATCCTGACGCTCGGGTTGCGCAGCGTGAAGGCGAGCTCCTCCAGGCTCGGCCAGAACAGCCGGTCGGCGCGCGGCACGATCACGCTCGCCACCGTGTCCCACACGCCGATGAAATGGATGGTCGGCCAGCGCGTCGAGGTGATCCGCGCGAACTGCGCTGCGAGGTCGAACGCATCCTTCGGCAGCGGCCCCTGCTCGTCGAAAGCGACGTTCGCCGAGTCCTCGACGTCGTTGCCGCGCCCGGTGCCGGAATACTGCTTGTAGGCGACGAGGCCCGAGCCTGCGAGGTTCGCCTGCTCAGGCCTGATCAGCCCGATCTTGTGGATCAGCCCCGCCAGCACGCGCACCGTATAGGCCCCGCGCGAAAAACCGAACAGGTAGATGCGGTCGCCCGGCGCGTAATGCTGAACCAGGAAGCAATAGGCCGAGAGCACGTTGTCGTCGAGCCCGTAACCGGTGGCGAGCCCCAGCACCAGGTTGATATTGGCTTTGAGCCGGTGCCACGTCGTCGGCTCCGTCACCGTGCCGACCCCGGGATCGTAAAACACCATCTGCCGCGGCTGCGTCTTGTCGGTCTTGCGCAGGCAGCGATACAGCTTCAGGACGTTGGAGATGTTCTCCGAGATCTCGTTGCCGGTGCCGTCACAGCAGATGACGAGGTTTTTGGGGGCGGGGTGGGGGGCGGGGTTGGCGGCGTGGTCCATGGGATGCGCCTCGGGGTGATGCTACCGGGGCGAGTATAGCGGAAAATGGTGAGAATAGGCAGAATGTAGACCAAACGAACGGGACACTCTAATTGCTGATCAAGCAAAACAGATGCTTAGATTAGCCGTGATAGATAACCCCAATGATTGCGCGCGCGCTTGTAACAGTTCGAAATCCCTTTTGGGGCTTGCCAATCGAAAGGACCTGAGATGAGCCAAGACCGCCGATGCTTTCGAATTGCCAAAGATGATTTAGTTCGGCCGGTAACGAGGCCCCAATGCGCTTAAAAATACTTGACCCATCGTCGAGAGCCAATGCTACGAGCGCATCTCTATGTTGCCCAAGTTCATTTAGCTCAATGAGCGCTCCTCCTAGTACCACTTGTTTTTCAAGTGCTAGCGGAACAGCGCTGTCGTCGGAAACTCGAAAGGCTATCTCAACGCGCTTCAGAACGCCACTAGCGTCGACTTGAACTGCCTCATCCTGACCTTGTGAGGGCACCAAGTTATGATCGAAAACTATTCCAACTACTCGATGAATAGATACGTCGGCCTCAGGTAGAAAGATGGTCTTAGGAGATTTAGTGCGAGGATCTGGGACCTCTGCGGTGAGACCGATGACATTCGAACTTGCGCTGCGCACCAAGCGCCGCGCATACGTCGTCGTGCCGTGCCTAGCAATTACGAGCCGTCGGTCGGCGACAGGGGCTGGGATCGCCTCGACAATAGCTATCGAATTAGCGGGGGCAGCAAAGCCAAAATTGGAACGTCTCAGAAGGTATGCGGCTGTATTGTCGAAAATACTCGGGGAGAGATGCTCCGGAGCAGCCTGTGACTCGCCTGGCGGAGAGTGGTGGGTGAATGCCGCTAAGTCAGGGCAAACCAAAACGTTCACGCTGGGACTGGTCACCGGAGCAAGCGCTGGCGGAAACACCTTACCCTGAGCCTGGTTTGGGAGTGCGTCCCTGCGCCGCCAGCGATAGCATTCCTCGTACATGGCTTCGACTATTTCAAGAAGCTCGCTTAGATCGCGAGCACATTGCGCAACTTCAGCGGCTCGGATCTCATGGCGCCGACCGTGATGCGACTTATTCATAAGAGCAGTGACAGGAGATCCATCAACAAGTGCCGGATGGTCGACAAAGCGCCTGAAGATGTGAGCGCTGAACATCCCCTGCGGAGCGGACTTTACCAATGGGCGGAGACGTTGCACAAAAGTTGACAAAGTCGGATCGGGATTTGCGATAGTCCAAGCCGCTGAAGCAGGATCGTCAAACATGTCTCCAAGCTTTGCTTCGAGGAAGACGCGGCAACTATCCGCGAATTCCCGGGCGGGCTCCTCCATGTTAGGGTCCGCTTCAAATCGCCGTCTCCGTTGCTCGATGGCGGGAAGCGATGGCGTGGTTCTGATCACGGGCTGTAGGCGTGTCGCCGGATTAACTTCGAGATGCTCAACGCCTCCCGAAATCGGAAGTCGCGAAACTCGCGCAGAAAAGCGGGGATCGTACGACGAAACGACGAGTTGTGCGCCAGTTTCAACCAATGGAACAAGCGCTGACGCTAGACGCTCTCGATTTTCATCATCCAAGAGTTCTTGCGGGTCATCTAGAATCAATATGACGAGCCCGCCACGATCTTTCAGTACATACTCCCAAAATGCGAGAAAGAACGCGACCAAGCTTGCGCGTAGTGCGGAGGCATTTGTCACATGTTGTGCGGGGGCCGCAACGCCACCGGTCTGAACGACCAGATCCAATTCGCCCTTGCGACCGAGCCCCGTATCGATCAATTCGTGGGCGGTATCAGGAAATGCGCCAAGATAGATTCGCTTTCGCCATGCCGCTGCCTCGTCTCTCAAGGTAGCTCGCAGGTGGTCGACTTGCTGGTCGGCGAGTTGGCCTAGGTCGAGAAGATTTAATAGTGCCGCACTTGCAATGCGGTATTCGCGAAGGCGACTTTCGGCCTTGCGCCGCTCTTTTAGATGCTGCCTGAGGCGATCGCACAGCATTATTGCATCGGAGATTGGTTTTGCGTCCTGTACAGTCGTTTGCAGGTGTAGCAGCTTGCCCGTGAGAGTGGTTATCTCCTTAGCGTCGTTCTCTCTAGCTGACCGTCCTAGCACTTTGCTCACTATGTCTCGTACAAGCGTATCGTTGCTTTGGCGCCATCTCGAAAAGCGAATGGCGCAATCAAGCCGCTTAAGAGTTTCACTGAGTGAGTAACATCCCTCTGGGAGGACTATCTCAGTTGGCTCGGGTAGAGCAGCTCGATTCTTGACGATCTCGTCAAAATCAGAAGCGGTTTGTAGCTTCAACTCCCTCAAGACGCCACGGAATGGCTCAAAATTGAAGAGTTCGTCTACAATGGCGGTTCGAAGCAAATCGCATGGATGCGAAGGAAGAGTTCGCGTGCACTCGGCCCGAAGTGCCTCAGGCAAGTTCCGCAACAACTCTCCTTGTGCATTTTCGGCCCAACGACGGATAGTCTGAGAAAGCAGACCCGCATCGGACGCAGCGTCGTGCAGATGTGTTCGCACCGGCACACCTGTTACCGGATCCTTCGCTTCATTAAGATCATTGCCACAAACGACGCAAACATCATCCTTGCGTTCTGGATCGGGGTGATCGGCGATCCAAGTAGCTACTCGCGCGTAGAGGCGGATGCGCGCGGCTTTGGAAGGGTCTTGTGCCAAGGCATCGAGGACCCTTGCCTCGGTGAGAATGTTTTGGATTCTATCGTCGGCCGCTTCCAGTTGTTGGGATTCGATCTGGCGTAAGACTGCAAGTCGAGACGCAGAGGGAAGGTCCTGAGGTCGGCCGCTTCTCTCAACCGCTCGGCTAGTGTTTGACACAAGATCCGAAATGAGAGTCGCGTTCGCCGGATCAAAGCTTTGACCGAGAATATCTTTGGCAGCCTCAAAAGCCGACGCCTTGGCGCCCTCGAAATGACGTGCGATCTCGTTCAGCGCTTCCTCGATATCCGCAGCCCCGGATGGAGGAGGTGCCGGAGGAGCCGAAGACAAGGTTGGATGGCTAAGCAAGATACTACTCAGGTCATCCCTCGCGAGGCTGTAGCTGCGATCGGCCTGCTCAAGTTCGGCAATCTTTGCTTTGATGAATTCTTTGTCGATTTTGGTCTTCGTGCGCCGTGCGTGCTCCGCTAAATCGACGAGAGCGGAAAGGCCCGTGAGCTGAGAAACGGCGCGCCCCAACTCGGACTCTGATCCGACTTCAATCATCGGAAGTAGTCCCGGCATGACGGAGCCGATTCTTATCGCGATTGGATCAATTCCTAGGATCGATAGATCTGGAGGAGTCTCCTTCAACTTTCCTTGTGGCGATCGGCTCTGGCTGCGACGAATAGCCGGTAAGACGACTCCGGCTTCATCAACGAATGTCAGCTCGACCCAGGTATCGCTAGGTATCCATGGCTCGCTAGGGCGATACTGCTCCACATTTGGTAAGGGTGTAATCGGCGAAAGCTTATGTGCAGTTCGATCCTGGCCGGCCGTAGGCGAGTCTATCCAGCACTCAAAGTCTTCTGCAGTTTCGGGAGCGCGCTGCGGACGGAGCATTTCGCCTGTAAGCGTCCAGATGATAGCGTTGAGCAGCGAAGTTTTGCCTGAGCCGTTTCGTCCCTCGAAAAGTGTGAGTGATGTCGAAAATTCGTGGACATAGTTGTCCGGAGCAACTCCCGGCGTTCCAAACTTGTGCAGTCCCGCAAACCGATGTGCCTCGACTTTTTTCAGCCGCAAACGACGATTGTTTGAGTTGATCGAGCCCGCACTGGAAGGAGGCAGTTGGGGTGGCTCCCGAAAGATACTATCGACTAGATCTTCGGCATGAGCCGCGCTCACATTAGCTGCCCATGTCGCCGGATCTCGCTTCCGGTACCATTCTAGCGCGCTACGCGTCCGTTCGTCAGGTAAGGAAAAACTCGTGCCACCACGGATAGAAATTGACTCGCCGCCAATCAGGCTAACAACAAGCGAAGTGAGCGTGTGAAGGTGCAGAGCGCGCGGTTTGAGTTCAGACACGCTTTCTCCAATATCAATGGTCTTCAATTCAAGTTGGTAGTTCTTCGTGAGCTACCCGATCTTATTCGACTGCTAACTGTGCTGTTCATGCCGACAAAAAAGTCGCGGCAGCTGCGCATACAAAAGCAACCATAGGCGGTATGCAAGGTTGCATGCGCGCTAAATCACACCGTGGAAATACGGTCTACCTTTGAGGGATTAGGTCGCCGCCTCGGCAGCGACTGTTTTCATGGCGATAGAAGGGCAGTCGCCCCTCCCCCCCCAACAAAAACGGCCGGATCTTCCGATCCGGCCGCTACTCAAACTCTACTCGGCTAAGCCTACGCCACGCGACGCAACTTAGCCCCCGCCCTGACGGTAAAACTCAGCTGGCCTTCTTCGCCGGTGCGGCGGTCGGGCCGACCTTCTTCTGGATGGCGCGCTTCAGCTCGAGGGCGCGCGGCGACAGAACGTCGGCCTTGGCCTTGAGCAGATAGGCATCGAGGCCGCCATTGTGGTCGACGCTCTTCACCGCGTTGGTGGAGACGCGCAGGCGCACGTTGCGCTCGAGGGCTTCCGAGATGAACGTCACGTTGACGAGGTTCGGCAGGAAGCGGCGCTTGGTCTTGATATTGGAGTGGCTGACCTTGTGGCCGACGAGGGGGCCCTTGGCCGTCAGTTCGCAGCGGCGAGACATGGCATCAATCCTTATCCTAAACCCCCAACGATTTGCGGCCGCCATTCTGGGCGCCACGGGGGCGAATTCTCTGTCCTTGCAGGGAGCGGGCGGACGTATAGGGGGGAAGGGGCGGGACGTCAAGGCGACGGGCCATTTTTGGCCTGTCGTCCCGGGGCGCGCGCGAGCGCGAACCCGGGATCTCAGGCGGCAAATCAGGTGCCATCACCCGCCTTGTGCGCACTGGGGCGGGCGATCCAGTACGCCGCGGCGGCGCGGCTGACCAGAGGGGCCGCGGCGTACCGGAAGCCCCGGTCAAGCCGGGGCATGACGGCGGAGGACGGGGAGAGGTGTCAGGGTCCGGCGCCCCCTCCCGATCACCAAAACGGCAATGTTTGTCGCGCGTTACCATCACATAAAGGGCGTATTCGCCGCCGAAGAGTCCGGTGGAGTTCCGCGCCTCGACATACCCGGACACATTGTTTGCCGCGATTTTTGGCTTAAGTAACTTCGCATCGCGGCCCCGATTGGATTGTTTCGTGCTCATCACGCCCCCTCTTGCGCACAATTTGCGCTCGGTCCGTCCGCGCTCTGCCGGCAGGCTGACGGCGCTTTGCGGCGTGATCCTTCCCCTGGCGCTGGCGTGGGGCGCGGCGCCGGCCGCGGCGCAGGGCAAGCTCGAGGCGCAATATGAGGCCTCGCTGTCAGGCATTCCCGTCGGCAAGGGCGGCTGGAACATCGACATCCAGGACGACGTGTTTGCGGCGGCCGCCGCCGGCGGCACGTCGGGCCTGCTGAAATCGTTCACGGGCGGGTCCGGCACCGGCGCCTCGCAGGGCCGCGTCGTCAATGGCGCGCTGGTCGCGACCGGCTACCAGGCCTCCACCACGACACAGAAGAAGACCGAAGAAATCCGCATCACGCTCGACAAGGGCAATGTGAAGGATTTCGCGATCCTGCCGGAGCCGCCGGTCGATCCTGACCGCATCGTCGTCACCGATGCGCATCGCCGCGGCGTCTGGGACCCCATGACGGCCTCGCTCTTGCGCGTGCCCGGCACCGGCGATCCCGTTTCGCCGGAGGCCTGCCACAGCTCGGCGCCCGTGTTCGACGGGCGCATGCGCTACGATCTCAAGCTCGATTTCAAGCGCATGGAGACGGTGAAGGCGGAGAAGGGCTATCGTGGCCCGGTCGTGGTCTGCTCGCTCTATTTCGTCCCTGTCGCGGGCTACATCCCCGACCGCCCCGTGATCAAATACCTCGCCGCCCAGCGCAACATCGAGATCGCCTTCGCGCCGATCGCCGGCACCCGCATCCTCGTTCCGTTCTGGCTGAAAGTGCCGACGCCGCTGGGGCCTGCCATGCTGGAAGCGACCAGCTTCGTCACCACAGCCCAGCCGCCAAGGGTGGCGAAGACGCAGTAGGGCGTCTTCCCCCCCGCCGTCATTCCGGGGCGCGCCGCAGGCGCGAACCCGGAATCCATCCTGCCACCGTCTCCGCCGCCCAATGGATTCCGGGCTCGCGCCAAGAGGCGCGCCCCGGAATGACGAGCGAATTTTTGGCTCAAAAAAGTGTCAGTAATTTCAAGCGCATACCTACTGTGCATGGGGTTGTTTTCGCAAAAATGAGTCCGGGCAGGCCCAGGTCCGGGGAATCCATTTGACTCCTCCCCGATTCTGATTCGACTCCGCGCCGTCCCCAACTTAACGCTTTGCGCCATCGAAACGCCGCTTGTACGGCAGCCCGAAACTCCATCTAGTTGCGGCCAACAAGACTCCCGCGACATGTTGCGTGAACGGAACGGGACTCAATCTGGAGTCAGCGATTCGGCCGCGATTCGTTCTAGAGTCGTTCCGAAGCTTAACACCAACGGGAAAAGCGTCGCAAAGTGAGACAGTTGCGCGGGATTTGGGCGATGCTCCTACACCCACCGCCGTCATGCCCCGGCTTGACCGGGGCATCCAGTACGCCGCGGCGTCCCGGCTCAATCATTGCTGACTCTGGAATACTGGATCGCCCGGTCGAGCCGGGCGATGACAGCGGTGCGCATGTTTGGGGCCATGCACCTCACCGCCCCAGACAGCACTGACATTCGCCCAAATCGCCATTACCTAATCCCCCAGATGCCCTTTTCCTCCTCCCCCTTCGCTTCCGAGCGCGCCGCTTCCGATCGTGTGCCTGGCGCCGGCGTCACTGCGGTGCTCGGCCCGACCAACACCGGCAAGACCCATCTCGCCATCGAGCGGATGCTCGCGCATCCCTCGGGCATGATCGGCCTGCCGCTGCGGCTGCTCGCGCGCGAGGTCTACAACAAGATCGCGGCACGGGTCGGAGCCGAGGCGGTCGCGCTCGTCACCGGCGAGGAGAAGATCAAGCCGAAGAGCCCGCGCTATTGGGTCTCGACCGTCGAGGCGATGCCGCGCGACCTCGATCTCTCCTTCCTCGCCGTCGACGAGGTCCAGATCGCATCCGATCTCGAACGCGGCCACGTCTTCACCGACCGCATCCTCAACCGCCGCGGCCGCGACGAGACGCTGCTCTTGGGCGCCGCCACGATGCGCCCGATCATCGAACGTCTGCTGCCCGGCGTCTCCATGATCACGCGGCCGCGCCTGTCGCAGCTGGAATTCGCGGGCGATCGCAAGATCACGCGCCAGCCGCGCCGCACCGCCATCGTCGCGTTCTCGGCCGATGAAGTCTACGCCATCGCCGAGCTGATCCGCCGCCAGCATGGCGGCGCCGCCGTGGTGCTGGGCTCGCTGAGCCCACGCACCCGCAACGCGCAGGTGGCGATGTTCCAGAACGGCGATGTCGATTATCTCGTCGCCACCGACGCCGTCGGCATGGGCCTCAATCTCGACGTCGACCACGTCGCCTTCGCCTCCGACCGCAAGTTCGACGGCTACCAGTTCCGCCGCCTGACGCCGTCCGAATTCGCGCAGATCGCGGGGCGCGCCGGCCGTGCCACGCGCAACGGCACCTTCGGCACCACGGGCCGCTGCGCGCCGTTCGAGCCCGAGCTCGTCAACGCGCTGCAGAACCACACCTTCGATCCCGTGAAGATGCTGCAATGGCGCAACGCCAGGCTGGATTTCGCCTCGCTCGGCGCGCTGCAGGTCTCGCTCAACCTCGCCCCCGGCCACGAGGCGCTGACACGCGCCCCGATCGCAGAAGACATGCGCGTGCTCGACCACGCCGCCCGCGACGTCGAGGTGCGCGATATCGCGCATGGCAAGGCAGCGGTGGAGCGCCTCTGGGAGGCCTGCCAGGTCCCGGACTACCGAAAACTGTCGCCGGCGGCCCATGCCGAGCTGGTGACGACGCTCTACGGCTTCCTGATGCGGAAGGATTGCATCCCTGATGCCTGGTTCGCCGCCCAGATCACCCAGGCGGACCGCATCGACGGCGATATCGACACGTTGTCGGCCCGGATCGCGCAGATCCGCACCTGGACCTTCGTCGCCAACCGCCCGGACTGGCTGAAAGACCCCGAACGCTGGCAGGGAATCGCGCGGGAGGTCGAAAATAAATTATCGGATGCGCTCCATGAACGCTTGACTGAGCGTTTCGTTGATCGCCGTACCAGTGTATTGATGCGCCGCCTGCGGGAGAACACGAGCTTGAATACTGAAATCGGCAAGACCGGCGAAGTCATCGTCGAAGGCCATGTCATCGGCCGTCTCGATGGCTTCACCTTTGCACCGGATGCTGCGGAAGCGGGCTCCGATGCGAAAGCCTTGCAGGCTGCAGCGCAAGCGGTGCTCGCCGGCGAGATCAACACGCGCGCCGAACGGCTCGGCAACGCGCCGGACGATCAGTTCGTGCTGACCTCGGAAGGCATCATCCGCTGGACCGGCGATGCCGTGGCGCGGCTGTCTGCCGCAGAGGACGCGCTGCATCCGCGCATCCGCATCATCTCGGACGAGCGCCTGACCGGCGCTCCCCGCGACAAGGTGCAGGCGCGGCTCGAACTGTGGCTCAAGACCCATATCGAGAAGCTGCTCGGGCCGATGTTCGAGCTGTCGAAGGCCGAGGACGTCACCGGCATCGCCCGCGGCATCGCCTATCAGCTCGTCGAGGCGCTCGGCGTGCTGGAGCGTCCGAAGATCGCGAACGAGCTGAAGGATCTCGATCAGCCCTCGCGCGCGGTCTTGCGCAAATATGGCGTCCGTTTCGGCGCCTATCACATCTATTTTCCCGGCCTGCTCAAGCCCGCCGCGCGCGCGCTGGCCGCGCTGCTATGGGCGCTCAAGCAGGACAATGTCGATCTGTCCTCGCTGTCGGGCGCACAGCATCTGGCATCCTCGGGTCGCACCTCGTTCCCGGTCGACAAGGCGCTGCCGCGCGATGCCTATCGCGTGCTCGGCTACAAGCAGGCCGGCGAGCGCGCCGTCCGCGTCGACATCCTGGAGCGCCTTGCCGATCTGATCCGCCCGGCGCTGGCCTGGCGGGAGAATTCGTCCGGCGAAAAGCCGGCCGGCGCCTTCGATGGCCGCAGCTTCGTGGTGACGCAGGCGATGACCTCGCTCACCGGCTCTGCAGGCGAGGATTTTGCGTCGGTGCTGCGTGCGCTCGGCTATCGCATGGAGAAGCGTCCGCCGCTGCCGCAGAAGCCTGTCGTCGCCGAGCAGGTCGTGACTGAAACGGTCGCGGCGGAGACGCCGCCCACCGAGGGCAGTGCGGAGACATCGAGCGAGACCGCTGCGGAGGCCGTCGCCGGCCTGCCCGAGGAGGCATCCACCGAAGCCGCCGCGGAAGCCGTCACGGTCGAAGACGCTCCCGGCATGGACCGGCAGGACGAGGCCGCGCCCGCAGAGCCCGCGCTGGAAGCCTCTTCCGGGGCTCCCGTCACGCCCGAAGATGCTCCCGGCATCGCGCCGCCGGCCGAAGAGCCGGCAACCGCCCCGGAGGCCGCCGAGCTCGAAGCTGCTGCCGCCGAGACCGTGGCCATTGAAGCTGCCGCATCGCCCGACGCTGCCGCGCCTGAAGCCGCGGCGACGCCCGCAGAGCCCGAACTGGTCGAGGTCTGGCGTCCCGGCGGCCGTCACGAGGACCGCAAGCCGCGCCACGAGCGCCATCGCCATCAGCGTCACCACCATCAGCGCCCGCAGGCGGGCGCTGAGGCTGGAGCTGCACCCGGTGCGGCGAGCGCCGCGCCCGGCGAAGCGGCCGAAGGCGCGAAGCCGGGTCACCGTCACGGTGGTGGTCATCGCAGGGATGGCGGCAGGGACTTCCGCAAGCCGCGCGAAGGTGGTGGCGAAGGCGCGCCGCGTCCCGAGGGGCGCGACGACAAGAACCGCCGCTTCGAGGGCAAGGATCGCGACAACAAGGGCCGTGATCGCGACAACAAAGGCAAGTTCGGCGGAGATCGCGACAAGGGCCGTGACGGCCGAGGCCGCGACCGTGACAAGGGCCGCGACCGCCAGGGCGGTCCGTCGCTGCGCCCCTACGCTTCGAGCGCGAACCCGCGCGAGCGCGATCGTCCGGCCGATCCGAACTCGCCCTTCGCAAAACTCGCCGCGCTGAAAGAGCAATTGTCCGGTCGGAAGGAGTGATCCCACGACCGAGCGCCAGCGCCTCGACAAATGGCTGTGGCACGCGCGGGTGGTGAAGGCGCGCACCTCGGCCGCTGAGCTCGTCGAAAAAGGTCACGTTCGCATCAACGGCGCGCGCGAGACCTCCCCAGGACATGCGGTCAAGATCGGCGACGTGCTCACCATCGCGCTCGATCGCACCGTGCGCGTCTTGAAAGTGACGGGCTTCAACGAACGCCGCGGCGATGCTGCCTCGGCGCGGGTGCTCTACGAGGAGCTCGGCGCGCGCAATTAATTGCGCATTCAATTCATTTCTTGGCCGATCAAGCGCACACAAGTGTCATGATCGCGCTTTCACGACCTTGCGGCGCCGGGCCATCCGCGCTACGCAAGCCGCGACTTTTAAAAGAGCTTTTCGGAGCGTTGGATGACTTACGTCGTCACTGAAAACTGCATCAAGTGCAAGTACACCGACTGCGTCGAGGTCTGCCCGGTCGACTGCTTCTACGAAGGCGACAACATGCTCGTCATCCATCCTGACGAGTGCATCGATTGCGGCGTGTGCGAGCCGGAATGCCCCGCCGACGCCATCAAGCCGGACACGGAACCGGGCTTGGAAAAGTGGCTGTCAGTCAATGCCGACTACGCCAAGAGCTGGCCGAACATCACCCAGAAGAAAGAATCACCCGCCGACGCCAAGGAATTCGACGGCATGGAAGGCAAGTTCGAGAAATATTTTTCTCCGAACGCCGGCTCCGGCGACTAATTCGGGCCCAAACTTAACCCTAATAGCGGCGGCGCCGCGAAAACCAGCCCTGAAGACCCCTAAATCATTGATTTTTGCGGGAAATGTGCTATATTGGGCACATTAAGCCGAACCCCGTCAGCCCCGTTGGCCCCTCTGGGTTCCCGTGAAACCAAATGTCGAACAGGGGCGTGGCAGTTTCCGCGCGCAGGCTGTGTCACAGAAAACGCGTAAAAAGAGTACTTCAGCGAGGGCTTCCCATAAGGAGGCCAAGAAAGTCGCCGCGGCCAGCCGTAGCGCATCCAAGGGTCGGACCGCGACGAAGGCGCCGGCTGCAAAGTCCTCGAAGAACAAAAGAAGCGCAATGCCTAACAAGACTGCCAAACCGGCCGCGAAAGCGACCGCCGCTAAGCCTGCTGCCAAGCCTGTGACTGCCAAGGCTCCGGCGGCCAAGGCTCCCGCTGCCAAGCCCGCCGCGCCGAAGGCTTCCGTTGCTGCTGCTCCTGTCAAGGCTCCCGTCGCTGCCGCCAAGCCGGCCGCGAAGCCCGCTGCTGCGCCGAAGGTCGAGGAAAAGAAGGTCGTGACCCAGCGTCAGGGCTTCAAAGCCAACGAATTCGTGGTCTATCCCGCTCATGGCGTCGGCCAGATCCTGGCCATCGAGGAGCAGGAGATCGCCGGTGCGAAGCTCGAGCTGTTCGTCATCAACTTCATCAAGGACAAGATGACGCTGCGCGTGCCGACCGCCAAGGTCGCCAATGTCGGCATGCGCAAGCTGTCCGATCCGGTGCTGGTGAAGAAGGCGCTGGAGACCCTCAAGGGCCGCGCCCGCGTCAAGCGCACCATGTGGTCGCGCCGCGCCCAGGAATACGAAGCGAAGATCAATTCGGGCGATATCGTCGCGATCGCGGAAGTCGTGCGCGACCTCTATCGCTCGGAGTCGCAGCCGGAGCAGTCCTACAGCGAACGGCAGCTCTATGAAGCGGCGCTCGACCGCCTCTCCCGCGAGATCGCGGTGGTGCAGCACTCGACCGAGACCGAAGCGGTCAAGGAAATCGAGTCCCAGCTCGCCAAGAGCCCGCGCCGCAACGCCAAGGCGGAAGCCGCCGAGGGCGAAGCCGACACGGATGCCGAGGGCGATGCCGACGACACCGATGGCGACGACACCACCGTCGCCGACGAGGCCGCGTAAGCGGCTTCGTTCTGCGCAAGCCATCAAGAGCCCGGCCGTTCGGCCGGGCTTTTTGTTGGGCTCGTGACAGCGGCGTCGAGCGCGATCGGCATGCTACGAGCCGCGGACCTGAGTCCATATTCCGATCGGACGCTGGATCCCGCGGACGGCCTGTGGCTCTCGCGCCATCAGCGGCTGGAATGCTTCGGCTGCGCTGCCAAGCTCGTCCTTTGCGCGGCTGATGAGATCGTCGCTTGCCACCAGCGCGCAGTCGAGCGTGCGGGTCAACGCCTCGAGACGGCTTGCAGCGTTGACGGTGGCACCGATCACGGCAAATTCCAGACAGGTCTGCCCGATATCGCCGAGCACCACCGGCCCATAATGCAAGCCGAAACTCACACGCAGCGGTGGCTCCCCCACTGCCGTTCGTTGTCCGTTCCAACCGTCCGCCGCGGCGATCATGGCCTGGGCACACCGCAGCGCGTTGCTGGCATCGTGCGCGCCGGTAAAGGGGGTGCCGAACGTCGCCATCAACCCGTCACCGAGATATTTGTCGAGCGTGCCGCTGTGACGGAAAACCTCCTGCTCCATCAGTCCGTGGAATTCGCGCAACGTCCGCACCACCTCCTGCGGCGCGCGCGCATCGGCAAAGGCTGTGAAGCCGACGATGTCGACGAATAGCACCGCAGCGTGTTGCGTGCGCACCTGCTTCAGCGGCTCGTCCTGCTTCGACAATTCCGCGACGACATTGGGCGAGAAGTAGCGTGCCAGATTGCCGCGTTCGCGCTCGACCGCGGCATGTCGGACCAGCAGGTCATTACTGCGGCGGACCGCCAGCGCCAACGTGACGGCCACGATCATGAATACGACGATTTCCTGGATGCGAAGGTGGAATCCGATCGCATTGGGCGAGATCATTGCCAACAAGCGGTGATCGTCGCCGACTGCGGCCGCGATGCGGGCCGTCAGCGCAGGATCCCGATCGGGCTGCCACCACACCCAGGCCATGCCGACCAGCCAGAGCGCGGCGGTCCACGTTCCGACCGCAATCACGGTCCGCCAGGAATAGGCCAGTGTGGCACCTGCGAGCAGTACGAAGAAATAGATGAAGTTGCCGAAATGGTACTGCATCGCGACCGGCCAGTGCGTAGTCCCGAATGGATTTGGGACCACGATGAGGAGGGTGAGCAACGCCAAATCGCAGAACAGGAGCGCCAATTCGGACCGTGAGACGCCCACCCGCCCAACCCTGACCTGGGCCCAGCCGATCAGTGCGAACAGGCCGAGCAGCGCCACGTAGTAGAGCTGCTCCCACGCGGGATTGATCGCCAGCAGCAGGCAACCGATGACGGCGAGGGCGAAATAGCGCGCCCGCACTGCGAGTTGCAGACCCTCATGCTTGGCGGAGGTCAGCGCGGCCTCTGCGAACTCAACTGTTTCGCTGCCGCGCTGGCCGCGCGCGGGCGAAAGCGCGGCAGGTAGGTCGAACCGCTCGACGAGCATTGTCACGGGAGACTCCTCGCTGGGACCTTTGCAGCAAAGCGACGGCCATCAGCCGCAGCAATCGGCAGTCTAGAGGTGCTTGGCCGCGAGGTCATCAGCCAGGCTGGGCATTTGGACGCTGAAAGACGTGCCTACCTGACCGGTCGCTTCTCGAGCTTCCTTGCCAGCGTGCGCCGGTGCATCCCCAATCGTCTTGCCGCTTCCGAGATGTTGAAATCAGTCTCGATCAGGGTCTGGTGGATGCGCTCCCATTCCAGCGTCTTGATCGAGGTTGGCCGCGCATCCAGCGCGACTTCGGTGTTGCCTTCGGCCTTGTTGAAGGCGGCCTCGATATCGTCGGTATTCGACGGCTTTGCCAGATAATGGCAGGCCCCCAGCTTGATCGCCTCCACGGCGGTAGAGATGCTGGCAAAGCCGGTGAGCACCACGATCAGCATGTCCGGGTCGTGGGTGTGCAGGAGCTCTACGCAGGCGAGGCCCGAGGCGCCGCCGAGCTTGAGATCGACCACGGCATGGCCGAAGGAGCGCTCCTCCAGAACGTTGCGGACCTCTTCGATCGAGGCGGCCAGCACGACCTCGTAGCCGCGGCGCTCGAACGAGCGCTTCAGCGTGCGCGCGAAGCCTGCGTCGTCCTCGACGACGATGAGCGAACGGTCAGGCGTCAAAATTTCCTCCGATCGCCAGCGTTGCGAGCGGCAGCGTCAGGCGCACGGTGGCGCCCCGCTTCCTGTGATTCTCGGCGGTCACGGTGCCCCCCAACTTGCGCACCACGTTCACCACCAGGAACAGCCCGAGCCCGCCGCCGGCGCGGCCCTTGCTCGACTGATAGGGCTTTCCGAGCTGCGCCAGCATCTCCGGCGCAAAGCCCGGGCCGCGATCGCTGATCGACAGCACGAGGTTGTCGCCCTCGCGCTCGGCCACGAGTTCGACCCAGTCGCGCGAGACCTCATAGGCGTTGTCGAGCACGTTGAAGATGACCTGCTTCAACGCGATGTCGGAGACGATGGCGACGTCCGCGCCGAACGTATTGACGAAGTAGAGCGTCCGTGCCGAGCGCGCGTCACGCCACTCGTCGACCAGCGCGGTCACGAACGCCGTCACCGTCGTCGGCGAGGAGCCTTCGCCGCGCGCTTCGCCCGCCGACACCAGGATGCCCGTCACGATCGACTTGCAGCGTTGCAGCGAGGTTTCCATCTCCGCAAGGTCCTCGGCGAGCTCCTGATCCGCGGCGAGATCCGGCATGCGACGCCAGTCGCTGAGGATCACCGACAGCGAGGCCAGCGGCGTCCCGAGCTCGTGCGCCGCGCCGGAGGCGAGCAGGCCCATGCGCACGATGTGATCCTGCTCGGCGGCATGCTGGCGGAATGCCGCCAGATGCGCATCGCGCTCGCGCAGGTTTCGATTGATGCGGGTGACGAACACGACCAGCAGCACGGCGTTGAGCACGAAGCCCAGCAGCATGCCGGCGACCGAGAGCGTGTAGGTCTCGCTCAGCGGGTTTGGCGGCAGGTCCAGCGGGCGGTATGCCAGCGTCAGCCACACGAAGCTCGCGCAGGTCAGCGCGACCAGCGACCAGGTCGAGCGGGCATCGAGCAGCACCGCGCCGAGCGTCACCTGGAGCAGGAACAGCGAGGTGAAGGGATTGGTGGCTCCGCCGGAGAGATAGAGCTGCGCGGTCAGGGCGGCCACGTCCAGCATCAGGGCGACCAGCAACTCGTTGTTGGTGATCGCGGCGCGATGGCGCACCCAGATCAGGCTGGAGACGTTGAGCAGCACCAGCGCGCCGATCACCGCGCCCATCCGCTCCAACGGCAGCGGAATGCCGAGCCCAAAATGCACGCCGCCGATGGTCACGATCTGGCCGACGACCGCGGTCCAGCGCAGCTGGATCAGCAGCGCCATGTTCTTGCGATTGGTCTCGTCGTCGGTCGGCGCGGCACCGATCAGCTCGCTGCGCGCGTCCGCCGGCGATTGCAGCGTGACGGCCAGCCCGCCATGCGCAAGTGTTTGGGAAAGCGTCTTCCCGTCGTCAGGCCTGTTCGACGATCGTTCCAGCATCTGATCCCGTCCTGCGCGCGGCGGCATCCAGGCCGCCGGCCGGTTCGTGGACGAAGCGCCGGCGGCGGAACGGCCCGCCGCCGAATGTAACGAGAAGTTTGCCGGCCAGCATGAAGGCCAGGGCAAACCACGTCAGCGCGTAGATCAGGTGGTTATTGGGAAAGCGGACCACGGTCAATCCGCCGACCGGCCCGCCTGCGATTTGTGATCCGGCGTCGGCATCGACGAAGAAGGGGGCGACATCGTGGAGGCCGCGTGCCGCCGCGATCGCCGCGACATCCCGCGAGTACCAACGGTTGTGCTGGGGGACGTTGTTTCGGAGGAACCCGCCTTTGGGCTCCGTGATGCGGAGCAGACCGATGATCTCGACCCGGCCGTCCGGATTGCCGCCTCGGCGGGTCGATGCGTCGCGCCGCTCGGACGGTACGAAGCCGCGGTTGACCAGGACTTGCGTGCCGTCGTCGCGCAGAAGCGGCGTCAGCACCCAATAGCCCGGGCCTTCCTCGGTGACGGCCTGAACCAGCGTCTCGCGATCATGCAGGAAGCGGCCGGTGACGCTGACATGCCGGTATTCGTCGTTCGCGGCGGAGACCGCGGACCATGAAGCAGGCGAGGGGATCGGCACCGCCGGGGCATGAACGCGTTGCTCGACACGGTCGATCAGCGTCAGCTTCCAGGCGCGGCGCTCGATCTGCCAGACGCCGAGGGCGATCAGGGTCACGAAGGCCGTGAGCGAGAGGACCGTGAGCCACAGGGAGGGGCACGCAGCATGGCCACGCGTCCCGTCTGCCTTGCTCGTCACGGTCCGGACCTCGTTCACTTCATACCGCTCATCTGATGCATCGGCATCATGTTGCTGTTGAGGTGGCTCATCACCCACAGCGAACCCGACAGCGCGATCACCACCATGACGATGGTGAAGATCAGCGCCATCATGCTCCAGCCGTTCTCGGACGTCGTGTTCATGTGCAGGAAGTAGACCATGTGCACGACGATCTGCACGACCGCGAAGGCCATGATGACGAGGGCGGTGATCTGCTTGCTCGGCAGCGCGCCGCTCATCACCAGCCAGAATGGGATCGCGGTGAGAACGACCGAGAGTACGAAGCCGAGCATGTAGGTCGAGAACGTGCCGTGGGCGTGGCTGTCGCCGTGATGATGGTCGTCCGCATGGGCGGTGTGAGTGTCGGTGTTCATCGCAGAACTCCCAGGAGATAGACGAAGGTGAAGACGCCGATCCAGACCACGTCGAGGAAGTGCCAGAACATCGACAGGCACATCAGACGGCGGCGGTTGGCCTCGATCAGGCCGAACTTCTGAACCTGCACCATCAACGTCACCAGCCAGATCAGGCCGCAGGAAACGTGCAGGCCGTGGGTCCCGACCAGGGTGAAGAAGGCGGACAGGAAGGCGCTGCGTTGGGGCGTCGCACCCTCATGGATCATGTGGGCGAACTCGAAGAGCTCGATGCCGATGAAGGCGAGGCCGAACAGGCCGGTGATTGCCAGCCAGATTTGCGTCTGCGCGACCTTGTTCTGCTGCATCGTCAGCATGGCGAAGCCGTAGGTGATCGACGACAGCAGCAGCATCGAGGTGTTCACCGCGACCAGATTCAGGTCGAACAGGTCCTTCGGCGCTGGGCCGGCGGCGTAATTGCCGCCGAGCACGCCGAAAGTGGCGAACAGGATCGCGAAGATGAGACAGTCGCTCATCAGGTAGATCCAGAAGCCGAGCGAGGTGCTCCAGCCTTCCGGATGCGGGTGTTCGTCGGCGAGATAGAAGACCGGCTCGCCGGTTTGGGAAGAATTGACGGCAACAGTCATTTACTTGGCTCCGGCGAGCAGTTTGGTGCGCGCGTCCTCGGTCCGGATGACGTCTTCAGCCGGAATGTCGAAGTCGCGGTGATAGTTGAAGGTGTGGCCGATGCCGACGGCGAGCATCGCGATGAAGCTCACGGCAGCCAGCCACCAGATGTACCAGATCAGGCCGAAACCCATCGCGGTGGCGAGACCGGCGAGGATGATGCCGGTGCCGGTGCTGCTGGGCATGTGGATCGGCCTGAAACCGGTGAGCGGACGCTGGTAGCCGCGCTTCTTCATGTCCCACCACGCGTCGTTGTCGTGAACGACGGGAGTGAAGGCGAAGTTGTAGTCGGGCGGCGGCGAAGAGGTCGCCCATTCCAGCGTGCGCGCGTCCCAGGGATCGCCGGTGACGTCCTTGAGCTGCTCGCGCCTGAGGAAGCTGACCGCGAACTGCATCAGCATGCACATGATGCCGAGGAGCACGAGGCCGGCCCCGATCGCGGCGATGACGAACCAGATCTGCAAGCTGGGATCGTCGAACACGCGCAGCCGGCGGGTCACGCCCATCAGGCCGAGCACGTAGAGCGGCATGAAGGCGAGGTAGAAGCCGGTGACCCAGAACCAGAACGACAGCTTGCCCCAGAACGGATCGAGCTTGAAGCCGAATGCCTTCGGGAACCAGTAGGTGATGCCGGCAAAGGCGCCGAACACCACGCCGCCGATGATCACGTTGTGGAAATGCGCGATCAGGAACAGGCTGTTGTGCAGCACGAAGTCGGCCGGCGGCACCGCGAGCAGCACCCCGGTCATGCCGCCGATCACGAAGGTCAGCATGAAGGCGATCGTCCACATCATCGGCAGCTCGTAGCGGATACGGCCGCGATACATCGTGAACAGCCAGTTGAACATCTTCGCGCCCGTCGGGATCGAGATGATCATCGTGGTGATGCCGAAGAACGAGTTGACGCTGGCGCCCGAGCCCATCGTGAAGAAGTGATGCAGCCAGACCAGATACGACAGGATGGTGATGACGACCGTGGCGTAGACCATCGAGGTGTAGCCGAACAGCCGCTTGCCGGAGAAGGTCGAGGTCACCTCGGAGAAGATGCCGAAGGCCGGGAGAACCAGGATGTAGACTTCAGGATGGCCCCAGATCCAGATCAGGTTCACGTACATCATCGGGCTGCCGCCGAAGTCGTTCGTGAAGAAGTTGGTGCCGACGTAACGGTCGAGCGACAGCAGCGCGAGCACGACGGTCAGGACGGGGAAGGAAGCGACGATCAGGACGTTGGTGCAGAGCGAGGTCCAGGTGAACACCGGCATCTTCATCATGGTCATGCCGGGGCAGCGAAGCTTGACGATGGTGCAGATCAGGTTGATGCCTGACAACGTCGTGCCGACACCGGCGACCTGCAGCGCCCAGATGTAATAATCGACGCCGACATCGGGGCTGTAGCCGATGTTGGACAGCGGCGGATAGGCCAGCCAGCCGGTGCGGGCGAACTCGCCGATGAAAAGCGAAGCCATCACCAGCACCGCGCCGCCGACCGTCATCCAGAAGCTGAAATTGTTCAGGAACGGGAACGACACGTCGCGCGCGCCGATCTGCAGCGGCACCACGTAGTTCATCAGGCCTGTGACCAGCGGCATCGCCACGAAGAAGATCATGATCACGCCGTGGGCGGTGAAGACTTGGTCGTAGTGATGGGCGTTGAGATAGCCTTCGGAACCGCCAAAGGCCAGCATTTGCTGGCCGCGCATCATCAGCGCGTCGGCAAAGCCGCGCAGCAGCATCACGATGCCGAGGATCATGTACATGATGCCGATGCGCTTGTGGTCCACCGTGGTGAACCATTCGCGCCAGAGATAGCCCCAGAGGCGGAAATAGGTGAGAGCGCCGAGCAGCGCGGCGCCGCCGAGCGCGACCACCACGAAGGTGCCGACGACGATCGGCTCGTGCAGCGGCAGCGATTCGAAGCCGAGCCGGCCAAAGATGAGCTTGAGAAGATCAGGAGACATGCGAACTCTCTTTAGGAGTCTGACTTCACGAGTCTGACTTGGGACGTTGTCCGAGGAAGAAGGACGAGGACTTCAGCGGCGTGAACGACGGCCGCTTCAGGCCGGCGCCGAGCAGGGGCGCGGTGTCGGTGGGCGCCGTGATGGCGGCGGTGGTCTTGCCCTGCGGCGCATCCGGCGTGCAGGTGCCGGCAACGAAGCTCGGCTCCGGCCCGAGTGCCGTGCCGCGGCGGGCGTATTTGTCGTAGGCCAGCGGCAGGGTGTTGTTCAGGCCCTGGTGGCCGGCGCCGCCCTTGGCGTCGATCGCCATCATCTCGCTCTGGCACATCTTGCCGGTCTCGACGCACATGTTGAGGATCAGGCGGTAGAGATCGGCGTCGACGGTGCCCCAGCGGCGCACCGGCTCGTTCTGGCTCGGCTTTTCGAGCTGGAGATATTCGGCGCGGCCGAGCGAGCCGCCGGCGGATTTGGCGTTGGCGATCCAGGCGTCAAAGCCCTTGTCGTCGAGGCCCTGGAAATTGAAGTGCATGCCGGAGAAGCCGGCGCCGCTGTAGTTCGCCGAAAAACCCTTGTAGGTGCCGGCGTGGTTGACGACGGCGTGGAGCTTGGTCTCCATGCCCGGCATCGCGTAGATCTGGCCGGCGAGCGCGGGGATATAGAACGAGTTCATCACCGAGGAGGCCGTGATGCGGAAGGTGATCGGACGATCGACTGGAGCTGCGAGCTCGTTGACGGTGGCGATGCCGTAGTCGGGATAGATGAAGAGCCATTTCCAGTCGAGCGCGACGACGTCGACCTCGAGCGGAGCCTTGGACTTGTCGACGGCGCGCTCCGCATGGATGCGGCCGAGCGTGCGGTAGGGATCGAGCAGATGCGTGCCCATCCAGGTCAGCGCGCCCAGGCAAACGATGATCAGAAGAGGCGCCGACCAGATCACCAGCTCGAGCTTGGTCGAGTGATCCCAATCCGGCTCGTAGCGGGCCTCGGTGTTGGACTGGCGGTAGCGCCAGGCGAACAGCACCGTCAGGGCCATCACGGGGACGACGATCAGGAGCATCAGGACGGTGGAGATGATGACGAGGTCGCGCTGCTGGGCAGCGATATCGCCGGCTGGCGCCAGCACGACGTAGTCGCAGCCGCTAAGCGCGGCAGCCAGAGGTAGTAGCGCCAGGATCTTGAGACGAGACACGGGCCGAGCCTTTGAGAATGAGTTTCTTTTGCGGGGCCAACGGGTAGCTGCGGCGCAACAATCCGGACATTGGACAATTTGTCCAATGTTGCAGTGCGGGATGTTGGGTCAGACAGGACCGGATTGCCTGGCGCCCCGCCGGGCGGTCGGCTTTGGTTTTCAGGACGTTAAGGGCGCACGCATGGCGACGGCACAGACCCCCGCAATGGCAGACCTCCACACGGGCGAGCACGGCCACGACCAGGCCAGTCCCGGCGAGATCGCCATCGGCGTCATCATCGGCCGCACCTCGGAATTCTTCGACTTCTTCGTCTTTGCGATCGCCTCGGTGATCGTGTTCCCGCGCCTGGTGTTCCCGTTCGCGAGCGAGCTGACCGGCACGCTCTATTCCTTCATGGTCTTCGCGCTGGCCTTCATGGCCCGCCCCATCGGCACGGTCATTTTCATGACCGTCGACCGTGCCTACGGCAAGACGGCCAAGCTGATCTCGGCGCTGTTCCTGCTCGGCACCGCCACCGTCGCGCTGGCGTTCCTGCCCGGCTATCACGACATCGGCGTTGCCGCGATCTGGCTGCTGGCGCTGGCGCGCATCGCGCAGGGTCTGGCCTGGGGCGGCGCCTGGGACGGCATGGCTTCGCTGCTGGCGCTGAACGCGCCGCCCTCCAAGCGCGGCTGGTACGCGATGGTGCCGCAGCTCGGCGCCCCGCTCGGGCTGATCGTGGCGAGCGCGCTGTTCGCCTATTTCGCGGGTAACCTGTCGGCTGACGATTTCTTCGACTGGGGCTGGCGCTACCCGTTCTTCGTTGCGTTCGCCATCAACGTCGTTGCGCTGTTTGCCCGCCTGCGCATGGTGACGACGGAGGAATACGCGACGCTGTTCGAGACCCGCGAATTGCAGCCCTCGCGCATCTCCGAGACAGTCGCGCGCGAAGGACAGACCATCATGCTCGGGGCGTTTGCGCCGCTCGCGAGCTTCGCGCTGTTCCACATGGTCACGGTATTTCCGCTGTCCTGGGTGTTCCTGTTCACCCGCGAAAGCCCGGTGCGCTTCCTGATCATCGAGATCGTCGCCGCCGTGTTCGGCGTCGCCGCGATCGTGGCGTCGGGCATTATCGCCGACCGCGTCGGGCGCAAATCGCTGTTGATGGGATCGGCGATCGCGATCGCGATCTATAGCGGCTTTGCCCCGCAGCTGCTCGACGCCGGCGCGTTCGGCGAGACCATCTACATGGTGATCGGCTTCATCCTGCTCGGCCTGTCTTTCGGCCAGTCCTCCGGCGCGATCGCCTCGAATTTCAAGCAGGCGTACCGCTACACGGCTTCCGCGCTGACTTCGGACATGGCTTGGCTGTTCGGTGCCGGCTTCGCGCCGCTGGTCGCGCTGCTGCTCGCCACCAATCTCGGCGTCATCGCCTCGGGTGCGTATCTGTTGTCCGGCGCGTTCTGGACCCTGCTCGCCCTCTGGCTCAGCGGCCAGCGCGAGAAGGGCGACATGGACACGGGGCGCTAGGCTCGCGTCGTTGCCGCATCACAGGTCTCACGGGGTGGCCAAAGGCGCGCAAGCGCCGTGCCTATCATCTGTGTCCGATTGAGAGAGGTGGTGGGCACGCTTGCGCCTTGCCCAGCCTACGGTAGCGGAGCTCGTTGGTTCGAGATCCCGGGTTTGCGCTCAGCGCGCCCCGGGATGACGTGCGCTTAGCGCGCGTCAATCCGCCACGATCTTCACGCGATCGCGCACCTTCACCTGCGCGTTGCGATCGAGTCCGTTCAGCACGCGGAAGCGCTCGGCGGGATGATCGACGCCGGCCATGCGGTGGGACAGCGATTCCACGGTGTCACCGGGCTGCACGGTGATGACCTTGATGCGCAGCGGACGCGCGGCCTGGATCTCGTCGAGCGTCAGGCGGCGGAATGAATTGACGGTCTCGCGCGCATTGCGCTCGCTCTCGGTCGATTTCTGCCGTGTCGCGAAGATGAAGCGGTAGACGTCGCTGCCGAAGCGCAGCGCATAGACCTTGAACTGCCACTGGTCGCCCTTGGCGGTGGCGGACGCGGCCGGGAAGCCGTTGATGGTGATGTCCTCGGTCGACGCCTTCTCGACGCCTTCCATCCAGCCGGAATTAAGGTAGTCGCCGAGCGATTGCTCGGACGGCACGCGCACCACGTCGAAACGCATGGCCTGTGCGCCGCCCTCGCGCACGCCGATCACGGCCTGGGCGGTGTTGTCGAGCGTGAAATTGTCCGGCGCCTGGAAGGTGAAGCCCAGCTTCGGATGAAGGAAACGGCGGCCGCGCACGAAACCTTCGCTGGGGTCTTCGCCGTAGACGAGATTGTCGATCGCGGCGAGATAGGTCTCTCGGTCGCGCTCGGCGCCCTCCGGGGCAGTATACTGCCGCGCAATGGCCTGCGCGTTCTGCACGCGCTCCGGGGTCGCCGGATGCGACGAGGTGAAATCCTGCGCGCGCGGATCGAGCGAGGACTTGCCGGCCTTCAGCTCGGCATTGCGCTCCATCGCGGAGAGGAAGCGCGCCGCGCCATAAGGGTCGAAATGCGCCTTGGCGGAAATGCCCACCCCGATGCCGTCGGCCTCGATCTCCTGCTTGCGTGAAAAGCTCGCCATGGTGAGCTTGGTCTTCGCCAGTGCCAGCGCCGTGAGGTCCGGGTCGTTGCTCATGTCGGTGACGACCCGGGTGACGATCGCGGCCTGGCGGGCCTGGTCCTCGCGCATCGCGGCGTGCTTGGACAGCACATGCGCCATCTCGTGGCTGAGCACGGAGGACAATTCCGACGTATCGCTCGCGAGCGCAAGAAGTCCGCGCGTGACATAGAGCTGGCCGTTCGGCAGCGCGAACGCGTTCACCGCGCCGGAATTGAGGATGGTGACCTTGTAGCCCTGGTCGGGACGATCGGAGGCCGCGACGAGCCGGTCGACGGTCTTGCTGACGAGTGATTCGAGCCTGGGATCGTCATAAGTGCCGCCATAGCTCGCCAGGATGCGCTCGTGCTCCTTCTCGGTGGCGGGGGTCTGGGCGACGGCCGGCTTCGGCTTCGGCATCGCGACCGTCGCCGGGACCGCCGCGGTCTGGAACCGGCCCATGTCGCCGCAGCCCGCGAGCGCCGTACCCAATACGAGGCATAGCGCGGCCGGCGCCGCCCGCAGGCGGCGGCGTTCGTTCCGTACGTGCCTTTCTAGCACCCCATTCACGTCGCTTAACCCGTGCCTGGCCCTCGTTAGGGCCTTTCCCCTGTCGGCTCGCTTGCGCCCAGCAACTCGACTTGCCCTATGAGCCGCACATCGATCCGCGGCCCCGTATTTTCCTCAACCCAGCCCCGGACTCGAATACGTTTATTTTCCAAGGACTTGAGGGTGATGCCGGCGCCTTCGAACACCGGTAGCGTGCGCTTTGAAATAGTCGCCGCAAAGCCGCGTGTCCAGTTCCGTCCAAAGTTGAGGTAGGTCATTGCCCCAGCTTGCCGGACCGACAGAACTTTGCCCTCGACCACCATAAAGCGCCCGATCCCCGCCAAAATATCGTCCGGACTTTCCGCGTTTTTTATGGCCGACGGGTCAGCCCAACTGCCCTTTTTTTGGCGCCGCGCCGCTGCTTCCGACGCCATCAGGGCGGCTGCGCAGTCCTTGTCCACGATCTCGGCGGAGACGAGGGCGTCGCCCTGGGCCAGCAACATGGCCTGCACGGAGGCGTCGCTCTCGCCAACAAAGAGAAGCGCGCCTTGGCGGCCGTAGCGGTCCGGCGTGTCGTCGATGCCGCGGAGCGTGACGTTGCGTCCGACGAGCAGCGACGCCAGCGCCTGCTTCGCGGACGCCGTGGGCTCGATCCCCAGCAGGCGGATCTCGCGGCCGTCGTCCAGACGCACGCTGCGCGCATCGACGATGGCGGCGACGCGGCCTTCGCCTTGCGTCTCGAACCGGCATGGCGCCGCGAACGCGGTGTGACCCGCGGCAATCAAGAATGCGACGATGAGGTGAAGCTGTCGCGTCACGTGACCCGGAGAGGTTGCGTTGTACGTCGATCCTAACTCAAACGATGCCAACGACGAAGCGGACCTCGTAGGTTCGGCGAAGCGACTTGTCCGCCACAGCTCGAAGAGCGATGGCGGAAGCGTGCCCGCGTCCTTGCCAATCGCGAGAGCGGTGGGCACGGCAGCGAAGAGCGCGCCTTTGCCCCACTACGGCAGCGAGTGTGGGGCTTCTCTGTTACGTCCCACGCGCGCGACGATGGCGCGGAAACATCTCTCGTCATCTCACCATTCCGTTTTGCGGAAAACGTGCCGCAGTCGCAAGACGCGCATAGCGCCCCGCGCTTGCTGCGCAGTTGCGCATGCGGCATGATTGCGGCAACACCAATAACCAAGCCGCCATCAGAGACAGGCGATTAAAGGGAGACTATTTTGATGAAGCACGTTCTGTCGGGCATTTTTGCCGCCGCGTTTGCCCTCAACGCGAGCGCCGTGCAAGCCCAGGACAAGCCACCTCTCAAGATCGGCGGCATCCTGGACATGTCGAGCCTCTATGCCGACATCACGGGCCCCGGCAGCGAGACTGCGGCCAAGATGGCTGTCGAGGATTTTGGCGGCGAGGTGCTCGGCCGCAAGATCCAGGTGCTCGCGGCCGACCATCAAAACAAGGCCGATCTCTCCGCCAACATCGCCCGCGACATGCTCGACAACCAGGGCGTCGAGATGATCTACGACGTCGCCGCCTCCGCCACCGCGCTTGCCGCCGGCGAGATCGCCAAGGCGCGCAACAAGATCGTCATCTTCAACGGCCCGGGCTCGATCCGTCTCACCAACGAAGCCTGCGGCCCTTACACCATCCACTACGTGTTCGACACCTACGGTCAGGCGAACGTGACCGGTCTTGCGGCCGTGAAGACGGGCCTCGACAGCTGGTACTTCCTCACCGCCGATTATGCTTTCGGCCAAGATCTCGAAAAGGACACCAGTGCCGTCGTGACCAAGACCGGCGGAAAGGTGCTCGGCAGCGTGCGCCATCCGCTCAACACGTCGGACTTTTCGTCGTTCCTGCTTCAGGCGCAGGCTTCCAAGGCCAAGGTGATTGGCTTGGCCAATGCCGGCGGCGACACCGTCAACGCCATCAAGCAGGCCGCCGAGTTCGGCATCACCAAGGGCGGCCAGAAAGTGTCGCCGCTGCTCGCCTTCGTCACCGACATCGACTCGATCGGGCTCGAGACCGCGCAGGGCCTGCTGCTGGCCGAGGCGTTCTACTGGGACATGAACGACGACACGCGCGCCTTCTCGAAGCGCTTTCAGGAGCGTGTGAAGCGGCCGCCGACGTCGGCGCAGGCCGGCGTCTACTCCTCCGTGACGCATTACCTGAAGGCCGTGAAAGCGGCCGGCACGACCGACGCGGCCACGGTGATGAAGGTGATGAAGGAAACGCCGATCAACGATTTCTTCGCCAAGGGCGGCAAGATCCGCGAGGACGGCCGCATGATCCACGACATGTATCTGTTCGAGGTGAAGAAGCCGTCGGAGTCCAAGGGCCGCTGGGACGATTACAAGCTGCTTGCCACCGTGCCCGGCAGCGAAGCGTTCCAATCGCTTGAGCAGTCGCGCTGCCCGCTGGTGAAGAAGTGACGGGGGTAAGTCGCCTTGGTGACGAGCGTGTCCAACGATAGGTCGTCATCCCGGGGCTCGGGTTCGCGACTTCGTCGCGCCCCGGAATGACCAAGTGAGAGAGTGGCACCACAGAAAGAGGCCAACATCCATGAACGACATGGTCCTGCAAAAGCTCGAAGGCGGGCTGCTCACCATCACGATGAACCGGCCGGAGCGAAAGAATGCGCTCAACCCCGAGATGGTCGCGGGGCTGGTCGACGCCGCGCGGCGCGCGGCCGACGATCCGGAGGTGCGGGCGGTGCTGTTCAAGGGCGCCGGCGGATCGTTCTGCGTCGGCGGCGACGTCAAGTCGATGGCGGCAGGCCGGGCGCCGCTGCCGTTCGAGCAGAAGCTCGCTAACCTCCGTCGCGGCATGGAGGTCTCGCGCATCCTGCACCAGATGCCGAAGCCCGTGGTGGCGCAGCTCGATGGTGCCGCCGCCGGCGCGGGCCTGTCGATGGCACTGTCCTGCGACCTGCGCATCGCCTCCGAATCCTGCAAGATCACGACCGCCTTCGCCAAGGTCGGCTTCTCCGGCGATTACGGCGGCACCTATTTCCTCACCCAGCTGCTCGGCAGCGCGCGGGCGCGCGAGCTCTATCTGATGTCGCCGGTCCTGACCGCGAAAGAGGCGCATGCGATCGGCATGGTCACCAAGGTCGTGCCCGACGCCGAGATCGACGCCGCTGCCCACGAACTCGCGCTGTCTCTGGCGCAGGGGCCCTCGATCGCGCTCGGCTTCATCAAGCGCAACATCAACAATGCCGAGCATCTGGCGCTGGAGGATTGCTTCGACGGCGAGGCGATCCATCACACCCGCTGCGGCGACACCGAGGACCACAAGGAGGCCGCAAAGGCGTTCGTGGAGAAGCGCAAGCCGACCTTCAGGGGGGCATGACCATGACACCCTATATGCGGTTGCGACAGATCTGCCTGGTCGCGCCGCAGCTCGCGCCTGTCGTCTCCGACATCGCGGAGATCATGGGCCTTGCTGTGTGCTACCGCGACGGCAATGTGGCGAAATACGGCCTGGAGAATGCGCTGCTCCCGGTCGATACGATTTTGCTGGAGGTGGTCGCCCCCTTCAAGGACGGCACCACGGCCGGCCGCTTCATCGAGAAGACTGGCGGCCGCGGCGGCTATATGGCGATTTTCTGCTGTAACGATCCCGACGAGCGCGGGCGCATCGCCAATGCGATGGGCGTGCGCACCGCCAACGTCATCGACCACGCGCCCTATCACGGCGTGCAGTTACACCCCCGCGACTGCCGCGCCGCCTTCATCGAGTTCAACCATACCGAAGGCAGCGACGACGTTTCGGGGCCGTATCCGCCGGCCGGGCCGGACTGGCAGAGCTTCATCCGCAAGGATGTGACGGAGGCGCTGACGGTCGTGGAGATGCAGAGCCCGGATCCGCAAGGGCTGGCGGAGCACTGGGGCAAGATCATAGGCATCACGCCCAGCGGCGCAGAACTGAAGCTGCCCAATGCGACCTTCCGCTTCGTGAAGGGCGCCAGCGAGATCATGAGCGCACTGGAGTTTCGGGTGACCGACGTGGCGCGTGTGCTGCACGCGGCACGGGCGAAAGGGCACGCGGTCGCGGGGAACGAGTTCTTGCTGGGCGGGGTGACGTTTCGCGTCGGTTGATTTCCAATCTTGTCCGTCACCCTGAGGAGGCCGCTTCTTCAGCGGCCCTCGAAGGGCGACGGCCCGGCTGCATCTCTGCCGTCCATCCTTCGAGGCTCAGCACAGCGCGCTGCACCGTGCTGCTCGCACCTCAGGATGACGGGTCGAGAGGGCTGCATGCGGTGCAGCGGAACTACCTTCCCTTGAAATTCGCCGCGCGCCGTTCTTCCGTGGCCTTCACGCCTTCCTTAAAATCTTCCGTCGCGCGCAACCGCGTCTGCTCGGCGAGCTCGTGATTGGTGGCGGCCATGACGCGATCGGCCAATCCCGCGCGCATCGTGGCGCGGGTCGAGAGCAGGCCGAGCGGGGAGCATTCGGCGATCTCGCCGGCGAGCTTCATCGCGGCCGCCTTGACTTGGTCCTGCGGCACCAGCTCGTTGGCGAGCCCCCATCTGTAGGCCTCCTCGCCGGTGACGCGGCGGCTGGTGTAGAACATCAGCTCGGCGTTGTTCTTGCCGATCAGCTCGGGCAGTGTCGTCGTCAGGCCGAAGCCGGGGTGGAAGCCGAGCTTGGTGAAGTTTGCGGAGAAGCGCGCCTCGGGGCAGGTGACGCGAAAATCGGCGGAAACGGCGAGGCCCAATCCGCCGCCGATGGCGGCGCCCTGCACGGCGGCGACGATCGGCTTCTTGGCGCGGAAGATGCGCACGGCCTGGATGTAGAGATGGTTGATCGCCCCGAGGCTGTCGGCGGGGTCGCCCTTCTTGTCGGCTTCGCGCGCTTCCTGCGCCTGCCGCGCCGGATCCTGGAAGTTGGCGCCGGCGCAAAAGGCCTTGCCCTGTGCGGAGAGCACGGAGGCGCGGATCTCGATGTCGCGGTCGAACTCCTCGAGCGCATCCGCAATCTGGTTGATCAGCGAAATGTCGAAGAAGTTCAGCGGCGGGCGGCGGATCTCGATGGTGCCGACGTGTCCGACCTTCTCGACGCCGATATCCTTGTAGGTGCTCATGATGATCCCTTGATGATTAGCGCAGCCCAAGTCCGCGGGCGATGATGCCGCGCAGCACCTCCGTGGTGCCGCCCTGGATAGTGAGTTTCGGCGCCGTCTTGATGGCGAAGTCGAGCTGCCGCTCCAGCGTCTCGCGGTTGGTCGCGGTCTCCTCGACGAAGGCGGCGAGATCGCGCACCCGATGCGGAAGCTGCTGCTCCCATACCGTGCCGATGTCCTTGACGATGGACGCCTCGACCACCGGCTCCTTGCCGGCCTCGAGCATGCCGGCGACCGAGACCGACATGCGCCGCATGGTGTGGAGCTGCGCGACGAGACGGCCGATGCCTTCGGCGCTGCGCGTATCCGGGTTGCGACCGACGGCGCGGACCAGTTCGGTCAGCACGTAATAGGTTTCGAGGAAACGCTCGGGGCCCGAACGCTCATAGGCAAGCTCGCTCGTCGCCTGCTTCCAGGCACCGTCGACCTCGCCGAGAACGTGGTCGTCGGGGACGAAGAAGTCGGTGAAGACGACCTCGTTGAACTCGTACTGGCCGGTAATCTGGCCGATCGGGTTCACCTTGATGCCCGGCTGCTTCATCTTAACCAGGAACTGGGTCAGGCCGTGGCGACGGTTTTCCTTGGTCGGCGGCGAGGTCCGGAAGATCGCGATCATGTAGTCGGCGATGTGCGCCGACGAGGTCCAGATCTTGCTGCCGTTGATGAGATAGCCGCCGTCGGTCTTGGTCGCGCGCGTCTTCGCGGCGAACAGGTCCGAGCCTGAATTCGGCTCGCTCATGCCGATCGCAAAGCAGATCTCGCCTCGGCAGATCCGCGGCAGAATCTCCATCTTGATATGTTCGGGCGCGTATTTGATCAGCACCGGCCCACTCTGGCGATCGGCGACGAAGAAGCGCCGCGTCGGCGCGTTGGCGACGCGCATTTCCTCGGTCACCACGTAGCGCTCGAGGAAGGAGCGCTCCTGGCCGCCATATTTCTTCGGCCAGGTCATGCCCAGCCAGCCCTTGGCGCCGACCCGGCGGGAGAATTCCGGCGCGTCGGTGTCTTCGCGGTTGGGCTGGTGCGGATCGAAAGTGCCGGCGGCGATTTCCTCGGCGAGAAAGGCGCGCACTTCCTTGCGCAATTGCTCGCACTTCTCGGGCAGACGGATCGGATCGAAACGGAGCGCGGCGGTCATGTGTTTCTCTCCCTGATCAGCGCGATGCCACGAGCGGCCACAATTCGTCGGCGCCGCGGTTTGCGACCAACTTGCCGAGCTCGACGGCCCAGTGGCTTTCCGAACCGAAATCGTCGCGCCAGGCCAGCGCCCGGAGCGAATAGCGGTGCAGGATGTGCTCGAGGGTGAAACCGATCGCGCCGTGCACCTGATGCGCGATGGCGCCGCCTTTCTCGGCGGCTTCCGCGCAGCGGATCTTTGCGGAAGCGGCTTCCAGATAGACCTCGTCGTCGAACGATTTTGCATTCGCGATCGCATCGGCCGCGGACGTCGCCGCCGCAAGTGCCGCGGCGGATTCGCCGGCGAGGCGCGCCAGATTGTGCTGCACCGCCTGGAATTTCGAGATCTTCTTCTCGAAGGCGACGCGCTCGTTGGAATAGCGCACCGAGATGTCGAGCATCGATTCCAGCGCGCCAGCGATCTGCAGGCTGCGCGCAACGCCACCCATCAGCATCATCGTGGTCTGGTCAAAGCCGTTCGGCGCGACCTTGAGCGTGACGGGCTGGACCTTGTCGAGCGTCACGGTGTCGCTGTGGTCGTAGCCGACATTGAGCCCGGCCTCGATCCGCGCCTTGGCCGCATTGACCAGCGCGATCGAGACGCCGTCCTTGCCATGTGCGAGCACCGCAAAATGCTTTGCCGCCTTCGCAAAAGGCACGCCGCGGGCGCGGCCGGAGAGCGAGCCGTCGGCGTCGAGGACGATACGATCTTTCGGGCTTGCCGGCAGCACGGTCATCTCGCCATCGGGCGATGCGATCTTCGCCCGCGCCAGCAGCCAGCCCGCCAGCATGGTCTCGGCCAGGGGAACCGAGACGGCGAAACGGCCGGCGGCGTTCAGCAGCGCAAAGCCATCGGCAAGGCTCGCGCCAGAGCCGCCGAGATCATCGGGCACCCAGGACAATGGCAGGCCGGCTTCGCTCAGCGCCTGCCACAGCGGCGCCTGCCAGGAGTTCTTCTTGTCGTTGTTGATGGTTTGCGGATCGGCGAGATCGGCGAAGATCTTCTCCGCGGTCTCGACGACGATATTGTCACTCTCCGCCACAGCGTTCCCCGTGTTTTGCCGTTGGCGCGTCCCGCCTGGTGGAGCGTACCGCGCAGGTCTTCTTGCGCCCGATGATCCGAAAAAGCCATGGCCCTGACAAGCGTTGATCGCAGGTCAACCTGCGGCGCGGGCATGGGCGCAAGGATCAATAGAAGGCTAATTCCGCTTAGCGGAGTTTGCTCGATTTGCAGGGCGCGACAAACTCGCTAAACAGGGCACGAAAGATCAGAGCCACGGGGAAGGACATCAGGATGGCCAAGGACAATCTGTGCGCAATCGTGACGGGGTCGGCGTCCGGCCTGGGCGCCGCGACAGCGGAAATTCTCGCGCGCAGCGGGGCGCGGCTCGTCATCAACTATTCGTCGAGTAAGACCGAGGCCGAGGCCACCGCGGACGTCTGCCGCAAGGCCGGCGCGGCGGAGGTGCTGGTCGCGCAGGGCGACGTTTCGAAGGACGACGATTGCCGCAGGATCGTCGCGGCAGCCAGCGGCTGGGGCCGGCTCGATATCCTCGTCAACAATGCCGGCACCACGAAACATGTGGCTCACGCCGATCTCGATGGGTTGTCGGCGGAGGATTTCCAGCGGATCTATGGTGTCAACACCATCGGTCCGTTCCAGATGGTGCGCGCGGCACGCAGCCTGCTCGAGGCCGGCGCCAAGGCTTCGGGGCGGCCCTCCGCCGTGGTCAACGTGTCCTCGGTCGCCGGCATCAGCGGCGTCGGCTCGTCGATAGCCTACGCCGCGAGCAAGGGCGCGCTCAACACCATGACGTTGTCGCTGTCGCGTGCGCTGGCGCCGCTGATCCGCGTCAATACGGTCTGCCCCGGCTACATCGACACGCCCTGGTTCACCAAGGGCCGCGGCGAAGCCGGCGCCAAGCAGGTGCGCGACAGCGTGGTGGAGAAGGTGCCGCTGAAGGTCGCATCAACAGCCGAAGACATCGCGCAGCTCGTCTGCTTCCTGGCGATGCCGGCCTCCAGCAACATGACCGGCGAGGTCGTGCGCATGGATGCGGGGATGCATTTGATTACGTGATTGATGTGACTGGCCGCGGTGACGCTCTGCTGCTGCGGCAAATATAGGTGTCGTCCCCGCGAAGGCGGGGACCCATAACCACAGGGAGAAGTTTGGTGCGCGACTCCGATCACTGCGAGTCTTCGCCAAACCACCGCCTGTGGCTATGGGTCCCGGATCTGCGCGCGCTTAGGGCGCGCTTGTCCGGGACGACACCGAGTTTGGTCACCCCTTGATCACGCCGCGCGCCACCAGGCGGTTCCAGATGAACAGCACCACGACTGCGCCGATGGTGGCCATGATGAAGCCCGCGCCCTGGTCGGGACTGTAGTGACCAATGGCCTGGCCGATGAAGGTCGCGAGAAATGCGCCGGCGATGCCGAGGATGGTGGTGAGGATGAAGCCGCTCGGGTTATTCGGTCCCGGCGCCAGCCAGCGCGCGATGAGGCCGGCGATGAAGCCGACGACGATGATCCACAACAGGCCGCCCATGCTCATGAGTGTGCTCCCCTTCCCGAAAGCGCGTCGATCAAAGTCTGCCCGAGATCTCGTTCTCGGTCGGCAGCCGTCCGTCCGGTGTCAAATGATCGATCACCTGCGGCAGATACTGGCTGAGGCCGTTGAGCAATTCGTCGCGCGACAGGCCGCTCTGGGCTGACAGGCTCTCGATCTGGTCGGCGCCGAGCGCGCTGGCGAGATCGCCCGGTGCGATCGGCTTGTTCTCGCCCTTGCCGACCCAGGAATTCGCGGCCTCGCTGTGGCCGCCTTGCTGGAGCTGGTTGAGGAGATCGCCAAGGCCGCCGCTGAGCACGGTGCCGGCCGCGCCGCCGGCGAGCAAGCCGCCGAGGCCGCCCTTGAGCAGGCCTCCGAGACCGCCAAGACCGCCGCTGTCCGCGTTCACCGGCGGCGGGGCAGGCGTCGGCGACGGTTGCGGCGCCGTGCCGGACTGGTTCGACGTCATGTGCTTGAACGCCTTCCAGGCGAGCAGGCCAAGCAGCGCCATGGTCATCGGCGACATGCCGCCGGAAGATTTCTCGGAGCTAGGCGTAGAGGGACCGCGCGGGCCGTTCTGCATGCCGTTGAGGACGTCGAGTAGACCCATGGTGCTCTCCTTTGGCGTCTCGTTCGGCGAGCGCTCGCCGATGACAGCCCCCGGGGCGAAAACATATGGGGCTCTCATGACGGTTACAAGGCGCATGCGCCGCGATTGGTTGCCGGCCTCGCCTCTGCTATCGAAGGCGGGTCGTTCAGGGAGCAAGGCGAGGTGATGACGGATCGACCGATCGTGGTGGCTGGCGCGGGTGCCATCGGCTGCTTCGTCGGCGGCATGCTGGCGGCCGCGGGCCGCCGCGTCGCGCTGCTGGTGCGACCGCGGGTGAAGACCGAGATCGAGCGATTTGGTCTGCGGCTGACCGATTTCGACGGCTCCGAGAGGAAGCTCGGCGCGGGCCAGCTCGCGCTGTCGGAGGATCCTTCGATCCTGCACAGCGCCGGCATCGTGCTGGTCACGGTCAAGAGCGCCGACACCGCCGATGTCGCCGATCAGATCGCGCAGCACGCGCCGGAGGATGCCGTCGTCGTTTCGCTTCAGAACGGCGTCGGCAACGTCGCGGTGCTGCGCGAACGGCTCGGCGACCGCCGCGTGCTCGCCGGCATGGTGCCGTTCAACGTGATTGCGATGGGCGAGGGGCGCTTTCATCGCTCGACCTCCGGCGACATTCATATCGGCGAGGACGCCGAGAACACGGCCGCCGCGCTCTCGGTGCCTGGCCTCGCCATGCGTGCAAGCGGTGACATCACCGGCGTGCAATGGGGCAAGCTGATCATCAATCTGAACAACGCGCTCAGCGCGCTGTCCGACATGCCGCTCGCCGCGCAACTGGCCAACCGAGACTGGCGCAGGCTGTTCGCGGACCAGATGGCCGAGGGGCTCGCCGCGCTGAAGGCCGCCGGCATCGCACCGGTCTCGGCGACGCCAATTCCGATGAACTGGTCCCCGACATTGCTCAGATTGCCCGACATGATCTTCAACGCGATCCTGGGACGGACCATGAAGATCGATCCCGAGGCGCGCTCGTCGATGTGGCAGGACCTGAAACAGGGCCGCAAGACCGAGATCGACTATCTCCAGGGTGCCGTCATCGCCCTCGCCGAGCAAAACCATGTCGATGTGCCGCTGATGCGCCGCATTGTTGCGCTGATCAAGCAAGCCGAGGCGGACGGCAACGGACCGTCCCGCCTGACGCCGCAGGAAATTCGCGGGTAGTGCTCGAGAGCGAAGGAGGAACGCGATGAACCGTGGTTGTGTGATCGGGCTCGCGCTGGCCGCATTCTGCGGCGCATCGACGCTGGCCTATGCGAGACCGCCGACGGTTATGAACTCGCCCGGCTATGACAGGCGATTGCAGGAAAGCCGGTCGCAGTTGGGGAGTTCGCAGACAGTCGCCGAGCCAGCGACGGCGCCGGTGGTCAAGCCGAAGCGCAGCAAGAAGAAGCATCCCCATTGAATTTGTAGGGTGGGCAAAGCGAAGCGTGCCCACCATCCTGTTTCGTCTTGCCGGTGTGGTGGGCACTTTGCCTACCCCACAGGTCGGTGCGAGAAAACTCAGCTCTTCTTCGCCGGCTTGCTCGGCGTCGGGTTGAACAGCTTCTTCAGATCGTTCAAGCTTTCCGATAGCCGCGGCCATTCGCAGGAGAATGAGCCCTTGGTGCATGGCGCGCCCTTCGGACGCTGACCTATGGTCTGCTGCACCTTCGGCCGCTCGACGGGGATGGGCACGCGCTCGACCTCGGTCCGCAACGCGACCTGCTGGAGTTGCCGCACCTGTTGCTCCTGCAGCTCGCGCTGTTGACGCGCGGCGGCCTGGGCGGCTTCGTTGTTGCGGCGCTCTCTGGCGAGATAGGCGGTGTAGGCCTCGTCGATCTTCTTCTGCTCCTCCGGCGTCGGATTGGGCCCGGCGATGTCGAAGGTGCGATCCTGCAGGAAGTCGTAATAGGCATAGCCGCCGCCCGGCTTGCGGCGGCCGGCGAACTTGGCGTTGCAATCGGCAAGCGCGGATGTCTTCTCGGCCTTGGTCGCGGCCTTCTCGGCGGCGTCGGCGCATTCCTCGAAATCGACCGGCGCGCGTTTCCACCATTG
This sequence comes from Bradyrhizobium sp. NDS-1, assembly GCF_032918005.1. Lineage (NCBI taxonomy): Bacteria > Pseudomonadati > Pseudomonadota > Alphaproteobacteria > Hyphomicrobiales > Nitrobacteraceae > Bradyrhizobium > Bradyrhizobium sp. NDS-1. The sequence goes on from NZ_CP136628.1 coordinate 718,187, forward strand.
CGCCTGGGCATGCGGCAGTGTCAGCAGAAAAAATCCTGCTGCGGCAACGAGAAGCAGCGCCGCACGACGCAATGCAATCACCGACGACATTCTACGAGAGCATTCCTTGCAAAACTCAACCCGAACTGAGTCGAGCCAGATTTTTGCCTCTTTATTGCCGGCTTGTCACCCATGGAACCTGGGAAATACATGGCTGTGATGCTGACATTTTGTGCTTGACGTGGCGCAGGAGTCACAGCGCCGTGCCGGCCGGCTGCTACACTCGCCCCGCGAGCGCGCTCATCCGAGGCGACGCCAAGAAAACGAAATGGAAACCGCCTGATGTTGCTGCCCCTGTCCGACGTGCCACGCTGGTACGCTGAGCGCAAACCACACGGCACGATCGCCGTTCGCCATGGGCAGGACGCGCTGACATGGGACGAGCTCGAGCGCGGTGCCAACCGGCGCGCGCGGGCGTTCATGGCAAAGGGCGTCAAGCCCGGCGATTTCGTTGCGATCGGATTGCCCAACGGCAACGCGTTCTTCGAGACCTCCTTCGCGGTGTGGAAGTGCGGCGCGACGCCGACGTCGCTGTCATGGCGGCTGCCGCGCGGCGAAGCCGCCGCCGTGCTCGACATTCTCAAGCCTGCGCTGGTGGTCGGCGGCGAGGCCGACTGGAACGCGCCGAACCGTCTGCCGGCTGATTTCGTGCCGGACGGATTTTCGGATGAGCCGCTGACGCCCCCGGTTGCGCGCTACTGGAAAGCCATGACTTCAGGCGGCTCGACCGGCCGCCCGAAAGTGATCCTCGACCACCATCCGGCGGTGACCGACACTGTTGCCGCGCCGCCGCTCAACATGCCCGTCGGAGTCTCGCTGCTCAATCCCGGTCCGCTCTATCACAATGCGCCGTTCATCGTGTCGCATTATGCGCTGTTCGTGGGAGGCCAGCTCACCGGTCTCGTCAAGTTCGACGCCGAGGAGACGTTGCGGCAGATCGAGCGCGAGCGCGTGCAATGGGTCAATTTCGTGCCGACCATGATGCATCGGATCTGGGCAATGCCGGAGCGCGTGCGCAGCGCCTACGATCTGTCGAGCCTGCAGACGGTGTTCCACATGGCTGCTCCGATGCCGCCCTGGCTGAAGGAGAACTGGATCGCCTGGCTCGGACCGGAACGAATCTGGGAGCTCTATGGCGGCACCGAGCGCCAGGGCGCCTGCATCATCTCCGGCACCGAATGGCTGACGCACAAGGGCTCGGTCGGCAGGATCGGCGACATGGCGAAGCTTCGTATCATCGGCGAGGACGGCAACGACGTCGCGCCCGGCGAGACCGGCGAGATCTATTTCCTCAACAACGACGGCAAGGACGCCACCTACCACTATCTCGGCGCCGAGCCGAAGCGCCGCTCCGACGGCTGGGAATCGCTCGGCGACATCGGCCGGCTGGATGCGGAAGGCTATCTCTATCTCGGGGACCGCCTCGCCGACATGGTGCTCCGCGGCGGCGCCAACATCTACCCGGCCGAGGTCGAGGCTGCCGTCTCCGAATGTCCCGGCGTGCGGTCCTGCGTGGTGGTCGGCTTGCCTGATGCGGAATTGGGCCAGCGCGTGCATGCCATCATCGAGCCGGAAGGCGACGCCGACGGCCAGGCCATCGCCGACGGCACGGCAGAGTTCCTGAAGGACCGGCTTAGCCGCTACAAGCATCCGGAGAGTTTCGAGATCGTCAGCGTCCCGCCGCGCGATGATTCCGGTAAAGTCCGCCGCACCCTGTTGCGCGACGAGCGCGCGGCGTGGATGAAGGAAGGGCGCGCCTTCCGGATTTGGCCTTCCAAGGCGCCGGCGCACGCCGAATAAGAAAAGTGACGAAAGGATTCTTTGACATGACGATTCACATCGCAGCGAACAGCGTGCCGAAGCCGCCGGCCGAGATCATCGAGGGCTTTCGAGGTGCACCGACGTCGGTCATTTCTGACAATCTCGCCCGCCTGCCCGGCGCGGTCGGGCTGAAGCCCTATCATCGCGGGGCTAAGCTGGTGGGCACGGCCTTCACCGTGCGGACCCGTCCCGGCGACAATCTCGCCATCCACCGCGCCCTCGATCTGGTCGGTCCAGGCGACGTCATCGTGGTCGATGGCGGCGGCGACGAGACGCGCGCGCTGGTCGGCGAGATCATGAAGAACATCGCGCAGTGGCGCAAAGCGGAAGGTTACGTCATCGACGGCGCGATCCGCGATGTCGCCGCTTTCGCGGCCGACGACTTTCCCTGCTACGCCCGCGCGGTGATCCATCGCGGCCCCTACAAGAACGGTCCCGGCGAGATCAACGTGCCTGTGACGATCGGCGGCAGCGTGATTGCGCCCGGCGACATCGTTGTCGGCGACGAGGACGGCGTGGTGTCGTTTCCCGCCGCGGGTGCCGCCGCGCTGCTGGACGCCGTCCGCACCCAGGTCGCGCGCGAGGAGGAGACACTGAAGGCGATCCGCGAGGGCCGCTACCAGGGGTCGTACGGCAAATCCTGATCAGGCGGGAGCAAAGGGAGGACGACGTGAGTCAAAAAGAAGAATTCCACAACATCGACGATCCCAGCGATGGGCTGTTTCGCGAGCTCGCGGCAGGCGTGACCACGCGCATCTTCTCCGGCGAGCAGGCGATGCTGTCGGTGGTGACGCTGGCGCCGCATGCGCAAGGCACCCTGCACCATCATCCCGAGGAGCAATGGGGCGTGCTGCTGGACGGCTCGGCCATCCGCGTTCAGGGCGACGAGGAAATCCCAGTGAAGAAGGGCGATTTCTGGCGTACCCCGGGCAACGTGCCGCACACCATGCGCGCTGGCGCCGACGGCGCGCGGGTGCTGGACATCTTCAGTCCGCCTCGGCCAGAATACAAGAAAGCCGGGTCGGGCTTCGGCACGAGCTAAAGCGCTTTGCGCTTTAGATGCATCTTTTGAGCATGATCTTGTCGGAAAACCGCTACACACTTTTCCGGATCATGCTGCAGCGCCAAAGAGCAAAAGCCGGGCGCACCACAAGGGAGGGGACCATGACGATCACACGACGCACGCTGCTGGCCGCGCCGGCCATTCTCGCAATGACGCCGGCGCTGGCACAGGCCGGCAAGATCACGCTGGTGGTGCCGTTTCCGCCGGGCGGCTCGACCGATGCGATGGCGCGGCTGCTGCAGACCAATCTGCAAACCAAGCTCGGCCGCATCGTCGTGGTCGAGAACAAATCGGGCGCCGCCGGCGCGCTCGGTGCGGCGCAGGCCGCCAAGAGCCCGGCGGACGGCTCGACCTTCCTGGTCACCTTCGATTCCCACGCGGTGATTCCGTCCATCCTCGACAAGCCGCCGGTGGACGTCGAGCGGGAGCTGATGCCGGTGCTGCTGATCGGCACCGCGCCCTACGTGATCGCGGCGGGTGCCGATCGTCCCTATAAGAGTTTTGCCGACGTCGTGGCGGCCTGCAAGGCGAAGCCCGGTGCGGTGAAATATGCCTCTGTCGGCATCGGCACGCTCGGCCATCTCGCCATGACCGTGCTCGGCAGCAAGGCCGGCGTCGAGATTATGCACGTGCCCTATCGCGGCGGCGGCCCGGCGATGAACGACGTGCTCGGTGGCCATGTCGATCTCATCGCGGGATCGGCGGCGCTGGTCGCCGCCCAGCTCGGGACCAACATGCTGCGTCCGATCCTGCAGCTCGGCCGCGAGCGGCTGCCGGCCCTGCCTGATACCCAGACCGCGATCGAGGCGGGCTTTCCCGATTTCGAGACGCTGGCCTGGTGGGGCATCTTCGCGCCCGCAGGCACGCCGCCTGACATCGTCGCGGCCTTCGCGGCGGCGTCCAGGGAGATCCTGAGCGAGCCCGCGACCGCCACCCAGCTCAAGGAGACGCAGCACATGACGCTGCTGCTCCAGGACGGCGCCGCCTTCAAGACCTTCTTCGACAAGCAGGTCGCCTTTTGGGGCAAGGTGGTGAAGGACAATAATATCAAAGCGTAGGGCTCGCAGCAGTCTTTGCGCATGGGGCGCGGCGGGGCTTCCGATCCCGCCGCCGCTTTGATATGTACACCCTCAGGCAACCCGTCTAGGAGCGGGTTCCGCGGTCCCGTAGCTCAGCCGGATAGAGCGACGGTTTCCTAAACCGTAGGTCGCATGTTCGAGTCATGCCGGGATCGCCAGTTTTTCGATGCAAGAAACACAATAGCCACGGGCCTTTCCCTCCCGTACGCGCTCCGTCCCGGCGCCGATTTCGGTGTCTCGGGACCGATTCCCAAAGCTCCGTCCAGTACGTGTAATTACAAGGGGTTACATGGAGTGACGTCTGCTCCAGTCGCGAGCGCGTGAAGCCGCCTCATATCAACGTTTGATGTCCCTCGCGGCTCATTCGAGGACCCGTGGACTCTCTTCGGCGTCGGGTCGGACCGAAGAAGCCTCGGCGAACTCATCCCGCAAGCTCAGTAGCAAGCAGACACCAATCCAAGTTGCGGATACTGCCGGTCGATCGCGGCCACCTCTTTTCGCATCTGCGCGATGATCCAATCTCGGATCTCGGCGGCGATCGGCCGCATCAAGCGGTTGCGCGGCGGCAGGAATTCGCAGATGCGGCGCGTAGTGGCGAGCGTGTCGGAGGCCGGCACCAGCGCGCCGGTGAGCAGCCAGTGCGAGGTGACCGTCAGCCAGCCGAGCGCGATGCCCTGGCCGAGCAGCGCAGCCTGCACCACGACGGCATAGTCGGTGAAGCTGAGCGCTTTGGCCGCCCCGCGCCGCCCCGTGAGAAGCGAGGCGTAGTCGGCGGCCCAATCACCCGGCGTCTCCCCGAGACGAATGATGGTATTGCCTTCGGTGGGATCGGACTCGCCGAGATAGCCGGGGCTGCACATCGGCAGCATGACTTCCTTCATGATCAGCGTGCCGCCGGAGGATGGCTCGTCGCGATCGCGGAAGCGCATGCCGAGATCGACATTCTCCACCGGCCCGCGCAGCGCGCCGGAGATGAGCTGGAAGCGCAGATCCACTTGCGGAAACTGCTTCTGCAGCTTGTCGATGCGCGGCATCAGCCAATGCGTGGTGAAGGCGGACGAGACCGACAGCGTCACCGTCTCGGTGCCCTTGCGGCGCCGCTCGATCTCGACGAGCCCGCTCTCGATGCTGCGGAAACCTTCGAGCACGCGGCGATACAGGAGCTCGCCCTCTTCGGAGAGCACGGCACGGCCCGCCTTGCGGTCGAACAGGCGGACGCCGAGATGCTCCTCGAGCTGTCCGAGCATGCGGCTCACCGCCGGCTGCGTGACGTTCAATTCGGCGGCTGCGGCGGTGAAACTGCCATTGCGCGCCGCGGCGTCGAAGACGAACAGGGCGTTGCTGGAGGGCAGCATGCGGCGGAGCTCTGGCATAACGTCATGTTATGAGCCGCGTGAGAATTTGGCAATTGCCGACTTTTGCCAAGTCTGGTGTCATCGAGACGACTGCCTGACCATAGGGGCATCGGAAGAAGATTTGGCGCGGTGCACGCTTTGGACGGCGCGTGCTCACACCCCTGTCTATAAAGCAGGCTTATGGCGTGCAGTGAGGCACGCCATTGCAGGACATGGCGAGGTCGATCGTTGGACAAGCGAGCGGAAAGCGTCGAAATCAGGTCCGCGAGCAAAGCTTACGGCGCGTTGCGCGCCCTTGACGACGTGTCCCTCAATGTCGGCGCCGGCGAGTTCGTCTCCCTGCTCGGCCCCTCCGGCTCCGGCAAGACCACGCTGCTCGGCATTTTGGGCGGCTTCATCCTGCCGACGTCAGGCACAATCCTTTTTGGCGGGCGCGACGTCACCTACATGCCGCCGCACAAGCGCGGCATCGGCGTCGTGTTCCAGAACTATGCGCTGTTCCCTCACATGAGCGTCGGAGAGAACGTCGCCTTTCCCCTGCGCGCGCGGCGCCTGCCGAAGGCCTCCTGGCCGGACAAGGTGCGCGCGGCACTCGGTATGGTCGGCCTTGCCGGCTATGAAGAGCGCGGCATCGCGCAGCTTTCCGGCGGCCAGCGCCAGCGCGTCGCACTCGCACGCGCCATGATCTTCGAGCCGCGCCTGATCCTGATGGACGAGCCGCTCTCCGCGCTCGACAAGCAACTGCGCGAATCCATGCAGATCGAGCTGCGCGCGCTGCACAAACGCATCGGCGCCACCATCATCTACGTCACCCACGACCAGCGCGAGGCGCTGACCATGAGCGACCGCGTCGCCGTGATGAAGGACGGCCGGCTGGTCCAGATCGACGCGCCCGAGCGGCTGCACGACCATCCTGCCGATTCGTTCGTCGCCAGCTTCATTGGCGAGGCGACGATGCTGCCTGTTCGCCGCGTCGATGCGTCCAGCGTCGCACTCGGCAACGTCTTGCTGCGCACCGCGCGCGCCATTCCGGACGGCGATGCGCTGATGCTGGCCGTGCACAGCGAGAAGCTTCTGATCGACGATGGTGCGCAGGATGGCGCCTGCAACCGGTTGACCGGGACGGTCACCGACGTCGTCTATCAGGGCGAGAGCCTGCGCATCTTCCTGGCGCTGGACGGCGGCGTTGCGCTCAGCCTGCGCCAGCCGGCCTATCACCAGGCCCATAGCCGCATCCCGCCGCTCGGCGGCAGCCTCACTGTCGCGCTCCATCCCGAGGACACCATCGTCGTGCCCCGGGTGGGGGACTGAACTTGAAGCCGGGACCAACCAGAGAGAAGAAGCCAGATGTCGACCCAAGCCGCGTTCAGCAATTTCAAGGTTCTCACTTTCGACGTCGTCGGCACCTTGATCGACTTCGAAAGCGGTGTGCTCGCAGCAGTTCGCAAAATCTCCGGCAAGACGCCTGCCGAGCTCAGCGACGAAATGATCTTCGAATCCTACAAGCGTGGCCGCGACAAGCACTATGAGCGCTCCAGCGAGGTAATGTTCCACGTCTATCGCTATCTGGCCAAGGATCTCGGGCTGCCTGCCGACGACGCGTCTTGCGATGTGTTCCAGCTCGCCGTGCTGCGCTGGGGCCCGTTCCCGGATTCGGTCGAGGCCTTGAAGCGCCTGCGCACCAAGTTCCGCCTGGTGGCGATGACCAATGCCGACCGCGTCGCGCTGTCCTGCTACGCGCATGCGCTCGGCAATCCCTTCGACGACACGGTCTGCGCCGACGATACCGGGGTGGCAAAACCGAATCCGGAATTCTTCGCCTACAACAAAGGTCGCCAATCCGCCTTCGGCTACAAGCAGTCCGACATTCTACACGTCGCGCAGAGCCAGTATCACGACATCGGCATTGCGCGGAAGCTCGGCTACAAGGTGTGCTGGATCGAGCGCCGCCAGGGTATCGCCGGCTTCGGCGGCACGCCGGCGGTCGAGACGCTGACCAAGCCGGACTTCCATTTCCCGACCCTGAAGGCCCTCGCGGACGCCGCGATCGGTCCGGCGGCGTAGCGGTGAGCGGCGGCATGACACGGGACCGGAGCGCGCTGCCATCGGCCAATTCGCTGTGGGAAGCCACGGCGGAGCCGGCGCGCGACTATCCCGTGCTGTCGGGCGAGTGCCAAGCCGATGTGGTGATCATCGGTGCCGGCTACACGGGCCTCTCCGCCGCGCACCACGTCGCCAAGAGCGGCCTGTCGCCCGTCGTGCTCGAGGCGAACCGTCCTGGCTGGGGCGCGAGCGGGCGCAATGGCGGCGTTATCACCGCAAAATTTCGCCTGTCGTTCCGCGAGATCGACGCCGTGCACGGCCGCGCCATGGCGCGGCGCATGTACGAGATCGCGCATGAATCCACCGACATGGTCGAGGAACTGGTGTCTGAGTTCGGCATCGCCGGCGCGAACCTGACGCGCACCGGTCAGGTCAAGGCCGCACATAACGAGACGACACTCCGGGCCGCGATAGAAGAAGCCAATTGGATGACGCGCGAGATGGGTTCGGCCGAGGTCCGCATTCTCGACAAGAACGGCGTGCGCGAGGAGACCGGCTCCGACATCTTTGTCGGCGGCGTGCTCAATCCCGGCTCGGGCGGCATCCACCCGCTGAACTATCTGCGCGGACTTGCCGATGGCCTGGCGCGCCGGGGCGTGCCGATCTACCAGCAGTCGCCGGTCACCGAACTACGGCGTGAGGACGGTGGCATCGTCGCCGAGACGCCACGAGGAACGATCCGCGCCAAACAGGCAATCATCGCCACCAATAGCTACTCCGACCTGACCAGTGCCACCGCGCATCTGCAGCGCACGCTGATCCCGTTTCGCAGCGCCATGGTCGCCACCGAGAAGCTGCCGCGCAATCTCGCGGGAAAACTGATGCCGACTGGGCGCACCTATACCGAGACCAAGCGCATGATGCGCTGGTTCCGCATGGTCGACAATCGCGTCATCTTCGGCGGCCGCGGTGCCTTCGGCAAAGAGGACTCGCAAGCCGCGTTCGACGCGTTGCGCAAGGCGATGGTCGGGATCTTCCCTGATCTCGCCGATATTCGGCTCGAATACAGCTGGTCGGGCCTCGTCGCGATGACGCTGGACTCGGTGCCGCATATCGGCCGGCTCGACGAGCGCACGCTGGTCTCGATGGGCTACAACGGCGCTGGCGTTGCGATGTCGAGCCTGATGGGGCGCTATCTCGCTGCCCTCGTGCGCGGCGAGACGCCCGACGTCGGCCTGCTCGATGTCAGGCGCATGAAAACCATTCCGTTCTATCCGCTACGCGAGCCCGCCGTGCGCATGGTCGCCGGCTGGTACCAGTTTCTCGATGCGATCGGCCGGTGAGATCATTTTGGCGACGGAGGAGGAGAGGATGAACATGAAGCGGAATCTTGGACTGGGCTGCGCCCTGGCGGGCGCAATCGGATTGACCAGTGCGGCCGATGCGGCCGAGCAAATCACCTTCGTCTCGCAAGGCGGCGCCTATCAGCAGGCGCAAACGGTGGCGATCCTCGATCCCTCCGCCAAGAAGCTCGGCATCACCATCAACCAGGATTCCATTCCCGACGCCTGGCCCGCGATCAAGACCCAGGTCGGCAGCGGCAAGCCGATTTGGGACGTGGTCGACACGCCGACCGGCAACTGCCTGCGCGGCGGCGAGCAGGGCCTGATCGAGAAGCTCGATTTCTCGAAGATTCCGAACGGTGCCGCGATGCCGGAGGCATATCGCAGTCCCTATTCGGTGTCCTACGAGTTCTATTCCAGCGTGCTGGCCTACAGCCAGAAGACCTTTGCGAAGGACGCGCCGAACAGCTGGGCCGACTTCTGGGACGTGAAGAAATTTCCCGGCCGCCGCGCACTGCGCAACCACCCGTTCGCGACGCTCGAGGCCGCGTTGATGGCCGACGGCGTTGCGCCGGACAAGCTCTATCCGCTCGACGTGGACCGCGCCTTCAAGAAGCTGGAGGAGATCAAGCCGCACATCACGGTGTGGTGGACCTCGGGCGCGCAGTCGGCACAGCTGCTCAACGACGGTGAGGTCGACATGGAGATGGCGTGGAACGGTCGCGTCAGCGCGGTCGCCAAGGAGGGTGCCAAGGTCGCCTTCACCTACAATCAGGGCATCCTGCAGAGCACCTCGCTCTGCATCCTCAAGGGTGCGCCCAATCTCGCCACGGCCGTGAAATTCCTCAACGAGGCCGTCGACCCCGTACATCAGGCCAACCTGCCGCTCCACATCGATTATGGCCCGGGCAATCCCAAGGCGTTCGAGACGAACGTGATCAAGCCCGAGCGCGCCGCGCAATTGCCGAGCGAGCCGGCCAATGCGGCCAAGCAGGCGCTGATGTCCTATGCCTGGTGGTCCTCGTCGGCCGGAGAGGCCGCCGAGAAGCGCTGGGCGTCGTTCATGCAGAAATAGATGGAGCGAGCGTTGACGACATCCGTGCCAGATCCCTCCCAAAAGCATCAGCGCCGTGAGCACGGTCTTATGCTGGCATTGGTGTCGCCGGCGCTGCTGGTCATCCTGGCTCTGATCGTGCTGCCGGTCGGTTGGCTGGCCTGGCAGTCGATCTACCAGGACGGCTTCACGCTGGAGAACTACCGTCGCGTCTTCACCGAAGACGTCTACTGGCGCAGTTTTGCGCTGACCTTCGAGATCAGCCTCGCGGTCACGGCCATCGCGCTGCTGCTCGGCTATCCGATCGCATATCTCGCCAATTCGGTGCCGAAGGGATGGAGCATCCTCATTCTGTCGCTTGTCGTGCTGCCGTTCTGGACCAGCGTCCTGGTGCGCGCCTATGCCTGGCTGGCGCTCCTGCAGCGGACCGGCGTGATCAACCAGTTCCTGCGCTATCTCGATGTGATCTCGGAGCCGCTCGCGCTGGCCCACAATACGTTCGGCACGGTGGTTGCGACCGTGCACATCCTGCTGCCGTTCATGGTTCTGCCGCTCTATGCCACGATGCAGAAGATCCCCGGCGACCTCATGGAGGCCGGCGCCAGCCTGGGCGCAAGCCCGTCGCTCACCTTCTTTCGCGTGTTCCTGCCGCTGTCGCTGCCGGGCGTGCTCGCCGGCTGCACCATGGTGTTCGTGCTCTGCCTCGGCTTCTACATCACGCCGGAGCTACTCGGCGGCGGACGCACCGTGATGGTGTCCATGCTGGTGAGCCGCAATGTCGAGCTCTACAATCAGTTCGGTGCGGCGAGCGCCGTCGCGGTGGTGCTGCTCCTCGGCGTGCTGGCGATCTTCTTCGTCGTCAGCCGCTTCATCTCGCTCGATCGCGTGCTGGGGCAGAGATGATGCGCGTCTCGCCCGCACGGATCGTTCTCTACGTGATCAGCGCGCTGGTACTGGTCTATCTGATCCTGCCGGTGCTGATCATCGCGCCGATTTCGTTCTCCAGCGCGCGCTTCCTGACCTTTCCGCCGCCATCCCTATCGCTGCGCTGGTACCAGCAATACTTCTCGAATCCGGCCTGGATGCAGGCGACGCGGGTGACGCTGACGGTCGCGCTGCTGACCGTCGTGATCGCGACCCCTCTTGGAGTAGCCGCTGCCTATGCCATCAGCCAGTCGAAGCTGCGGATCATGCGCACCATCCACATGACGCTGCTGTTGCCGCTGGTGGTGCCGATCATCATCACCGCGGTCGGCATCTTCTTCGTCTATGCCAAGGTCGGGCTAGTCGCGACCATGCCCGGCCTCGTGCTGGCGAACGTGATGCTGGGACTGCCTTATGTCGTCATCTCCGTGCTGGCGGGCCTGCAGAGCTTCGATCCCGCTCAGGAGATGGTGGCTCGCAGCCTCGGCATGAACCGCCTGCGCAGCTTCTTCGTGGTGACGCTGCCGCAGGTCAAGTCCAGCGTTACGGCGGGCGGCATCTTCGCCTTCATCTCGGCGATGGACGAGACCATCGTCGCGCTGTTCATCTCCGGCGGGCAATACCAACCGCTGACCAAGCGCATGTTCACTGCGCTTCGAGACGAAATCGATCCCACAATCGCGGCGATATCGACGCTGATGACAGCGGCCTCCTTCATGCTGGTGCTGCTCGCAAGTACTCGGCGACGAGCTGCAGCGGGGAGGCTTCAATAATTGGGATTCGAGTTCGTCGGTCAGTTGACCTTGGTCCCCGTCTGCTCGACGACCTTTCCCCATTTCCGGGCTTCAGCCGATATGACCTTGCCGAAATCGGCAGCTGTGCCGAACGAGAATCGCGTTCATTTCTCCGTCCAACCTATCGACTGATCTGTTGGGCGGCATCGAGCCGATCCTGCCACCGCTCGGCGTGCTTGCGGTCGCACAGGTGATGCGCGCGATGCTGACCCCCGAACCGCCGCCAATCCGTAAGCGGAAGTTCGGAAGCATCATGGCCGGCCAATGGGCGCCCCCAATCCGGGTGGTCGATCAGAAGCGGGCGTCGATATCCACGACGTCGATCAGCTTGTGGTTGACGAATTCCTTGAGGCCGAGCCCGAGGAGCTCGCGGCCGTAGCCTGATCGCTTGATGCCGCCGAACGGCAGGTCCGCTTCCACCTTGGTCGGATGATTGACGAACACCATGCCGGTCGAAATCTTCCGCGCGACTTCCGCTCCGTGTTTCGGGTTGGACGTGAACACCGAGCCGCCGAGGCCGAAGGGGGAGTCGTTTGCGATGCGCACGGCGTCGGCCTCGTCCTTGGCGCGGAACAACATGGAGACCGGGCCAAAGAATTCCCAATAGCGGGCCGGATTGTCCTCGGTCACCTCGGTGAGAATCGTCGGCTGCACGAACGCACCCTGGTTAGGCACCGATGGACCGACCTCCTCGGCTTTGGCGCCCTGCTGCACGGCCTGCTGAATCCTCTCCTTGATCTCGTCGGCGGCGTGCTGTGACGAGAGCGGCGCCAGCGTCGTCTCGGAATCGAACGGGTCGCCTGCCTTCAGGGCAGCGACACCCTTGCGATAACGCGCCAGGAATTCATCGTACACCTCATCCACGACGATCATGCGCTTGGAGGAGACGCAGACCTGGCCGCCATTCCAGTGCCGGCCGAACACGGCCCATTTGACGGTCTTTTCCAGATCAGCATCGGCCAGGACGACGAACGCATCGGCACCACCAAGCTCCATCGTCGATTTCTTCAGCGCCTTGCCGGCCTGGGCGGCGACGATCGCGCCGGCGTCCTCGGAGCCGGTGAGCGCGACACCATGGACCCTGGGATCATTGATGATCATCTCGACCTGTGAGCGGGTGGCGTAGAGCTTGGTGAAACATCCCTCGGGCAGCCCGGCCTCACGCATGATGCGTTCGAAGGCTGCTGCGCTCTGGGGCACGTTCGAGGCATGCTTCAGCAGGACGGTGTTTCCGACCGACAATTGGGGCGCGATGATGCGGGCGATCTGGTAATAGGGAAAATTCCACGGCTCGATGGCGAGGATCACGCCGAGCGGATCGTGAACGATCATCGCCTCGCCTTCCGCCGGGTCTGCGACAGGCAGCTTCTCCGGCCGCAACAACTGCTCGGCATTGTTGACGTAGTATTCGAAGATGCGCGCGCAGAGATCGACTTCGGCCTTGGCCTCGGCAAAGAGCTTGCCCATTTCCAGCGTCAAGAGCTTCGCATAACTATCGCGATCCCGTCGCAGAATGTCTGCCGCTTTTTGAAGCACTGCCGTGCGTGCCGAGATGGGGACCTCGCGCCAGGCGTGAAAGGCTGCGTGCGCCCGATCGATGGCGGCGCTGACCTCCTGGTCGCTCGTGTTGGGAAAAGTCTTCAGAGTCTCGCCGGTATATGGATTGATGGTGGCATAGCTCATGTCCGTGGTCCTTTCGGGCGAGCAGATTGTTGGAAGCCAGATCACAGTCGGCTTGCCGGTCGATCGGACCATAGGATTGAGCCCGGCTCGGACATTGACATGAATCATGTCGCGTTTATCGATGTGCAGGGGGATGCCTTCCTGTCTGGCCGGCTGATCCAGCCTGCATTTGGCCGCTACATCCGGAGACCATGATGACTTTCGACCTGATCCTGCGCGGAGGCCGCGTGATTGACCCCTCGCAGAAGCTCGATGCCGTGACCGATGTTGCCTTCGCCGGCGGCAAGGTTGCCGCCATCGGCGCCGGACTCAAGGCCGATCCGGGCACGGATGTGCGCGATGTCTCGAAATACATCGTCACGCCGGGACTGATCGATCTGCACACCCATGTCTATTGGGGCGGCACGTCGCTCGGCATCGATGCCGAGGAGTTCTGCCGTGTCTCCGGCGTCACGACGGCGGTCGATACCGGCAGCGCCGGCCCCGGCAATTTCGCCGGCTTCCGCAAACATGTGATCGAGCCGAGCCAGGTCCGCATCCTCGCTTACCTGCACGTCTCGCATGCCGGCATCTTCGGCTTCTCGCACCGGATCATGGTCGGCGAGAGCGAGGAGTTGCGGCTGATGAATCCGATCGAGGCGGCCGAGGTGGCCGATGCCAACCGCGACCTCATCGTCGGCATCAAGGTGCGCGTAGGGCTGCATTCTTCGGGGACATCAGGGACCGTCCCGCTCGACATCGCGCTGCAGGTTGCCGACGAGGTCGGCATGCCCTTGATGGCGCATATCGACCATCCGCCGCCGAGCTATGAGGAGGTGCTGGCACGCCTGCGTCCCGGCGACGTGCTCACCCATGCGTTCCGCCCGTTCCCCAACACGCCGGCGACCGCGCAAGGCACGGTGAAGAAGGCGGTGCTGGATGCACGCGAGCGCGGCGTGCTGTTCGACATCGGCCACGGCAAGGGCTCGTTCGCGTTCAAGACCGCCCGTGCGATGCTCGCCAACGGGTTCTATCCGGATACGATCTCTTCGGACATCCACCAACTCTGCATCGACGGTCCCGCCTATGACCAGGTGACGACGATGTCGAAATTCCTATGCATGGGCATGGAGCTGTCGGATGTGATCGCGGCGTCCACCGTCAATGCCGCCATGGCGCTGCGGCGCCCCGAGCTCGGCAGCCTCAAGCCGGGTAGCGTCGGCGACGCCACGCTGATCGCCGTGAAGCAAGGCCAGTTCGATTACGAGGACGTCGTCGGCGAGCACCTGATCGGCGACCGCAAGATCGTCTCCGAAGGTGTCGTCATCGGCGGCCGCTGGTGGCATCCGAACGAGAGCATGTGAAGTGGCGATGAGAGATATTATTCGGGCCCCTTTAGCTCTTCCGGCAATGAGATTCATGCGGAAGGCCGCGGTAGTCACCCTGCTCGTCGCCATTGCTTCGTTGCTGCTCGTACCGAGTTGTCGGGCCGCATCGCAATCGCGCGACAACTGCAAAAACAGGGACTACGACTCTGATGGAACAATCCAGGCTTGCACGGACCTTCTGCGGAAGCGGAGCTGGGATAGCTTCGTCCATCTTCACGTCCGTTCAAGAGCCTGGCTTGCGAAACGAGACTGCGATCGCGCCTTGGCCGACGAGAATGAGTCCATGCGATTGTTTCTCAGTGATCCGCTCGTCGCACGAAAGAAGATGAGCGGGGAGGATCGATGGTTCTTTCGAATGCACGGGTTCTTGGGAAAGATCGAAATCCATCTCTTTTGTTTTCTGGATTACAACAAAGCGCTCTCGGTCGTCGAAGAAGCCATGGCGATCTATCCAAATGAGACCGACTTGTACAACCGTCGCGGCCTCATCTTCATCCAAACCAAGAATTTCGATCAGGCGTTCAGCGATCTGCAGCGTGCCATTGATCTGGCAGACAAGAAGGACGCCGCGTTCAATAACCGCGCAAGCGTTTTTAACGGTCTCGGAGATTTCGACAACGCCATTCGCGATGCAAACAGCGCTATTGCCTTCAATCCGAAGAGCGGAGAGGCTTATGGCAACCGGGCTGTAGCCTTCAGTGGCAAGGGAGAACATGGCCGCGCCATCGACGACATCAATACGAGACTCAAACTTGATCCGGAAGGCCAGGCGGGGCCGTTAGCTCATCGCGGCAAGTATCACTTGAAAGGCGGGGATCTGGAGTCCGCGCTCACGGATCTCACTCGATCGATTGCATTGTTCGAGAAAAACAAGGTCGAGCCGGTAATCGCACTTTGCGCGCGCGGAGACCTTTTCCGATTTCGGGGGGAGTTTTCTCGCTCACTCGAGGATTTTGATAGAGCGATCAGTTCGCGGGCCGATTTTGCTACCGCGTATACTGGTCGCGGGCTAACCTATGAGCGGATGGGCGATCTGAAGAGGGCCCGGAGTGATTTCGAAAAAGCCCTTGGATTTCCCGCGCAGCAATATGACAGCAATCTCGAAGCGCAAATAACCGCGAGAGCGAGGCTTGCGGCGTTGGATTCGGGTGAAGCCCAGCCCGTCATACCCGTCACGACGGGCAAGCCTGTGGCCCCATTTGCGGTCACCACGTCGCCCCTGATTGCGCCAGTATTGACCGCTCCCCGTTTGCCGTCCGGTTCCGAGCGTCAGGGACGCCGGGTCGCACTCGTCATCGGTAACGCCGCCTATCAAAAAGCCGGAGTTCTTAAGAACCCCCTGAACGATTCTGAAGCCGTTGCGGCCGCACTTCGAAACATTGGTTTCGACGAAGTGATGGTGGCGACGGATACGACGAAGGAGCGACTTACGGCAGCTCTCCAGCGGTTTGCACGCGCTTCTGACGCTGCCGATTGGGCCGTCGTCTACTATTCGGGCCACGGCATCGAGATGGCGGGAAGAAATTATTTGCTTCCGATTGACGTTGTGCTGAGGACTGACCGAGACGTGCAGTTCGAGGCAGTGCCCGTTGATCAGGTGATGGCATCGATAGATGGCGCGCGTAAGCTGAAGCTGATCGTGCTGGACGCCTGTCGCAACAACCCATTCGCGGACACAATCAAGCGAACGGGGCCGCGCGAGGCCGTGACGCTCGATGCGAGCAACGTCGGCGAGATCGGGACTCGCGCGGTCGGGCGAGGACTTGGCGAAATCAAGGTAAAGGGCGCTTCGCTCGTCGTTTTCGCGGCAAAGCACGGCCAGACTGCCCTCGATGGCGAAGGACGGAATTCGCCCTTTGCAATTGCACTGGTTCAGCGCGTCGCAACGCCTGGCGTGGAAATGAACAAGGTCTTTCGGCTCGTCCGCGACGATGTGTTGGAAGCGACGGCGGGAAGGCAAGAGCCCTACACTTACGGATCCCTACCGGGCAAAGAGGATTTCTTCTTTGTCAGTAAATGATGGCCTTCCCTATTCGGAGATCGCGAGGTCGACGCCGAAGGCGTCGTCATCGCGACGCGGGATGAATCGCGTAGATCGGCTCAGTCGCGTCCCGCCGCCATGATCGCCCTGGCGAGCCGGGCCGGATCGGAGAAGCACAGCTCATGGCTTCCCGGCACCTGCAGCAGGCGGAACAGGCCGAGCTTCTCCGATAGACGCGGATGCCAGCCATAGCTGTGCGGCAGCGCGGTGTCCTCGGTGCAGTTGATGTAGGATTTGGCCAGCTGCATCTCGGCCGGATCAGTCTTCAGCGCGATCTTGTCGGTGAAGGTCGCCAGCGGATGGGGATTGAGGACGTCGTAGGCCCTCTGCGCCGTGTCCAGATCGGCATCGTTGATGAAGGCCTCGCGCCAGATCGGGAAAGGCAAGACCACCGAGCCGTCGCCGCGCTCGGCCGCAATCGCGTCGAACAGGCCGACATAGTGCGGCGGCACCATGTCGTTGAGGCATTCGCCATTGTTGGGCACGAAGGCATTCCAGTAGACCAGGCGGCGGATGCGCTCGGGCGCGAGGTCAGCGACGCCGGTGATGACCATGCCGCCATAGGAATGGCCGAGCAGGATGACGTCCTTCAGGTCATTCTCGGCCAGGTAGTCGGCGATCGACTGGATCGCTTCCTTCAGGCCCGTGGTCTTGGCATCGCCCGGACGGTTGCCCTTGATGGTGGGGGTATGGACCTGATGGCCGGCCGCGCGGATCGGTGCGGCCACGGGCTCGAATTCGGCACCGGTGTGCCAGGCGCCGTGCACGAGGACGTAGGTCGGCATGTTGTGGCTCCTCCCGAGGGTGTGGTTAGATCGGCGCAGTGTCGCCGCGCGGCCAGTGTGGTCCGGCGGCGGAACTTTTGCTTGGCTGGAAATGAACCGGACTGGTCTCGGAGTGAACCGATGCAGCAGATCGAGCGCGCCGTTCCGTCACGCCAATCGGCCTGGAATACCGCGGGCGTGCGGCCGGACGAGCAGTTCGCCTATTATCGCGAGGCGATCTGCCAGGCCTTCATGAACCTGACGCCGGAGCCGGCGGCCGCAACGGGCTTTCCGGCCAGTGTCGAGCACGTCCGGCTCGGCGATGCCGCGATCAACCGCGTCAGCTTTCCCGAACATGTGGTGCGGCGTTCCGCGGCCGACATCGCGGCATCCGATCGCAGTTGCTTCTACCTCAATCTGAAGCTGGCCGGCCGCTGTCGCATTAAGCAGGGGGACCGCGAGATCAGCCTGTCACCCGGCCAGGTTGGAATCTTCGACAGCGACCGGCAGTTTGCGCTCCTGCATGATCGTGGTCCGCAACTGCGCGTTGCCTCGTTCTGGGTGCCGAGAGAGACTTTGCGCGAACGGCTGCCGCCTTCGTTCGACGTCGCTGCGGCGCGCGTCTCTGACGATCCCTTGGTCGGCCATCTCATCGTCGAGACCGCGCGCACGCTCAGCGGCGGCGCGATGCGGATGAGCGAGGACGAGGGCGTGCGGCTGTTCCGGGCGTTGATCGAGCTGGTCGCCGTGAGCCTGTCGCGGCGGAGCCGGGCGGGCGCTGCGGAGTCCGAGAGTCTTGCCGACGCAACCGCGCTGGCGCTGAAGCGTGCCATTCATCGGCGGCTCCGCGAGCCTGGACTTGTGGTCGCCGATGTCGCTGACGCCGTCGGCATCAGCGAGCGCTACGTGCACAAATTGCTCGCGCGATCGGGCTCCAGCTTCACCGATTACGTCATCGACCATCGGCTCGATGGTATCGCCAGGGATCTCGGCGATCCCGCGATGGCGGATCGTGCCATCGGCGCCATCGCGTTCGACTGGGGCTTCTCGGACCTCTCCCACTTCAGCCGGCGCTTCAAGCAGCGCTTCGGCTGCCGACCGCGCGACTGGCGTGCGCGATGACCTACAGAGACCTTGCTATCAGCAGCTTCATGATCTCGTTGGTGCCGCCATAGATCTTCTGGATGCGGGAGTCGATGAAGATGCGCGAGATCGGGTATTCCTGCATGTAGCCATAGCCGCCGAACAGCTGAAGGCATTCGTCGGCGGTTTCGACCTGCTTCTCCGAGCACCAGTATTTCGCCATCGACGCCGTGACGGTGTCGAGATCCCCGGCGACTAGGCGCTCGATGCACCAGTCGACGAAGACGCGCGCGATCATTGCCTCGGTCTTGCGCTCGGCGAGCTTGAAGGCGGTGTTCTGGAAGTCCATCAGCGGCTTGCCGAACGCCTTGCGCTCCTTGGTGTACTCTGTGGTGAGCTTGACCGCGCGCTCCATCGCGGCGACGGCGCCGACCGCGAGCGCGAGACGTTCCTGCGGCAATTGCTGCATCAGCTGGACAAAACCCTGGCCCTCCTCCTTGCCGAGGAGGTTCTCGGGCGGGACCGTGACGTTGTCGAAGAACAGCTCCGACGTGTCGGAGGCGTGCAGGCCGATCTTGTCGAGGTTGCGCCCGCGCTTGTAGCCATCCGCGCCTGAAGTCTCGACCACGATCAGCGAGATGCCCTTCGCCCCGGCATCGCCGGTGCGCGCGACCACGATGACCAAGTCGGCGGCCTGGCCGTTGGTGATGAACGTCTTCTGGCCGTTGATGACGTAGGAATTGCCCTGCTTCTTCGCCGTGGTTTTCACGGCTTGCAGGTCCGAGCCGGTGCCGGGTTCGGTCATGGCGATGGCGCCGACCATCTCACCCGAGGCCATCTTTGGCAGCCAGCGCTTCTTCTGCTCCTCCGAGCCGTAATTGAGGATGTAGTGGGCGACGATGGCGCTGTGCACGGAAACGCCAGTCGTCAGCTCCGGCACGGTGCTTTCGAGGTCGTCGAGCACCGCGGCGTCATAGGCGAAGGTCGCGCCCAGGCCGCCATATTCCTCGGGCACGCTGGCCAGCAGCGCGCCCATTTCGCCGAGCCCGCGCCAGGCAAAGCGGTCGACCATCTTCTGCTCGCGCCATTTTTCGGCATGCGGCGCGAGATCCTTGGCGAGATATTTCCGGAACTGGTCGCGAAACGTGTCCAGCTCTTCGGTCATCCATGACGATCGATAATGCATCGGGGCCTCGTTCTCAGACAATCAGGCCGCCGCCGGCGACGACCACCTGGCCGCTGATATAGTTGGATTCCGGACTACAGAACAGATAGACCGCGTCGGCCGCCTCTTCCGGCGTGCCGCCACGGCCGAGCGGGATCATGCGCGACATGGCATCCAGCATGTGCGGCTGCACACCCACCTTGATGTCGCGGCCGGCGACGTCGATGGTCTTCTGCTGGGCCTCGATCGGCTGGGTCAGACGGGTGTTGATGAGCCCGAAGGCGACGCAATTGACGTTGACCTTGTAGCGGCCCCACTCCTTGCACATGGTCCGGGTCAACCCAATCAGCGAGGCCTTGGCCGAGGAATAGCTGGCCTGTCCGGCATTGCCGTAGAGGCCGGCGATCGAGGAGATGTTCACGACCTTGCGGAACACCTCGCGGCCTTCCTCGGCTTCCTTCCTGGCGAAGACCCGGATCGGCTCGGCCGCCGCGCGCAGAAGCCGGAACGGGGCGACGAGATGGACGTCGAGCATGGCCTGGAACTGCTCGTCCGTCATCTTCTGGATGGTGGAGTCCCAGGTGTAGCCGGCATTGTTGACGATGATGTCGAGCCCGCCGAACTTGTCCAGTGCGGCGCCGACAAAGCGGTCGGCGAAACCCGCTTCCGAGACGCTGCCGTTCACGGCGACGGCGTCGGCGCCGAGCGCCTTGATCTCTGCGACCACGGCATCGCCAGGCTCGGCATCGAGGTCATTGACGACGACCCTGGCGCCCTCGCGTGCGAGCTTGAGTGCGATCGCGCGCCCGATGCCGCGGCCCGAGCCGGTGACGAGCGCGACTTTTCCCTGCAGTTTTGCCATTTGAATGAATCCTCTTTGCTGTCAGAGCGCGATGACGGCGCTGCCTTCGAGCTTGACCTCGCCGCGATCGTCTCTGGTGGTGAGCGCCAGCCTCGCGCGGCGCTCGCCAGCCTCGGCGAAGAGCTCCGTCACGGTGCCTTCGCATGTCAGCTCGGCGCCGAGCTGGGTGATGGCGACGAACCGGGTCGCAAAACCGCGGAGCTTCGATGGCGGCACCGCATCCGTGAGCGCCTGCCCGAGACAGGCCATCACCAGCATGCCGTGGGCGAACACGTCGGGAAATCCGGCCGACTTGGCGAAGTCGATGTCGACGTGGATCGGATTATGGTCGCCCGATGCACCGCAGTAGAGCGCGAGCGTGTGGCGGGTGATCGGCGGAAAGACCTTATGGACGATGCGGTCGCCGGCCTTGATGTCTGCGGATGCCGTCATGACGACGCAACCTCGTTGCGGACCACGATGGTGCGCCCGGTATCAGCGACATGCACGCCGTCCTGGTTGGTCACCTCGCATTGGATGCCGATTAGCGTCATCGCGCCGCCCTTCTTATTCGTCACACTGGTTACGCGCGGCCGAAGCGTCAGGGTGTCGCCGACCAGAACCGGCGCGTGATAGACGAAGCTCTGCTCGCCATGCAGCACGCGGGCGAGGTCGATGCCGAGCGCGGTCAACATTTCAAAGGGATCGTCGACGTCCATCATCTCCAGGCAGAACAAATAGGTCGGCGGCACCGGCATGCCGGTGAATCCGGCCGCCCGCGCCGCATCTACGTCGCGGTAGACCTTGTTCTGCTCACCCAGCGTATTCAGGAAGTAGCGAAGACGACCCGGTTCCACGCGGGCGGTGACGGGCGTGAAGCAGCGCCCTACGGCGGACTGGTCGACCATGACGGAAATCAGTGCCGCTGATAGAGGGTGACGACGCAGGCGCCGCCAAGGCCCAGATTGTGCTGGAGCGCGATTTTCGCCCCCTCGACTTGCGTGGGGCCTGCGGTGCCACGCAATTGCCGCGTCAGCTCGTAGCACTGTGCAAGCCCGGTGGCGCCGAGCGGATGTCCCTTCGACAGCAAACCTCCGGACGGATTGGTCACGATCCGGCCGCCATAGGTGTTGTCGCCGTCATTGATGAACTTGCCGGCTTCTCCCTCGCCGCAGAGCCCGAGCGCCTCGTAGGTGATGAGCTCGTTGTGTGCGAAGCAGTCGTGCAGCTCGACGACGTCGAGATCGCGAGGGCCGATACCGGCGCTTTCATAAACCTGGCCTGCCGCCTCCTTGGCCATGTCGTAGCCGACCAGTTGCATCATGTCGCCGGCCTTGAAAGTCGAGGGCGTGTCGGTGGTCATGGCCTGAGCCGCGATGCGCACCTGCTTGCCGATGCCATGCCTGTCCGCAAATCGCTCGGAGACCAGTACGGCGGCGGCGCCGCCGCAGGTCGGCGGGCACGCCATCAGGCGCGTCATCACGCCGGGCCAGATCACCTGATCGTTCATCACGTCATCCGCCGTGATTTCCTTGCGGAAGAGGGCGAGCGGATTGTTCTTGGCATGACGGCTCGCCTTGGCGCGCACCTTCGCGAAGGCGTCGAGCGGGGTGCCGTACTTCTTCATGTGGCTGAGCCCGGCGCCGCCGAAATAGCGCAGCGCCAGCGGGATGCCGGGAGCGTCGATCAGCTGGTCGGCGGCCGCGTCGAATTCTTCGAAGGCGCTCGGGCGATCGGTATAGACGCTGCCGAGGGCGCCCGGTTTCATCTGCTCGAAGCCGACCGCCAGCACGCAATCGAGCGCGCCGCTCGCGATCATCTGCCGCGCCAGGAACAGCGCGGTCGAGCCGGTCGAGCAGTTGTTGTTGACGTTGACGATGGGGATGCCGGTCATTCCGACATGGTAGAGCGCGCGCTGCCCGCAGGTGGAATCGCCGTAGACGTACCCGACATAGGCCTGCTGGACCGTCTCGTAGCCGAGGCCTGCGTCGGCGAGTGCGAGCCTGGCCGCTTCCGTCCCCATCTCGTGATAGGGCGCGCTGGCGCCCGGCTTG
The DNA here is from genome assembly GCF_032918005.1 of Bradyrhizobium sp. NDS-1. NCBI lineage: Bacteria > Pseudomonadati > Pseudomonadota > Alphaproteobacteria > Hyphomicrobiales > Nitrobacteraceae > Bradyrhizobium > Bradyrhizobium sp. NDS-1. The sequence continues at coordinate 740,700 of NZ_CP136628.1, forward strand.
GCAAAGGGGATCATGCCGACCCCTGCTACGATGACGTCAGACATCGCTTCCTCCGAATAAATTACCCATTGGACTTTTTCTTACCCACGGGTAACATATCGCCCGATGCCCACCAGAGTCAACCGATCGAGCATGGCTTCAGCGCCGTCCATTCCGCCGCCCTCGCCGGCGCCTTCTCCGTGGCTGCCGTTCGAGAGCCGGCGCCGCGCTCGCGACGAAAAGCGCGAGGCGGTGCTGCGCGCCGCCGTGCAGCTTTTCCTGGAGCAGGGCTATCATCGCGTGACCCTGAACGAGGTCGCCGATCGGCTGAACATCACCAAGCCCGCGCTGTACAATTACTTCCGGGGCAAGGACGAAATCCTGTTCGAATGCTGGTCGATGGGTGCCGAGCTTGTCGACAGCGTGATCACGGAGATCAACGCCGGCGGTGGTTCGGGCCTCGCCAAGCTGCGCAAGCTGGTGCACGCCTATGCCGGGTTGATGGCGACCGATTTCGGCGCGAGCCTCGTGCGTTTCGACCTGCGCGACCTGACCGAGCGGAATGCCGGTGTCGCGCGCGCCGCCAAGAAGCGGATTGACGTCACCTTCCGCAAGTACATCTCCGGCGGCATCGACGACGGCTCGATCAGGCCTTGCGACCCCAAGCTTGCGGCGTTCGCGATCGCGGGCTCGCTCAACTGGATCGGCCACTGGTATCGCCGTGACGGCGAGCTGTCGCCGACCGAAATCGCCGACGAGTTCACGGTTCGGCTGACCGAAGGTCTGGCGACCGCAGGCAGGCAGCACATGACAAAGAAGACGCCGAGGGCGCCGCAACGGCGCAACTCAGGACGCGCAACACCAGGGAAGAAGCGTACAGGAGGACCGCGATGAACATCACGCACGGGCTACGGCGCGCGCTGCAGATCAATCCGAACGGGCTCGCAACCGTCTACGGCCAGCGGCGCCGCAAATGGGGCGAGCTCGGCGAGCGTGTTGTCAGGCTGGCCGGCGGCCTGCGCTCGCGCGGCGTCAAAGACGGCGATCGCGTCGCCGTGCTATCCTTCAACTCGGACCGTTATCTCGAGCTTTACCTCGCGACCGGCTGGGCGGGCGGCGTAATCGTGCCGCTCAACATCCGTTGGAGCGCCCTGGAGAACGAGGATGCGCTGCGCGATTGCCGTGCCTCCGTTCTGCTGGTCGACAAGGCCTTCGCCCAGGTCGGCGCGCAGCTCGCCGGCGCCATTCCGGAGTTGAAGCTGATCTATGCCGATGACGGCGAGGTGCCGGCCGGGATGGAGAGCTATGAGGATCTGGTGGCCGGCAGCGCTGCGGTTGCCGATGCCATGCGCAAGGGCGATGATCTCGCCGGCATTTTCTACACCGGCGGAACCACCGGGCGTTCCAAGGGCGTGATGCTCAGCCACCAGAACCTGATGGCGAATGCGCTCAACGCTCTCGGCGAAGGACTGTTTCCGGCGAGCACGACCTATCTGCACGCGGCCCCGATGTTTCACCTCGCCAACGGCGCTGCGATGTATTCGCTGCTGCTCTCCGGCGGCTCAAACGTGATCGTTCAGGGCTTCACGCCCGAAGGCGTGATGGCTGCGATGCAGAGCGAGCGCGTCACCGACGTTCTGCTGGTGCCCACGATGATCCAGATGTTCGTCGATCACCCCGCGATCGGAAACTACGACTTGTCGTCGCTCAAGCACATCATCTACGGGGCCTCGCCGATCAGCGAGGCGGTGCTCGACCGTGCCGCTCGCGCGCTGCCGCATGTGCGCTTCACGCAAGCTTATGGCATGACCGAATTGTCGCCGATCGCGACACTGCTGCATGCCGGCGAGCATGTCGGGGAGGGGCGCAGAAAGGGACGTCATCGCGGTGCCGGCCGCGCCACGCTCGGCTGCGAGGTCCGCATCGTCGACGAGAACGACCGGCCCGTGCCGGCAGGGTCGGTCGGCGAGATCGTGGTGCGCGGCGACACCGTGATGATGGGCTATTGGGAACGGCCGGAGGAGACCGCGCGCGCCGTCGTCGACGGCTGGATGCACACGGGCGATGGCGGCTATATGGACGAGGACGGGTTCATCTATGTCGTCGACCGCGTCAAGGATATGATCATCTCGGGCGGCGAGAATGTGTATTCGGTCGAGGTCGAGAACGCGCTGGCGCAGCATCCGTCGGTGCTGCAATGCGCCGTCATCGGAATTCCCAATGAACAATGGGGGGAGCAGGTCCATGCCGTCGTGGTCAGACGCAGCGGCGTGGATGTTTCGGCGGGCGAGCTGATCGAGTTCACGAAGACGTTGATTGCTGGCTATAAGTGCCCGCGCAGCATCGAGATCACCGAGACGCCGCTGCCGCTGTCTGGCGCCGGCAAGGTGCTGAAGCGCGAGCTGCGCCGGCCGTTCTGGGAGGGGCGGGAACGCCGGGTCAGCTGACGGCTTCCGCTCGCATCGAGGTGCACACACCCGCGACGAGTGCGCGAAGTTTCGTGTTTTCAGATCGCGGTCGCGCAGGTACCATTAGTGCGATCCATTCGGGAACATTCAGTCTTGGTCGAGACGCGCGAGCTCAAGCTCGACATCGAGCGCATCGGCACGGTCTCGGCAGTGCTGACGCGGCCGGACCATGCGCGCGCCTGCTACGTGCTGGCGCACGGTGCCGGCGCCGACATGCGGCACTCCTTCATGGAGAAGGTCGCGGCAGGCCTGGCGGAGCGCGGCATCGCGACGCTCCGCTTCAATTTTCCGTACATGGAGAAGAAGCTGGGGCGTCCAGACCAGCCGGCGGTCGCGCACGCCGCCATCCGCGCGGCGGTGGAGGAGGCGGCGCGGCTGTGCCCGGGATTGAAGCTCGTTGCCGGCGGAAAATCGTTCGGCGGGCGCATGACGTCGCAGGCGCAGTCGAAGGCACAGCTGCCTGGTGTCAAAGGGCTCGCCTTCCTCGGCTTTCCCTTGCATGCCGCGAAGAAGCCCTCATCCGAGCGCGCAGAACACCTCACCGGCATCGCCATTCCCATGCTGTTCCTGCAAGGCACGCGCGACGGGCTTGCCGATCTCGGCCACCTCAAGCCGGTGATCGCCACGCTCGGGCCGAAGGCGACGCTGCATGAGATCGAAGGCGGCGATCACTCCTTCGCGGTCTTGAAAAAGTCCGGCCGTAGCAACGACGAGGCGCTGTCAGAGGTGCTCGACACGCTGGCGGCGTGGATCGACCTGCTCGCCTGAACTTCACGCGGAGTAAAGCCCCTTGTCGCGCGCCTTCTGGATCGCGAGCGCGGCGATCAGATCGAGTGTCGGCGTCGACAGGCCGGCGGTGCGCGCGAAAGCTTGGGGCGCCCTCACCAGCACGTCGATTTCCATGGCACGGCCGAGCTCGTAATCCTGGAGCAGCGACGGCTTGTGATTGGGGGCAGGGCCGCTGCGGGTCACGCGCTTGACTTCGGGGATGAAGTGCTGGGCGATCTCATTGGCCTCGTTCAGCATGCGTGGAATCACCTCCACAAAGGCGGGGTCGTCGCGCACGCCCCGGGCGGTCTGGCCGGTGAGCAGGCACAGCACCGAGAGCGACATGTTGGTCAGCAGCTTTGACCAGATCGCCTCGCGGATCTCGGCGACCGGCGGCGATTCCAGCCGCGCCTCGTTGAAGACGCCGCGAAGCTTGGTGATGCGTTCGCAATGGCGGTCATCGCATTCGCCGATCAAGAGGCGGTTGCGGTCCGGGGTGAGATTGTGCACCACGCCGGGCGCGGTCACCTCGTTGGAGGAGAAGACGACGCCGCCGATGATCCGTTCCTTCGGGATGCAGGCGCGCAGGCGTCCGCCGGGATCGAGGAAGGATATGTCGGGCGGGGTCGGATGCCGCGGCGGCAGGCCGATGCCGTACCACCAGGGGATGCCGTTCTGCGCAAATATGATCGCGGTGTCGTCCTGGAGCAGCGGCTTGATGCTGGAAACCAGCCCCGTTAGCGCGGTTGCCTTCAGCGTCGAGATCACGACGTCCTGCGGGCCGAGCTGGGCCGGATCGCCCGATGCGTTCACCTTGGCGCTGACCTCGGAATCGCCGACGCGCAGCTTGAGGCCGCCTGCACGCGCGGCCTCGAGATGCGCGCCCCGCATCACGCATGAGACCTCGTGGCCGGCGCGCGCCAGCCGGACCGCGATGTGGCTGCCGACGGCCCCCGCGCCGAAAATGCAGATGCGCATGATGATTCCGTCCTGTCCCTTGGTGCCGTCAGGGCGGCAGCATGACACAAGCCGCCATGCGATGGGCGCGACCGCCCTACGCTGGAAAGATATGGATCGGGACGCGTGGCCTCGGCCATAGTGCGTGCCAAGCAACTGACCGGAGGATCGCCGATGACTGCCAGCCCCGTCCTGTGGACCCTTGATGAGCGTGGGGTTGCGAACGTCACGTTGAACCGGCCGGAAGTCAACAACGCCTATGACGGTGCCCTGATCGCAGGCGTGCTCGCGGCCATGGACGAGTTGGCGAAGAAGCCGGCCTTGCGCGTCGTCGTGCTCCGGGGCAACGGCAGGCATTTCCAGGCCGGCGCCGACTTGAAATGGATCAACGGCGTGCGTCCGCAATCAGCGGAGGCCAACGAGGCAGCGTCGCGCGCCACCTTCGAAGCGGTGCAGCGGCTCAACACGCTGCCGATCCCGACCGTCGCCCTGGTGCAGGGCGGCTGTTTCGGCGGCGGCACCGGCGTGATCGCGGCCTGCGACGTAGTGATTGCCGCCGACAATGCCCTGTTCTCCATCACCGAGGTGCGTTGGGGTCTCACCGCTGCGATCATCATCCCGCAGCTTTGCGATGCCATCGGCGTGCGGCAAGTCCGCCGCTACGCGCTGACCGGCGAACGTTTTGGTGCCGAGGACGCCCGCCGCATCGGCCTCGTTCACGAGGTCGTGCCGCTCGCCGAACTCGAAGCTGCAGGCCGCAAGGTGGTCGAGCAATTGCTCGCCAACGGACCCGACGCGATGGCCGAGACCAAGCGCCTCGCGCTCGAAAGCTCGTTCGGCGGTATGGCGGTGGACGATGCGGCGTACACCCGGCTGGTGCATCTGCATTCACTCAAGCGCCAGAGCGCAGAAGCGGCGGAAGGGCTGGCCTCGTTCGCCGAGAAGCGGGCGGCGAAGTGGGGCGGCGGCTAGAGCTGAGCCGGCCGCTCAGCAGCCGCGGCAGATGTTGTTGATGCTGCGATAGACGGCGTCGTCGTCCTGCCGCATCTGGCGCAGCGTTTCGAGTGTGGTGCCATCGTTCGTGGGTGCGGGCGGCTTGCGCTTCGCGGCGAGCTCTTCCTCCTGCCGCTTGTAGCAGGCCTCGCGATCGGGCTTGGCTTGGATGAAGCGGCAGTTCTGCTCCACGGCTGCGGCGGTGGTGGCGGAGATCGCGAGAGCAATCAAGGCAGGCAGGGCAGGTTTCATGACAATCGAATCCATGGCGGCCCCTTCTCTCAGGTCCATTGTCGGAGAGCAACCGCCATCCTGGGATAGCGCCGCCGCCTATAGCGACGGCGTCAGTGATGTTTTCAGCAGTGTCAGCAGCGCCTGTACAGCCGCTGCGTTGCGGCGCCGCTCGGGGATCGCAGCCTTCACCCACAATTCCGGAACCGGAAAGTCGCGTAGCACCGGCTTCAGCCTGCCGTCCCGCAAGGCATCCGCCACGAGATAATGCGAGATCAACGCGATGCCGTTGCCGGCGATGGCGCTGCGCGCCAGCACGTGCCCCTCGTTCGAGGAGAGTAGCGGGCTGACCTGGATGCTGATACGGCCGCGCGGCCCGTCGAAAATCCACTCCGGGCCTGTCGGCAGAAAACTGAGGCAACGATGCTCGACGAGGTCGCGCGGATGCTTTGGCGTGCCATGTTTCTTCAGATAGGCGGGCGAGGCGCAGAGCAGCCGCTTCAGCGCGCAGAGCGGCTCGTCGACCACGCCGCCAAACGAATGCGGGAAAGCGCCGATGGCGATGTCGAAGCCCTCGGTCACGGGATCGACCGGGCGATCGATCAGCACGATATCGAGCTTGAGCTTCGGGTTCTGGGTCTGGAACGCACTGAAGGCATCGGCGAGCCGTGCCACCGTCAGCGAGGTCGGCGCCTTGATGCGCAAGTGATCGACGAGATCGTGGCCTTTCTCGCCCATGCGCGAGAGCAGGTCGGTCGCGTCGGTCACCACCCCGCGCGCGCGATGCACGTAGCGCTGGCCGGCTTCGGTGAGCCGCAACTGCCGGGTCGAGCGGTGAAACAGCGGCGTGCCGATCCGTGCTTCCAACTGCGTGACGCGCTTGGCGACGACCGAGGTCGAAACGTTGAGCTTTCGCGCAGCAGCCGAGAAGCCGGTCGCGTCTGCAGTGGCGAGGAAGGCCTGGAGATTCACGAGGATGTCCATTTTGACCTTTCTCGATTCGCGAAAGCTGATCGCCTATTTTGACGGATTGTAGCCCGCCTCGCGTTAATTCATAGTCGCACCCAAGCAAGAGAGTTCGGGAAGGGACGTGCCATGCGGGCCACGACGATCGAAGAACCGGCACGCCAGGTGCCGCTTTATGGCGAGTACGAAGTGGTCGTGCTCGGCGGCGGCCCGGCCGGCATCGTCGCGGCGGCTTCAGCCGCGCGCGCTGGGCGAAAGACGCTGCTGATCGAGCGCTACGGCTTCCTCGGCGGTATGGGCACTGCGGCCGGTGTCACCAATTTCTGTGGCCTGCATGGCAATGTCTACGGCGAGCATCGCCGGCTGGTGCAAGGCATGGCCTCGGAGTTCCTGGCGCGCATCGATCGGCTGGGCGGCCTCAACACGCCGCATCTGATCCTTGGCAAGGTCTTTGCCCAGGCCTATGACACCGCAGCCTACAAGATCGCGGCCGACGAGCTGCTCGCCAGTCACAATGTGCACATTCTCTTCCATGCGCTTGGCGCTGGCGTGGTGATGGGGAACGAACGCCGCATCGACGCGCTGATGGTCGAGACCAAGGCCGGCCGGCGAGCGGTGCGATCGGAGATATTCATCGATTGCTCCGGCGACGGCGATCTCGCGGTCTGGGCCGGCGCGCCGTTCGAAATCGGCGACCAGCATGGCCATCCGCTGTACCCTTCGATGATGCTCCGCCTCAACGGCATCGATCCTGAGAAGGCGGGCGAAGCGTGGCGGACCATCCCGCAATTGATGGAGAAAGCCATCGCGGCCGGCACGCATCAATTTCCACGGAAAAGCGCGATCGTGCGACCGCAGAAATCCGGCATCGAATGGCGGGTGAACTTCACGCAGGTCGCGCGCGCGGATGGCCACGCCATCAACGGCGTCGAGCCCGACGATCTCACCCGCGGCGAGATCGAGGGCCGCAAGCAGGCGCTTGCCGCGTTCGAATTCCTGCGCACCGTGCCGGGCTTCGAAAAATCCTACATCGTCGATTTGCCGCCGCAGCTCGGCATCCGCGAGACCCGCCGCATCAAGGGCGGCTACCAGCTCAGCGGCGAGGACGTGCTCGGCTGCGCCTCCTTTACCGATTCCATCGGCGTCAATGGTTGGCCGATCGAGGCCCACGTTCCCGGTGACGTCGTCTTCACCTTCCCGCCGATCCCGGACTCGCGCGGCTATAACGAGCTGCCGTACCGGATGCTGGTGCCCGAAGGCGTCGACAATCTCCTGGTCGCCGGCCGCTGTGCCTCGATGACCCATGAGGGCCAGTCGGCCGCCCGGGTATCCGGTGCCTGTTTCGTGATGGGGGAGGCGGCCGGTTCCGCCGCGGCGCTGGCGCTGTCCGGAAATCGGATCCCGCGTGACATCCCCGTTGAAAAATTGCAGGAAACGTTGAAACAACAGGGCGCCTTCATCGGCCGGGATCAACCGGCCCCTGAGGGCCTCTAACGGACTGCTGAGAGAAACGACGAGGGAGGAACGGGATGATCGGGATTGCGCGGCTTGCGGTAGCCAGTCTTTTGGCGATTATGGCGGTGGGCACGGCCCGGGCCGAAGACGCGCTCAAGGCCAGGATCGGCGTGTTGCGCCTGTCCTCCTCTGCGCCGGTTTTCATTGCGCAGGACAAGGGCTATTTCCGCGAGGCCGGCCTCGAGGTCGAGCTGAAATTCTTCGACGCGGCGCAGCCGATCGCGGTCGCGACGACCTCGGGCGATGTCGATTTCGGCATCACCGCCTTCACCGCGGGTCTCTACAATCTCGCCGGCAAGGGCACGCTGAAGGTGATCGGCGGCATGAGCCGCGAGAAGGCCGGCTATCCCCTGATCGGCTATTTTGCCAGCAACAACGCCTACGCGGCCGGGTTGAAGACGCCGAAGGATCTCGCCGGCAAGCGCGTGGCGATGACCCAGGTCGGGTCGAGCTTCCACTATTCGCTCGGCCTGCTCGCCGACAAATACGGCTTCAAGCTCGCTGAGGTGAAGATCGTGCCGTTGCAATCGCTGTCGAATGCGGCGGCTGCACTGAAGGGCGAGACCGTCGATGCGGCACTGCTGCCGATCTCCACGGCGCGAAAACTGATGGACGAGGGCGGCGCGAAATTCCTGGGGTGGGTTGGTGACGAGACGCCCTGGCAATTGGGCGCGGTGTTCGCCTCGCCGAAGACGCTGGCCAACAAGGCGCTGGTGACGAAACTGCTCGGCGCGCTCGCCAAGGCGGACCGCGAATATCACGACGTCATCCTCGCCGCGATGAAGGACGGCGTTGCGCCCATCAACGACAAGACGAAGCCGCTGCTGGAAATCATCGCCAAGTACACCAATCTGCCGGTCGAGCAGGTGGTCGGCAACTGCGCCTATATCGATCCCGATGGCAAACTCGACGTGAAGAACGTCGACAACCAGATCAAATGGCTCCAGGAGCAGGGCTTCGTCGACAAGGGCTTTGACGCGGATGCGATCATCGCCAAGGACTATGTGAAGGCGGATTGATGTCACTGGCTCCCAACCATCCCCGTCATCCTGAGGTGCGCGATTTGTGGTCTTCCGCAAGTCGCGCCTCGAAGGATGCACGGCCCGGATGCAGCGGGGCCACTCATCCTTCGAGGCTCCCGTCGCGATGCCTGAGCATCGCAACGCTCGCACCTCAGGATGACGGGGTGAGACCGGGAGATGCCGAATGGACCTGATCGCCAACCACATCACCCATCGCTTCGGCGAGCTTGCCGTGCTCGACAACGTCTCCTTCACCGTCAGCGCCGGCGAGGTGGTGGCGATCGTGGGGCCTTCCGGCTGCGGCAAGAGCACGCTGCTGTCGATCCTCGGCGGACTGTTGCAGCCGACCTCCGGCGCGCCCGAGCTGCGCGGCGCGCCGCCGGCGGACAGTCTCAATCCGCTGACCTTCGTGTTCCAGGATTTTGCGCTGCTGCCCTGGGCTACGGTCGAGGAGAACGTCGAATTTCCGCTGCTGCATACCCAGCTTTCGGCCGCGCAGCGCCGCGCGCTGGTCGAGGACGCCTTGCGCCGCACGACGCTGACTGATTTCCGCAAAGCCTATCCCAAGCAGCTTTCCGGCGGCATGCGCCAGCGCGTCGGCATTTCGCGCGCGCTCGCGGTCAAGCCCGCCATCCTCTTGATGGATGAGCCGCTGTCGGCGCTGGATTCGCAGACCCGCGAACTCTTGATGGAGGATTTCGTCCGCCTGCTCGCCGATGGCGGCATGGGCGCGGTGTATGTCACCCACAATCTCGAAGAGGCGGCGCGGCTTGCAGACCGTATCGTGGTGCTGTCGCGGCGGCCCGGCCGTATCCGCGAGGTAGTGGCCGTGCCGATGTCACGGGCCGCGCGCGCCGAAGCTGCGGTGCGCGAGAAGCTGCTGGCGCTGCAGAACCAGATCTGGTCGCTGATCCGCAACGAGGCCATCGATGCCGAGCGCGAGGTCCAGCATGCTTGACCGTGCTGGGACACCTGCGAAGGACGAGACGACGCGGCGCGTCCGCTTTCGCGGCGCCGGCTTCGTGCCGGCGTCGAGCCGGTTCGGCGGCTGGATCGCGCTCGCCCTCGTCATCGCGATCTGGCAGGCGGCCGGCAGCGCCGGCCTCGTCAATTCATTGTTTCTGCCGACACCATCGGCGATCGCGCGCGCGATCTACCAGCTCGCGATCTCGGGCGCGCTCTGGCAGCATCTGTCGGCGTCGCTGCTGCGTATCGGCATCGGCTGGCTGCTGGGGACAGCGGCGGGCGTCGCCGTCGGCTTCGCCATCGGCTTGTCGCGGCTCGCGCGCAGCGTCGGTATCACTTTCATCTCGGCGCTGTTCCCGATCCCGAAGATCGCGCTGCTGCCGCTTCTGATACTCTGGCTCGGCATCGGCGAAGAGCCGAAGGTCGCGACCATTGCCCTCGGGGTGTTCTTCTCGACCGCGATCTCGGTCTATAGCGGCGTCGACGCGGTGCCGCGCAACCTGATCCGCATGGCGCAGAGCTTCAACGTGCCGTTCGCGACCATCGTGCGCAAGGTGATCTGGCCTGGCGCACTGCCCGCGATCCTCGCCGGCTTCCGCATCACGGCATCGGTCGCGCTCTTGCTCGTCGTCAGTGCCGAGATGATCGGCGCCCAATACGGCATCGGCGCCTTCGTGCTCCAGGCCGGCAATCTGATGCAGACCGATCAGCTGCTCGCGGGCGTGGTGATCCTGTCGGTGTTCGGGCTCGCGATCGGCAAGGTGATCGGCTGGCTGGAGACGCGGCTGTTGCACTGGCGGTAGCCAAAATTCACCGCTGCCGTGGTGGGCAAAGCGCGAGCCTGCCCGCCGCCTCATGAGTCGCGAAGACGCGGGCACGGCGCAAGGGCGCCTTTGCCCACCCTACGAGAGCATCATGCGTTGCCTCTGTCCTCCCGGAACAGATCCAGCTTCTGCTGGACCGGCCGGTCCGAGAAACTGAACAGCACGGCGTCGTCCTCGGCCTCGTGTGTGACCCAGTGCCAGCTCGGCACCACGAACAAATCGCGCGTGCCCCATTCGAAGACGGTATCGCCGATGCGGCTGCGGCCGCGGCCCTCGATCGGGCAGAACACCGTCGCATCCGTCGCGCGATAACGCGCGGTCTTAAATCCCTTCGGCAGCAGCTGGATGAAGGTGCCGATCGTCGGCATCGCGAAATCGCCGGTCTCGGGATTGCTGAACTTCAGCTTCAGCCCGTGGCAGGCGTCCCATTCCTGGCTCGTCCTCGCCTTCTCCAGCGCTTCACGCGTGTAGGCATAGGGATAGCTGAAGATCGGCGAGGTCTTCGACGAACGCTTCACGTCGACCGGCAAGAGATTGTGGCCGTAGCGCGCAAAGCTGTCGCCCGCGGGTTTTGTGATCTTCTGCTGGTCCTCTTTCGAGCCTTCCGCGAAGGAGCAGTCGAGGAACTGCACCAAGGGGATGTCGAGGCCGTCGAGCCAGAACATCGGCTCGCCGGTCTCGTTGGAATGATCGTGCCATGTCATCGATGGCGTGATGATGAAATCACCGGGCTCCATCGCGGTGCGCTCGCCGTCGACGGCGGTGTGTGCTCCTTTACCTTCAAGCACGAAGCGCAGTGCGGACTGGCTGTGGCGATGCGCCGGCGCGACGTCGCCCGGCACCACCATCTGCACGCCGGCATAGAGCGACGTTGTGATCTTGGATTGCCCACGCAGGCCCGGGTTCTCCAGCACCAGCACGCGCCGCTCGGCCTCCTTGGCGGTGATGAGCTTGCCGGCTTCAACCATGTAGTCGCGGATGATTTCGAACTTCCAGAGGTGCGGGCGGCAGGCGCTCTTGGGCTCCGGCGTGATCAGGTCGCTCATCACCGTCCATAGCGCGGTGAGGTTTTCGCCGTCGATCTTCCTGTAGAACGCCTCGCGTTCCGGCGTCTTGGTCACGGCTTCCATGGTTGCTGCTCCCGATCGTTTGTTGATTGACAGTATACTGACGATCTAGGTAGCGTCAACGTAGGGAACGACATACAAGGTCGTCGTCATTCCGGGCTCCTGCTTCGCGAGCCCCGGAATGGACGGAACAAGGGAGGTCTCGATGAAGCTGCACGGCTATTTCCGCTCCAGCGCCGCTTATCGCGTGCGGATCGCGCTGAATCTCAAAGGTCTCGGCGCCGAGCATCTGCCGCATCATCTTCGCAAGGGCGAGCAATGCGCGCCCGCCTATCTCGCCATCAACCCGCAAGGCCTGGTGCCGGCGTTGGAGAGCGATGCGGGGACAGTGCTGACCCAATCGGTGGCGATCATCGAATGGCTCGACGAGACGCACCCCAATCCGCCGCTGCTGCCGAAGGATCCGCTGCAGCGCGCCAAGGTGCGGGCGTTTGCGCTGGCGATCGCCTGCGACACCCATCCGGTGCAGAACCTGAAGGTGCTGGCGCGGCTGCGCGAACTCGGTCTGCCCGAGGAGAAGGTCCAGGACTGGGCGGCGTGGGTCAACCGCGAGGGGCTGTCGGCCTGCGAAACGCTGATCAAGGACGAGCCGGGTCCGTTCTGTTTCGGCGATGCGCCGACGCTGGCTGATCTCTGCCTCGTGCCGCAGCTCGCCAATGCGCGCCGCTTCGGTGTCGACGTCTCCGCCTATCCGCGCCTGCTGAAGGCGGAAGCCGCCGCCAAGGCGCTGCCGGCCTTCATCGAAGCCGCACCAGAGAAGCAGCCCGATGCCGAGTAAGCCGTCCGCTCCGATCACGATCGACGCAGTCTATGCCGCGCCGGGCTATCTGTTCCGGCGCATGCAGCAGATCGCGGTCTCGATCTTCATGGAGGAGTGCAAGGCGTTCGACCTGACGCCGGTGCAATATGCGGCGCTGATCGCGATCCACACCCACCCCGGCATCGACGCGACGCGGCTGTCGGCGGTGATCGCCTTCGACCGCTCGACGCTCGGCAGCGTGATCGAGCGGCTACAAGCCAAGGATTTTGTCGAGCGCAGGCCTGCGCCCGAGGACAAGCGGATCAAGCTGCTCTACCTGACGAAGGCGGGCGCGGCGATCCTGCGCGAGATCATCCCCGCCGTCGAGCGCGCCCAGGCGCGCATGCTGGAGCCGCTGAAGCCGGCAGACCGCAAGACGCTGATGGGTCTGCTCGTGCAGCTCGTCGATCTCAACAACGAGGCCTCACGCGTGCCGTTGCGGGCGGAAGATGCGCTGGAGCATCTGGGCAAGGCGGGGTGAGGGGCGGCGCCACGACAACAGCGCAGAGTTCAACTGTAGTCCCGGACAAGCGAAGCGCAGATCCGGGACCCATCCGCCGCAGCAATAGTTTGGCGAAGAAAGGCAATGATCATCTCGCGCGACAACCACCGCTGCGGCGTGTGGGTCCCCGCGTTCGCGGGGACGACACCGAGACTGTGGTGGCGCCGTCCCCTCACATCCTCAACAACGCCTGCCGATCGATCTTCCCCGTGCCGGTTTTCGGCAGCTCGTCGGTGAAGATCACCTCGCGCGGATATTTGTAGGGCAGCAGCTTGCCCTTCACATAGTCCTGCAGCCGCCGCGTCGCGTCACCCGGGTTAACGGTGCGGTTGTTCATCACCACGACCGCCTTCAGCGTCATGCGGCGGTCCGGCAGCTCGGCGGCGAACACCGCGCATTCGCGGATCTCGGGGTGGTCGGCGAGGCAGAGCTCGACCTCGAGCGGATAGACCCACTGACCCGAGATCTTGATGAGATCATCGGCGCGGCCGCGGAAGAAGTGGAAGCCATCGGCATCGCGGACGAAACGATCGCCGGTGTAGATCCACCCTCCCTCGCGGATGGTCTCGGCGGATTTGTCCGGCCGGTTCCAGTACAGCGGCGTGTTGGAATCGCCGCGCACCCACAAGATGCCTTCCTCGTTGTCGGCGACGTCGCGGCCGTCCTTGTCGCGGAGCGCGACCTCGTAGCCGGGGACGCGCAGGCCTGCCGCGCCGAGCTTCTTCCGCTCGGGCCGGTTCGAGAGATAGATGTGCAGCACCTCGGTCGAGCCGAGGCCTTCGACGATCTCGAGGCCGGTGAGCGTCTTCCAGCCGTTGAAGACCTCGGCCGAGAGCACCTCGGCGGCGGAAAGCGCCATGCGCAATGACGAGAAGTCGGTCTTGTCTGCGCCGTCAGCCTTGGTCAGCGACGTATAGAGCGTCGGCAGGCCGAAGAAGACCGTCGGTCTGTACTGCGCGATCGCGGCAAAGATCGAGGCGGGCTTCGGCTGGCCCGGAAGCAGCAGTGTCGCCGCGCCCGCAGAGAACGGGAAAGTAACGGAATTGCCGAAGCCGTAGGCGAAGAAGATTTTCGGTACGGAAAAGCAGATGTCGTCAGGCGTCAGCTTCAGCACGCTCTGCGCAAAGGCGGCTTCGCTATAGGCCATGTCGTGCTGGAGATGCACGATGCCCTTGGGCCGTCCGGTCGACCCCGAGGAATACATCCAGAACGCCATCTCGTCGCGGTGCGTGGGCGCTTCGGCCAACTCGGCCGGGAACTGAGCGAGCCAGTTTGCCGCCGCAACCGCTTTCGGTGCCGCATGATCGCGCACCTCGCCATTGACGACGATCAGCGTGCGCAGACCGGTGTCCTTGCAGGCTTCCAGGTCGAAGCGCGCGCAGAACTCGGCATCCGCCACGGCAACGTTCGCGCCGGAATCGGCGAGATAGAATTGCAGCAGATCCGGCGGCGTCAGCGTGTTGATCAGGAGCGGCACGAAGCCGGCGCGCACCGCCCCGAAGAAGGCGGCCGGATAGGCCGGGGTGTCGTCCAGGAACAAGAGCACGCGGTCGCCGCGCGTGAGGCCGAGTGATGCAAAGCCGTTGCCCCAGCGGCAAGCCTCCGCGCAGAGCTGCGCATAGGTCCGCGTGCCCGCGGGACCCAACAGCGCGATCTTGTCGCCGCGGCCCTTGGCGAGATTGTCGAACAGCACGCGGCTGGCGTTGTAGGTTTGCGGAACGGCAAAGCCGATCTCGCGAGCCCCCTCGCTGTCGGCGGGCACCTGGTCGCGAATCTCGTTGCTCATGCCTCGTCTCCGCCGTTCCTGGCCGCCTCGTAGCGGGCCATGAAGCCCGGCGACATCGCGCGCAGCCGGGAATCGTCGATACGGCCGGAGCGGGTGATGTAGCTGTAGGCGAAGTCCATCAAGTCGAGCTGCATGTGCTGTGCGAAATGCTCGTACCAGAACGCGCTGGTGCGAGCGGCATTGACGAGCTTCTGCACCACCGGTTTTCGCGCGGCCTGGTAGCGATGCAGGGCGGTGGCAAGATGCGCATCCGATTCCAGCGCCTTGACCAACGCAATGGCGTCCTCGATCGCAAGCCGCGTGCCCGAACCGATCGAGAAATGCGCGGAATGCAGGGCGTCGCCGAGCAGCACCATGTTCTTGAACGACCAGTGCTCGTTCCAGACCCAGGGAAAGTTGCGCCAGACCGATTTGTTGGAGACGAGGCAATGGCCGCCGAGCGTATCGGCGAATACCTCCTCGCAGACGCCCTTGGACTGCTCGACGTCCTTGTAGGCGAAGCCGTAGGCCTGCCAGGTTGCATGGTCGCATTCGACCAGGAAGGTGCTCATGGCCGGCGAGTAGCGGTAATGATGGGCGTTGAAGGCGCCGCGGTCGGTCTTCACGAAGGTCTGCGACAGCGTGTCGAACCGCTTCGAGGTGCCGTACCAGACGAACTTGTTGGAGGAGTAGGACAGCGAGGTGCCGAAATCGCCCTCATAGGCGCGGCGCACCAGCGAGTTCAGCCCGTCCGCGGCGACGATCAGATCGTGCCCGTTGAGCTGGTCGATGGCGTGGACCGGCGTATCGAAGCGCGGCGTGACGCCGACGTCGAGCGCGCGCTGCTGCAGGAATCTCAGGAGCTCGAGCCGCCCGATCGAGGAGAAGCCGACCCCGTCGATGGCGACGCTGTCGCCGCCGAGGTTCAGCGTGATGTTCTCCCAGCTCTCCATATGCGGCGCGATCGCATCGACGGTTTCGGGGTCGTCGGCGCGCAGGAATTCAAGGGCCTGATCGGAGAACACGACGCCAAAGCCCCAGGTCGCGTCGGCCGGGTTCTGTTCGAACAGGTCGACCTGATCCTCAGGGTGACGCTTCTTCCAGAGATAGGCGAAGTAGAGCCCACCGGGCCCCCCGCCAATCACGGCGATCCGCAACGTCTGCCTCCCTAATTGACAGTATACTTACTATCTAGGGGTAGACTAATGTGCTCCGGCGTCCTGCGCCAGCGGAATTATCCGCCGGGCGCCGGCCCGCCGAAACTCATCATTCGGACACACGTTTTGCGCGCATCCGAACCGTCAGGCCGGAATCATAGCCAAACCGCGTCGGCTTGGCTATTCGCGCATCAGACGCAGCGCTTCACATAGACCCCGTTCACCAGCACCCTGGTGCAGCGGACCACCGGAACCGGCTTGCGAACCACGACGGCCGCGTTCGGCCCGGCGCAGCCGGCGCGAACGACGCCGCGGGCGCACACCACCGCGTTGGCATCGGCGGCCTCGAAGGTCATGGTGGCTGCGAAGGCGAGGAACGCAGAAGCAACGAGCAGCAATGAACGCATGTTGTTCTCCCTGGGCTTGTCGTGGTCGAAACTGCGCCTGAAGAAAATTATCCGTGTCAGCGTGCGAGCATCCGATCGCGCACGTCGCAATTCATCTCCGTGCTGCGGACGTCCATCATCCGCTTCGTCTTACCTCGCCGCGAACGGCGCAAGCACGTCCCTGCAGGCCGGCGAGAGCGATGCCGCCCGGTTGGAAATGCATTGGATGATCCGGCCGCCGCCGGGCGCCACGCCGGCGCAGAGGGTGCGGATGTCGGCGCCGCAAGCCGACCGCGCGATGAACAGCTCTTCGCGCGGGAGCAATGGCCGCAGCACGATGGCGGCCGGTGCCGCGGCAGGCGCCGCCGCGGCGGCCGGTGCAGCACCCGAAGCGGGCGCCGTCGCCGCCGCTCCGCCACCGAAAGCCGCGTCCACGGCCTTGGCGCAACCGGCCGACACCTTCGCCTTGTTCTTCTCCAGGCATTCGATCGCGGGCGCGCCGCCGGGCGGCACACTGGCGCAGACCTTCGGATAGTCCCCGCGGCAGGCGCTCTTGATCGCCGAAACCTGCGCGGGGCTCGGCTGCTTTGCTGCTGCTGGCTTGGGCGCGGCCGCTGCAGCCGGCTTGGCCGCCGGCTCGGCGGCGGGCGCCGCTTCCGTTTTGGCCGGCTCGGATTTGGCCGGCTCGGATTTGGCGGGCGCCGCTTCGGTCTTCGGCGCTGCAGCCGGCTCGACCGCGCGAACCGCAGCCTGGCACCCCGACGACAGGCTCGACATGTTCTTGGCGAGGCATTGAACCGCCTCCACTCCGCCGGGCGTCACGCTCGAGCAATGCGCCATGAAGTCCGAGCGGCATGCGGACCGGATGGCGCTCTTCTGCGCCTCGGTCTGCGCGAGCGCTCCCGTTGCAGTTGCGAAAAGCGCCGTCGCCAGCAACGCCGTGCGCGCCGATGCATGCTTCAACGTGTTGAACATCTGATGATTTCCCGCCCCATCGGTAGCGCCGATGATTCTCTAAAATGCAGTGCAATCGCAATTGTCGCGAGTGGCGCCTCGCATGCGGCATCATTCGCCGCTTTGGCGCCACCCGC
Source organism: Bradyrhizobium sp. NDS-1 (assembly GCF_032918005.1). Lineage (NCBI taxonomy): Bacteria > Pseudomonadati > Pseudomonadota > Alphaproteobacteria > Hyphomicrobiales > Nitrobacteraceae > Bradyrhizobium > Bradyrhizobium sp. NDS-1. The sequence goes on from NZ_CP136628.1 coordinate 758,216, forward strand.
AAGTCAATTATGCCAGTGCAATTGCGCCGTCAGAGCTTGACCATGCGCTTGCCGCGGTTCTCGCCAGCAAGCAATCCGATCAGTGCTTTCGGTGTGTTCTCGAGGCCGTCGAGAATGTCCTCCTGCACCTTGAGCTTGCCGGATTTCACCCAGGCCTGGAGATCGGCGAGTGCGCGCTCGCTGTCCTTCATGTAGTCCATCACGATGAAGCCCTGCATGACGAGCCGCTTCACCACGATCAGGCCGGGCACGCCGCGCGGGCCATGTGCGGCAGGCGCGCCGTCATATTGCGAGATCGCGCCGCAGCAGGCGATGCGGCCGTAATTGTTCATCTGTGGCAGGCAGGCCTCCAGAATGTCGCCGCCGACATTGTCGAAATAAACGTCGATGCCTTTCGGCGCCGCTGCGCGCAACGCCTTGAACACCGCGCCGTCCTTGTAGTCCACGGCGGCATCGAAGCCGAGCGTGGAGGTCAGCCAGTTGCATTTGTCCGCGCCGCCGGCGATGCCGACCACGCGGCATCCCTTGATCTTGGCGATCTGTCCGACGATCGAGCCGACCGAGCCTGCGGCCGCGGAGACCACGACCGTCTCGCCCTCCCTGGGCTTGCCGATCTCCAGCAGGCCGAAATATGCGGTGAGGCCGGCGATGCCGAACACGCTGAGCAGGTGCGTCATTGGCTCGAGCTTCGGCATCTTGGTGAGATGCTTTGCAGCCACGGCGGCAAATTCCTGCCAGCCGGTGTCGCCGAACACGATGTCGCCGGCGGCCAGATCCGGCGCCTTCGAGCTGACGACCTCGGCAATGGCGCCACCGGCCATCACGCTGTTGGCCTCGACTGCGGAGCGGTAGGTCGCGCCATGCATCCAGGCGCGGTTGGCCGCGTCGAGCGAGATGTAGCGCACGCGCAGCAGGGCCTCGCCGTCTTTCGGCTCCGGCATCGCGCCCTCGACCATCTTGAAATGTTCGGGACCGAGCTTGCCGCTGGGCTTTTCCACCAGCAGAATCTGGCGATTGATGTTGCCGCTCATGGCGTTTCCTTCTTCGATTATCTTGATTGTTGATGCCCGCCGCAGATTCACGTCGCAGGCCGCATTCGTTGTGCGCTGTCCGAAGGCTAGATCGCAGCGTTCCATTTCACAACGGGAACATCCTGCCAACGCGATCGCGCCGCCCGATCGGCTACTGTCTTGAATCGCGCAAGGCGATCGTCAGAGATCGCCGTCGAAGTCTGTGCCTCAGCTTGTCTGTCCAAACACCCGGTCCAGCGCCGCATCGTATGTCGCTTGCACCAGTTCCGGATGCAGCCTGCCCAGCGCCTCCATCATCACGCCGGAATTGATTTCCAGCACGCGCCACTCGCCATCGACACGGACAAGGTCGATTGAGGCGAAGACAATGCCGATGGCGCGCGCAGCATCGATAGCGAGCTTCACGCAAGCCGCGCGATCCTTGCCGTCCTCCAGCAAGTCCGGCTTTGCGCCGGCATCGAGATTGTGTCGCCAGTCGATGCCACGCTGCTTGCTGTAGACGACGAGGGGCACATCCTCGAGCAGCACGACACGGACCTCGTCCTCGATCGGCAGATAGGGCGAGATCACGAGCCCGGCGCTCATCGAGAAGACCTCGGCAACGGCGTGGTCGAGCTCCGCCTCCGTCGTCACCCTGAACACCGAGCGTCCTGATGTCCCCTCGTTCGGCTTCACCACCACGCCTTGCGAATGGTCGTGGAACAGTTGGAGCATTGCATCCCGCCAGCCGACGCCAACGACATTCCTGCCGAGCTTCGGATTGAGAAAGAGCTGATGGGGAATGCAGGGCACGTCCGCCAGCGCCAATGCCTCTGATGTCGCGGACTTGTCGCTGGCGAGGCGGTGCGCGATGGCGCTGTTGAGGCCGATGTCGTAGCCGAACGCGAAATGGCGCGTTCGGCCGCGGCGCATTGCGATCAGCCAGCCGTCGGCGCGAACATCGACGGCGATGCCGTGGTCCGCACAATAGCGTCTGATCGCCTGAACGAAGATTCGCTCGCCGCTTGCCATGTCTGTTGTTCCTGTCGCCGAAAGCCGCAAAAATGCGGGCATTGGCGCCGAACGCGGGGGAAAATCAGAGCTATTCTTAATGAAATTCTCGCGAGCGCCACGGAAATTAAGTGCTGCAATCCCGCCCCGGAGGGAAAAGAAATTGCCCTCCGGGCGGGGCAGGCAGCAGATTCATTGATAACGCGGCCAATTCCATCGCAAATGCCGGTTTGATCGGCATCAATTGCATCCGAAACGAGGTTGATTATTGGTCTCAATGGCGTAGATCACACACGCGAAATCCTCCGCCATGGCAATGGTGTCCGCCCCGTTTTCAGGGCCGGGCAACGCTGTTGCCCGAAAAACCGCAATTATTCGGAATAGCGAAAATCATGAGCGCGTTTTACCGAGAGAAGGTTCTGTCCGTCCAGCACTGGACCGACACGCTGTTCAGCTTCCGCGCCACGCGCGATACCGGCTTCCGCTTCCAGAACGGCCAGTTCGCGATGATCGGCCTCGAAGTCGACGGCCGTCCGCTGCTGCGCGCCTACAGCATGGCGAGCGCCAACCACGAGGAAGAGCTCGAGTTCTTCTCGATCAAGGTGCAGGACGGACCGCTGACCTCGCGCCTGCAGAAGATCAAGGAAGGCGACACCATCCTCGTCGGCCGCAAGGCGACCGGCACGCTGATCACCGACAATCTCATCCCCGGCAAGCGGCTGATGCTGCTCTCGACGGGGACGGGCCTTGCGCCCTTCGCGAGCCTGATCAAGGACCCCGAGGTCTATGACCAGTTCGAATCCATCGTGCTGGTGCACGGCTGCCGCCAGGTCTCGGAGCTCGCCTATGGCGAGAAGCTGGTCGCGTCCTTGCGCGAAGACGAGCTGTTCGGCGAGCTGCTCGCGGACAAGCTCATCTACTATCCGACCGTGACCCGAGAGCCGTTCAGGAATCGCGGCCGCATCACCGACCTCATCAGCTCCGAGCAGATCTTCAACGACATCGGCCAGGGCCCGCTCGACATCGCCACCGACCGCGTCATGATGTGCGGCAGCCCGGCGATGCTGGAAGAGCTGAAGCTGATGTTCGAAGGCCGCGACTTCATCGAGGGAAGCGGCAACAAGCCCGGCCATTTCGTGATCGAGAAGGCCTTCGTCGAGCGGTAAGCCCGGTTCGCGAAGCTCTCCGTCGTACTGGACTGCTAGCCCTTCGCCTCAGTCGTCGTCCCGGACAAGCGCGCCACGCGCGCGCCGATCCGGGACCCATAGCCACAGGCCGTGGTTAGGCGAAGACTCGGAGAGACGGCTTTCTCTCATCACAAAATCCTGTAGTTGGGTCCCGGGTCTGCGCTGACGCTCGCCCGGGACGATAGCTGAGCCCTTGGGGGATGCGGTGTGGCCCTCGCGCAGCCCATTAAGGCGCCCGTGGCCCGGCCGTCTCTTCCGTCCCACCTCTTTGCTGCACCGCACCCGCCCGCCGGCCGATTGATTTGTCTCGGCCGAATTCGCTAGCCTGAAACAAGGGCCGCGTCATATCCGTATGACAGGCGCGGGCGTATCGTGCCGCCTCATGCTGGCGAGAGGATCGGAATCGTGGCCGACGACGACAAGACGCAGGTATCCTCCCAACACTCATCCCCCAAACGCCTGCCGCTGGCGGAAGAGGGGATCATGGAAACCCTGCTGCTGCCATTTTCGCCGCGCTTCATCGTGCTGACGATCTGCGCGGTCGTCACCGCGCTGTTGATCGGCATCGGCATCGCCGACCGCAAGATCTTCGACATCCTGCTGATCCCGATCCTGATCTTCGGCGCGCTGACGCTGCTCGGCGTTCGCGATCTCCTGCAGAAGAGCCACGCGGTGCTGCGCAACTATCCGATTTCGGCGCATATCCGCTTCCTGCTCGAAGAGATCCGCCCCGAGATGCGGCAATACTTCTTCGAGAGCGAGAAGGACGGCATGCCGTTCTCGCGCGACACCCGCGCGGTGGTCTATCAGCGCGCCAAGATGGAGCTCGACAAGCGTCCATTCGGCACCCAGGAGGACGTCTACCGCCAGGGCTACGAGTGGATGCATCACTCGGCCTCGCCGAAGACGCATGCACAAGAGAAGTTCCGCATCGGCATCGGCGGCCCCGACTGCAAGAAGCCCTATTCGGCATCGGTGTTCAACATCTCCGCGATGAGCTTTGGCGCGCTCAGCGCCAACGCCGTGCGTGCTCTCAATGCCGGCGCAAAGAAGGGCGGCTTCGCGCACGACACCGGCGAGGGCGGCGTCAGCCCCTATCATCGCGAGATGGGCGGCGACATCATCTGGGAAATCGGCTCCGGCTATTTCGGCTGCCGCCATCTCGACGGCACCTTCGATCCGGAAGCGTTCGCGCGCGTGGCCGGCGACGACCAGATCAAGATGGTCGAGCTGAAGGTCAGCCAGGGTGCCAAGCCCGGCCATGGCGGCGTGCTGCCGGCCGCGAAAGTCTCGGAGGAAATCTCCAAGATCCGCGGCGTCGCGATGGGTGAGGACTGCATCTCGCCCGCCTCGCACCGCGCCTTCTCCACGCCGGTTGGCATGATGCAGTTCATCGCCGAGATGCGCCGCCTTTCCGGCGGCAAGCCGGCCGGCTTCAAGCTGTGCATCGGCCATACCTGGGAATTCCTGGCGATCTGCAAGGCGATGCTTCAGACCGGCATCTATCCCGATTTCATCGTCGTCGACGGCAATGAGGGCGGCACCGGCGCCGCGCCGCTGGAGTTCATGGACCATCTCGGCATGCCGATGCGCGAGGGCGTCAATTTCGTCCACAACGCGCTGATCGGCATCAATGCGCGCGACCGCATCAAGGTCGGCGCCTCCGGCAAGATCGCGACCGCCTTCGACATGGCACGGGCGATGGCGATCGGCGCCGACTATTGCAACTCGGCGCGCGGCTTCATGTTCTCGCTCGGCTGCATCCAGTCGCTGAGCTGCCACACCGACCGCTGTCCGACCGGGGTCGCGACCCAGGACCCGTCGCGCGCGCGCGCGCTCTACGTGCCGCTCAAGATCGACCGCGTGCACAATTATCACCACGCGACGCTGCATTCGCTCACCGAGCTGATTGCCGCCGCCGGCCTCGAACATCCGCAGCAACTGCGCCCGATCCATTTCAGCCAACGGACGTCGACCACCCACGTGCAGTCCTTCGCGCAGCTCTATCCGGCGCTGCGCCCGGGCGAGCTGCTCGAAGGCACGGAAGATCCGCGCTTCCGCGACGCCTGGCGGATGGCACAGGCAGACACGTTCCAGCCGGCGCTGTGACCGTCGCCCCGGCCGGCGGGGAAATTCTCCGCAAGCGGGGCTGTGTTTAACGTTTGCTTCAACTTTGGGTGTAGGTTGTGCCCATGGACGAACGGCGCGACAAGGCGAGGCATCGCGTGCTGAAGGCCGGAACGATCGAGTTCGGCGGCGGCGCGATCGACTGTACCGTCCGCAACCTGTCCGACACCGGTGCCGCGCTCGACGTCACCAGCCCGGTCGGCATCCCCGATCATTTCACCCTGTTTCTCCAGGCCGACGGAACGCATCGGTCCTGCACCGTGGCCTGGCGCAAGGAGAAGCGGATCGGGGTGAGGTTCGGGTGAGGGTTGTTCGGCGCGAGCGCGTGCTGCAAGCACCAACTGTCGTCCCGGACAAGCGAAGCGGAGCGGACGCGGCAACATCCGCCACACCTGCGTACGCATTCGCGCTATCGCTCACTCACCCCGTCTCGACCTCGCTCAACCGGCTCGCCAGGATCTTGTCGATGCGCCGTCCATCGAGATCGATCACCTCGATATGCCAGCCGCCGAAGTCGAAGGCATCGCCGGCGTCGGGCAGCGCGCTGAACTGCTGCAGCACCAGGCCCGCCACCGTGTTGTAGCGGTGTGGCGGCAATTCGATGCCGAGCAGCTCGCCGAATTCATCGACCGGCATCCAGCCGGAGATCAGGAACGAGTCGTCTGCGCGCCTGACATAGGCCGGCTCCGGCGGTCCCGCTTCCGAATGGAAGGCGCCGACGATCGACTCGAGGATGTCGGCGGCCGTCACCATGCCTTCGAAGCCACCGTATTCGTCGTAGACGAAGCCGATGTGAACCGGAGCGGTCTTCAGGATGGTCAGCACGTCGCGCGCGTCGGCCGAGGCCGGGATGCCGGGCGCTTCACGCACGAGCGCGCGCAGGTCCGGGTTGCGTTCGTTCATATAAGCGACCAGCAGGTCCTTGGCCTGGAGCACGCCGATCGGCTTGTCGCGGTCGCCATCGGAGACGGGAAAGCGCGAGTGCGGGCTCTTGGCGATGATCGCCTGGATGGCGGCCAAATCGTCGTTCAGGTCGATCTCGTCGACCTCCGTGCGCGGCGTCATGACCGCACCGACCGGCCGGTCGCCGAGCCGCATCACGCCGGCGATCATCTCCTTTTCGCCGGGCTCGAGCACGCCTGCGCTCTCGGCCTCGCGGACGAGGTGATGGATCTCGTCCTCCGAGACCTTCTCCTCCGACTTGCCGCCCCGGCCGAGCAAAGTGAGGATCAGCCTGCCGGAGACGTCGAGCAGGAAGACCAGCGGCAGCGAGACCTTCGCAAGCACGTGCATCGCCGGCGCAACCCTCACCGCGATGCTCTCGGGGTCGCGCAGCGCCACCTGTTTCGGCACCAGCTCGCCGACGATCAGGGTGGCGTAGGTGATGAGCGTGACGACCATGCCGACGCCGACGATGTCGGCAATGCCGGGGGACAAGCCAAGCTCGAGCAGCCACTGCGTCAGCCGTTGTCCGAGCGTCGCGCCCGAGAATGCGCCGGAGAGCACACCGACCAGCGTAATGCCGATCTGCACCGTCGAGAGGAATTTGCCGGGATCTGCCGCCAGAATCAGCGCCCGCTCCGCGCCGCGAATGCCCTTGGCGGCGAGCAGCGACAGCCGGGCCGGGCGGGACGAGACCACGGCCAGCTCGGACATGGACAAGAGGCCATTGATGACGATCAGGACGACGACGACGGCGAGTTCGACCGATAGCATTGGCGTTCCGAGGTAAGGGAGTATGGCCGGATGGGTGGCACATGCCTCGATATAGGTATTGGGCGCGGAAATGCCGTCGGTTTCGTCGCATTGGAGCCCGCCGGAACCGCGTGGCGGAAGGGGTGATCCAACAAGCTCACGCGGGCGCACGTGGAACTACGGGACTCCGTGTTTAACGGGGTCTTAGCGGGCGGCGTTTAGGTTTTCGACATTGCAGAAAACGGACTCGGGGGACCTTATGCGGATTGGGAAGCTTTTTGCGCTGTCGATGCTGACGGTGACGGTTTTTGCGGTCATCCTCGGCGCCGAGGTGCTGATACCCCAGGCCCGCATCTTCACGAACCGCTCCGACGCGATCAAGACGGTCGATGCTTTCGGTGCGACGCTGATGGCCAGCCAGCACGTCGCCAGTCTTCGCGCTCCCTATATCGGCCCGATCTTCCAGGAAGCGGCTGCGACCCAGGCTCAGCTCGAGGCCGCCGCAAAGGCCGCGAAAGCCGCCGAAGGCGGCTTCGAGGCCGCAAAGCGCGCCATCATGGTGCTGGATGACGGCGCAGCAATCAGTGAAAATCTCGACCGCGCCGCGCGGCGACTGAAGGAGATCACCGCGTCGGCAGATCGTGCAATGGGCCTTGCTCTGGCGGCACGCGACAGCGCCGCGATCAAGGGCTTCCTGCCCGGTGTTGCCGAGGTCCTCGCCAATATAGAACCCGTGATGAACCGGCTCGAAGCGAAGGTCATCAATGCGGATTCCTCGCTTGCGGCACTGTTGAGCCTGGCGCGGACCGCGCAGGATCTGCGGGTGTCCGCCGGCAGCCGTGCTGCCACGCTGTCCCCGGCGCTGTCCGCACGCCGCCCGCTCACGGCGGCCGAATTGTCGTTGATGGATCGCATGCAGGGTCGCGTGGAGGCCGACCGCGAGCGTATCGAGGCCGGCATCGACCAAATCGGAAATCCGGTCCGCATAGCGGCCGCGATGAAGGCGGCAACGGAATCCTATTTTGGAAATGCCGCGATCGCCGTGGACAAGGAAATCCCCGCAGCGCGGAGTGACGGCAAGTATAGCTCCGACGCCGACAACCTCGCGAAGATCATCGTGCCCGCGATCCAGATGTTCTACGGCGTGCGCGATGCCGCGCTCGCGGAAGCGGCCGAGCGCGCCTCAGCTGCGCGCGATGGTGCGCTTGCGATGCTCGCGCTCGCCGGCGTCGCCGTGTTGGCGCTGCTCGGCACTCTCGCCGGCGTGACCATGATGCTGCGCAGCCGCGTGGTGACGCCGCTGGCGAAGCTCGCCGACGTGATCGGAACGCTCGCCGCCGGTCAGCACGAGGTCGAGATCCCCGCAACGGGCCGCAACGACGAGATCGGCCAGGTCACGGGCTCGCTTCGGCACTTCAAGGATTCACTGCTTGCCAAGAAGGAAGCCGACGAAGCTGCCGCCATCGAGGCCGACGCGAAGCTCCGGCGCAGCCAGCGCATGGACCAGATTGCGCGCGAGTTCGAAGCCATGATCGGCGACGTGATCAACACGGTGTCGTCGGCGTCGTCCGAGCTGGAATCGTCCGCGGGAACGCTGACGAGCACGGCCGATCAATCGGAGAAAGTCACCGCCACCGTCGCGGCCGCATCCGAACAGGCTTCCACCAACGTGCAGACCGTCGCCGCGGCGGCCGAGGAGATGGCCTCGTCGGTCGACGAGATCAGCCGGCAGGTGCAGGACTCCGCGCGCATCGCCGGCGAAGCCGTGCAGCAGGCAGGGCGGACCAACGACCATGTCGGCGAGCTTGCCCGGGCCGCGGGCCGGATCAGCGACGTCGTCGAGCTGATCAGCCAGATCGCGGGCCAGACCAATCTTCTCGCCCTCAACGCCACCATCGAGGCGGCGCGCGCGGGCGAGGCCGGACGCGGCTTTGCGGTCGTCGCTTCCGAGGTCAAGGCGCTCGCCGAGCAGACCGCCAAGGCGACCGGCGAGATCAGCCAGCAGGTCTCGGGAATCCAGACCGCGACGGAAGAGTCCGTCGGCGCCATCAAGTCGATCGGCGACACCATCTCCCGCATGTCCGAGATCGCATCCGCAATCGCCGCGGCGGTCGAGGAGCAGGGCGCCGCGACGCGGGAGATTTCCCGCAACGTGCAGCAGGCGGCACGCGGCACCCAGCAGGTCTCCGCCAGCATCGTCGACGTGCAGCGCGGCGCAAGCCAGACCGGATCGGCCTCCTCCAACGTGCTCGCATCGGCGAGATCACTGTCCGGCGAGAGCAGCCGTCTCAAGGTCGAGGTCGGAAAATTCCTGGACGCGATCCGGGCGGCCTAATCGACAGACGCATGCGGCCCGTCCCTGGGGCTAGAACTCGGCGTGCAGGCGGCCCGAGAAGATCGAGACCGGCCCGCGGTCGGCGTTATAGGCCGGGTTCGTGATGAACTGGTAGTCGAACGTCATGGTCGTGCAGGTATTGAGCTTCCATGCATAGTAGGCTTCGAGGATACGTTCCGGGCTGTAGTTGAGCCGCCCGTCGCCGATCAGCAGGCCGGTGCCGCCGGCAGCGAGAAAATCGCGATGCGCGTCGGAGAGACCGTTGACGGCCCCGCCGATGCCGATCGTATCGTCCGGCCGCCCCCAATGGCTCCCCTTGATCGACAGGCCGCCCGATACACTGCGGTCGATGTCGGTGAAGGACAGGATCTGGTTCTGCCCGTCGTTCCAGCTTGCGCGCGCGAACAGCCCGACGTCCTGGTAGATCTGCTGCTCGAGATTGACGTAGAAGCCGTATTTCGAACGGTCGCGCTGGTTGGCGATCGTGATGTCGTTGATGTCGAGCGCAGGATTGGCAGCCGCGATCGCAACCACCTGGCGGTAATTGGCGGTATTGCCGCTGTTGTAGAACGTACCGACGCGCAATTTGCCGGGCTGCTCGAAGATCGAATGGCGCTCCTCGAACTCGATGACGGCGCCGCCGGTCTTGTAAACCAGTGTATCGCTGTTGGGCGCATCGGGGACCTGGAACAGGCCGGCGCGCACGGCCCAGTCCTTGCGATTGAGCTCGACCACCGCGCCGCGGGTGTAGCCGGGCAGATCGGCGGGGAAGTCGTAGGCGGCCGACGCCCACATCGCCCAGTTCATGAAGTCGGCGCGCGGATCCTTGGCGTAGGAATTTCCGTCGAAGAAGTCGCCGACGGCGAAGCGGCCGACGATCAAGGTGACGCGGTCGATGTCACGCTTGCCGGCGAGCTGGTTCGGAGCATCGGGCACTTCCTCCTGCTCGCCGCCGAGACCAAAGGTCTGCCTGAAATAGTAGCGCTGCGCACGGATTTTCGGGAACGGCGCGCCGGCCTTCTGCGCCTCGCCGTTGGAGAAGCCGGCAAGGCCGAGCGTGCCGTTGATGCCAAAACCCTGCGCCAATTCGGGATTGAAGTAGAACTCGCCGCCGTCCCACAGCCGTGCGCCCAGGAAGGCCGTTGTCGTCCATGTCGCCTGAAACTGGCCGCCGCCGGGGAGGCTCTGCGGGCTTGCATAGGGCGAGCGGATCGGCCCGTAGCCTTGCGGCAGCACGGTCGTCTGGGCATGGACGTTCCAGTCGCCGGACTCCGGCAGTTTCGTCCTGGCGTTGACCGGCGCCATCCAGGGCGTGTCGCCGAACTGATAGTTGAGGCCGAGCTTGAAGAGGTGAACGCGCGGTGCGACATTGACGTTGGCGAGACCGAATTCACCGAGATCGTAGGTTCGCCGGGACAGCGCGACGTAGTCGTACTCGGCCTTGGCGGTCCAGTTGCCGCTGACGGCGAATTCCAGGCCGAGTCCCGCTGTCCAGCCGGTCTGATACTTTCCAACCGGAAAGAGCTCGGAGACGCCGTCGGCGTCGTTGACGTTGATATGGGTATGGCCCCAGGCGAAACCGCCGGTGACGAAAGGCATGAAGCGGTCGAACGCATAACCGATGCGGCCGCGTACGGTGCCGACATAGTCGAGCGTGGTGTTGAACGGAGCCGGCGAGCGCTCGTGCGCGACGACATCGCGCGCGCCGGTGAACGTGGAGTCCGCCTCGATGCCGAGCACGACACGGTTCGCGAGCTGGCGATTGTAGCCGAGCTGGTAGCCGCCGCTGAACCCGGTGGCACTGGGCGGCAGGACCACGCCTTGCAGCGGCAGTGAATGGGTGCCGGGTCCGAAGCTTGCGTCGCCATAGCCGAAATGACCGCCGACATAGAACCCGGTCCAGTCGTAGACCGCTCTCAGCGCCGGGGCCTTCAACGGAAGATCGGCCGCGGTGCCTGTGGCGGGCAAAGCCAGTACGCCAGTGGCAATCGCCGCGACGGTCAGCAAGCACCGCTGTCTGTGACCTCTCAACGTCAAAACGCACGCCCCCAAAACACCAATATGTCCACCCGCACAACCGGCATCACTGCCGATTCGCGACGACCCTGTCATCAGGTTCCGGTTGCTCACGCGCCCAGACGAGATCGATCCGGCGCGACATCTTCCAAGTCCTGTGCCTGCTGCGAAGCTTATTGCGACTAAGTCGCAATTGCAATTGGCGCGAGTTGCCGTGGAAGATGGTTGGCACCGCTGTGTGACACGGCTGCAACAAATGCGCAGGGGCTCAAATGGATGACCCCGCCCGGGGGGACAGCCGGGCGGGGTCGGGGGCACGACACGGGGTGGATGAGGCGCCCGTGTCGGACGCAGGATCCACGTAAGATCGGCCTCAGATACCCAAATCAGTAGCAGGTACGAACGCGGCCGACGTACTGGCCGAAGGCGTTGTACTGGGCGACCCAGCCGCAGCGGTGATAGCCGTGATAATAGGGGTCGTTCGTGGCGGCGATCGCGGAGCCGACGACGGCGGCGGTGGCGATGCCGGCACCGACACCAAAGACCCAACCGGGCTGCTTGGCTTCGGCCGAGGACGTGGTGGACGCGATGCTGCCGGTCACGGCGAGGGCAGCGAGAGCGATGGCGGCAATCTTGGTCTTGATCGACATGTGAAACTCCATCCGGGGTTGAGGCGGTCCGTTGTGGCCCGCGTGACCAGTTTGACGGAGGCTGCTCGCGTCCGGTTCGAACGCGGCAAATCCGCTCCCGGAAGGAAGAGTTTTCCCGAGCAATTCCAGGCGGATATGAGTTAGCCGAGCGGGCCCTTGACGAGCCTGTTCACGTCGAAGTTATCGACTTCGGTGAGGAGCTCGCAGAAGGCGCTCGCACCCTGATCGATCAACCGCTGGCCCTTTTCCGCGACGGCAAGCGTCGCGTTGCCGATCGCGCCGCTGGCGTTCAGATCCTGCGCCTGCCAGGCGAACGGTGCAGGCCGCTGCGTCGACAGCCAGCGATACTGCTTTTCCATCGCGATGCTGCTCGCGGGAAAATCCGCGATGGCATCTTTGCGCACCTGATCGGGATAGCGCGCCAGCATGATCGAGGTCTCGATGGCGCCGCCATGAATGCCGTGCCGCACTTCGTCGGCCGGGAACAATTTGTCGGCGCCCGACAGCCGCGACCAGGACGTCGTCACGACGAACAGTTTTTGATGCGCGCGCAAATCCTGCGCGATCAACATCATTGCCGCGCTGTTGCCGCCATGGCTGGTGATGATGACGAGCTTCTTCACGCCGCGTCGCGCGACATCCTCGCCGATATCAGTCCATCGCTTCACCGCGACGTCGGTCGGCAACGTCTGCGTGCCGGGATAATCGATATGCTCGGTGGAAATCCCGACCGGCTCAACGGGAAGGAACGTCGCTGGAATGCTCTCGGGCAACAGCTCACGCACCCGCGCCAGATACGCATCCGCGATCAGCACGTCGGTTGTGACAGGCAGATGCGGGCCGTGCTGCTCGGTCGCCGCCAGCGGCAGCACCGCGATCCAGCGGGACATCTCCGCAGGGGGCGCATCGGCCCAGCGGATGTCGGTCCAGTCGCGGGATGGCGTCATCAAGGTTTCTTTGCCCGAATTTGTCACGTAATTTGGGTTATGAGGGGATGCGGACCCGCTGGGTTCGCGTCCCCGTGAATGTCATGCGGTTTTATCGCGTTGTGTTCTCATGAGCCAGACGCGATTGGCCGGAAGCGGTCGACGGAGTGCCATTATGACCCCCTTTCATCTGCGGCGAGTGCTCACGGCGGGCCTGATGGCCGCTTTCGTCTGCGGCGTCCCGGCGCGTGCCGAGACGCTGGACAAGGTCACCTTCGGCACCAACTGGGTCGCCGAGGCCGAGCATGGCGGCTTCTTCCAGGCGGTCGCCGACGGCACCTACAAGAAATACGGGCTCGACGTCACCATCATCCCGGGCGGTCCCAACGAGAACAACCGGATGCTCCTGATCGCCGGCAAGATCGATTTCTTCATGGCCGCGAACACGCTGATGTCGTTCGACGCGGTCGCCAACAACGTCCCCGTCATCACCATCGCCGCGATCTTCCAGAAGGACCCGCAGGTGATGCTGACGCAGCCCGACGTCAAGGTCGGCAAGATCGAGGACCTCAAGCCGCTGACGCTGTTCGTCTCCAAGGAAGGCATGACCAGCTACTTCCAATGGCTGAAATCCGAATATGGCTTCAGCGAGAAGAACGTCCGTCCCTATAATTTTAATCCGCAGCCGTTCATCGCCAATCCCAAGAGCGCCATGCAGGGCTACGTCACCTCCGAGCCCTTCGCGGTGGAGAAGGCCGCCGGCTTCAAGCCGAACGTGCTGCTGCTCGCCGATTACGGCTTCAACACCTATTCGACCCTGGTCGAGACCCGCCGCGACATCGTCGAGAAGAAGCCCGATCTGGTCCAGCGTTTCGTCGATGCCTCCATGATCGGCTGGTACAACTACATCTACCGCGACAATTCCGCCGGCAACGCCCTGATCAAGAAGCTCAATCCGGAGATGACCGACGATCTGCTCGCCTATTCCGTCACCAAGATGAAGGAACACGGCATCGTCGATTCCGGTGACAGCTTGAAGAACGGCATCGGCGCGATGAGCGACGAGCGCTACACGTCCTTCTTCAACAAGATGGTCAAGGCCGGCGTCGTGAAGGCGGATCTCGACTTCCGCAAATCCTACACACTGCGCTTTGTCAACAAGGGCGTCGGCGTCGAGCTGCGCCCGAGCAAGCCGTAGCCGATGCTGAGACCGGACCAGGGTGGGGCGGCATCGCTCACCTCTCCCCATTGGGGCGAGGTGGTCGACCCGCGGCGCCGAACGGCAGCTTGCGATCAATGGTAGAGCGCTCGACGTCGTCCGCCGTCGAGGCCAGCCTGACGGCGCTCGCCGTCAGCCTGCGCGGCGTGACGAAGACCTATGACAATGGCGTCATGGCGCTCGGCCCGTTCGACCTCGCTGTGCGCAAGGGCGAGTTCATCTCGCTGCTGGGGCCGTCCGGTTGCGGCAAGTCGACGGTGCTCCGCATCATCGCAGAGCTCAGCACGCCGTCTTCCGGAATCGTGCGGGTGGCGCGCCGCGAGGGCGTCCCGCACCCCGGTCATGGCATCGGCTTCGTGTTTCAGGAGCCGACACTGATGCCCTGGACCAGCGTGCGCGAGAACGTGCGGCTGCCGTTGCGGCTTGGGCGCGTTCCGAAGGCGGAGGCGTGCGCGCGTGCCGACGCGGCGCTCGCCAGCGTCGGGCTCGCCGATTTCGCCGACGCGTTTCCGCGCGAGCTCTCCGGCGGCATGAAGATGCGGGTGTCGCTGGCGCGCGCACTCGTCACCGACCCTGATATCCTCCTGATGGACGAGCCGTTCGCCGCGCTCGACGAGATCACGCGCTTCCGTCTCAACAACGATCTGCTCGCGCTGTGGCGCCGCCTTGGCAAGACCGTCATCTTCGTCACCCATTCGGTGTTCGAATCCGTCTATCTGTCGCAGCGTGTGGTGGTGATGACGGCGCGGCCAGGCCGCATCCAGGCCGATATCCGCATTGAAACGGTCGAGCCGCGCGGCGAGGCGTTTCGCACCTCAGCCGCCTATTCCGATTATTGCCGGAAAGTGTCGGCCGCGCTTGCGCCGTCCTATGCGGAGCAGTCGACGCTATGAACGCGCAAGCGACCGTCACCGCGAAACCGCGAGCTGCGCGACGCGCGCTGCGGTTCGTGCTTCCCGTCATCGTGTTCGCCGCCGGCCTCCTCGCCTGGGAACTGCTGGTCCGCATCAGAGAGATCCCGCCCTACGTGCTGCCGGCGCCCTCAATCATCATCCTGACGCTAATCAAGGACTGGGCGGTGCTGTCGCAATCGCTCGCGACCACGCTTTTGACGACGCTCGAAGGCTTTGCGGCCGCCAGCATTGGCGGCATTGCACTGGCTCTGCTGTTCAACCAGTCGAAATGGGTCGAGTATTCGCTATTTCCCTATGCCGTCGTCCTGCAGGTGACGCCGGTGATCGCGATCGCGCCGCTGCTCCTGATCTACCTGGAACAGCAGACCGCGGTCGTGGTCTGTGCCTTCATCGTCGCCTTCTTCCCGGTGCTGTCCAACACCACGCTCGGGCTCAATTCGGTCGATCGCAACCTCGCCGGCCTGTTCCAGCTCTATGGCGCCTCGCCACGGCAAACGCTGCGTTTCCTCAAGCTCCCCGCGGCACTGCCCCACATTCTCGGCGGCTTGCGCATTGCCGGCGGCTTGTCGCTGATCGGTGCGGTCGTGGCGGAGATCGCGGCGGGAACAGCCGGTGCCGGCTCCGGGCTCGCCTACCGGATCGCTGAATCGGGCTATCGATTGAACATACCCCGCATGTTCGCAGCGCTGCTGCTGTTGTCGCTGGCCGGGATTGTCATCTATGGGGTGCTGGCGCTAGTTTCGCACCTCGTTTTACGGCGCTGGCATGAGAGCGCGCTTGGAAAGGAAAACTGATGGCTGCCGGTTCGATTTCGTCCGAAAAGATCGACCTCCTGATCTATGGGCCGGTGCGGCCGATCCTCGAGAACGGGTTTTCCGACCATTTCGTCGTGCACAAGGCCGAGACGCGCGGTGACCTCGAGCGGCTGACGCCGGCGATCCGCGAAAAAATCCGCGGCGTCGCAGTGACCTATCACACCGTGCGCGCCGACAAGGAGTCGCTGTCGCAGCTGCCCAAGATCGAGATGGTGGCGAGCTTCGGCGTCGGTTACGACCACGTCGACGCCAAATATGCGGCCGAGCACAACATCATCGTCACCAACACGCCCGACGTGCTGACCGAGGAGGTCGCCGACGTCGCGATGGGCCTTCTGATCTCGACCTTGCGCGAGTTCATCAAGGCCGACCGCTACGTCCGCTCCGGGCTGTGGCAGACGCAGAACTATCCGCTCAGCGTCGGTTCGCTGCGTGATCGCAAGGTCGGCATCGTCGGCATGGGCCGCATCGGCCAGGCCATCGCGCGCCGGCTAGATGCCTCGCTGGTGCCGGTGGTCTATCACTCGCGCAACCCATCCAAGGACGTCTCCTACAAGCACTATCCTGATCTGATCGAGATGGCGAAGGCGGTGGATACGCTGATGGTGATCGTGCCCGGCGGCGCGGCTACGAACAAGATGATCAACGCCGAGGTGCTGAAGGCGCTCGGCCCGCGCGGCGTGCTGATCAACGTCGCGCGCGGTTCGGTGGTCGACGAGCCGGCGCTGGTCCAGGCGCTGAAATCGGGCACCATCCTGGCCGCCGGCCTCGACGTGTTCGCGGCCGAGCCGAACGTGCCGGACGAGCTCAAGGCCATGCAGAACGTCGTGCTGCTGCCGCATATCGGCTCGGCCTCGGTGGTGACGCGCAACGCCATGGATCAGCTCGTGGTCGACAACCTCAAGTCATGGTTCTCAGGCAAGGCGCCGTTGACGCCGGTTGCCGAAACGCCATTCAAGGGGCGCTGATGACAGCTCTTCGGGCCGTTGCATTCGCCGTCGCGGCCTGCTCGGCCGCGATCGGCCATGTGCATGCGCAGGATGCGGCGGCCCTGAAGAAGTCGATGCCCGGGCAATGGGAGCTCTCGACCACCGAGCGCAGCAAGACCTGCGTCGTCACCCTCAAGGGCGATGCCGCGGGGCAGGGCTTCAAGCTGGAGCTCGAGCCGGCCTGCAAGACCGCGCTGCCCTTCACCAAGGACATCGCCTCCTGGAACGTCAGGGGGCTCGACATCGTCCGCTTGCAGGACGCCACCGGTGAGGCCGTGATCGACTTCACCGAGGTCGAGGCCGGCATCTTCGAAGGCTTGCGCCAGGGCGAGGGCGTTTACATCCTGCAAGACCTCGCCGCCGCGCGTGCCATGGCCAAGTCGATGGACCAGATGATCGGTGATTGGTCGATGGTGCGGGGCAACGGCCAGCCACTGTGCGGGCTGACGCTGACCAACACCGAGGCGGGGCCGGACAATTTCCAGGTCTTCCTCAAGCCGAGATGCGACGCGGCCATCGCGCAGTTCAATCCGACGCAATGGCGGCTCGAGCGCGGCCAGATCATCCTGATGTCGAAATCAGGCGACGCCTGGCAGTTCGAGGCCGACGACAATGCGCAGTGGCGGCGCGTCCCCGACACCGCCGATTCCCTGATCTTGCTGCGGCAATAGGCGGTCCAGCATTCCGCGCCGCCGCATGATGCTACGCGAAACGGAACCCGCAGCCCGGGCATCTCGTTGACGGAAGAGGTGGTTCCGTTGGGAGATCCGGCATGGCCAAGCGCATCCTCGCCATCGGCATCGAACCCGGCAATGCGGATTATTCCGCATTCCCGCAACTCACGCCCGAACATGTCCGCAGCTACATCGAGGCGCAGCTGTTGCGCTTGCGCGGCCTCGGTTTCGAGGTCACGAGCTGCCTGATCGATCTCGATGCGGCCGCCGAGGCCGCCGTGACGGCGGCGCTGCGCGATGAGCGATTCGACTGCATCGTGATCGGTGCGGGCCTGCGCGAGCCGAAGGAGCGATTGCTGCTGTTCGAGAAGGTGCTCAACCTCGTCCACCGCCTGGCACCAGAGGCCGCGATATGCTTCAACACCACGCCGGCCGACACCTCCGAGGCGGTGCTGCGCTGGGTCAAGCCTTGAGCTGACGGCACTCGCTTGTCGCGACACTGCGTGTGCCAATTTGTCGGCGCAATCAAACGTTGATGCGCCCGGCTTGTGGCCCCGCCGCCGAATTCGCCGATCGTCTCGAGTTCTGCCAGATTTGAACTTTTCTTACGCACTGGTGACCAAGATACAATGGTCAGACCGGATCGGGCTCTTGATATGAGATTCGTCGCCCTTGCGTTCGCCTGCCTTCTCGTTTTCGCGATGCCCGCCAACGCGAACGACACCCGCACCTTCAATGCGATGGTGGCCTTGGCCAATCGCGGAGATGCCGAGGCGCAATATCATGTCGGCATGATGCACAATAACGGCATCGGCACACAGCAGGATCGCAGCCAGGCATTCCAATGGTTTCAGAAATCGGCCGCGGCCGACCACCCGCTGGGGGCCTACAAGCTCGGTTGCTACTATGACGGCCAGGGCGCGGGCGTCATCGCAACCGACTCGGATCAAGCGCTGAAATACAAGCTCGTTTCCGCCAAGGCCGGCTATGCCCGGGCCCAGCACGATGTCGCGGTCATCTATGACCGACAAGGCAATTCGGAAGAAGCGCTGAAATGGTGGAAGATGGCTGGCGATCAGGGGCTTCCCGAAGCCCTCTTCAGCCTGGCCCGTGCCTATTCAGCGGGAAAGGGAACGCCGAGGGATCTGTCCCTGTCGTACGCCTATTTCAAGCTCTCGAAGGTGGCGCCGCCCAAGAACGTGAACGAGATGGCTTCCACGTTGGCCAAGCCGGAGCTCGAGAAGGCCGAGAAACTCGTTGCCGAATGGAAGCCGCAACCGACCGCCCTGACGCTCAAGGCATTCAGCGGATTCAGGGCCGCTGAAGAGCATTTGAAAGTCGCCAAGCAGGTGTTCTGATCTCATCTAGATCAACCGCAGCCCGTGCAGGCTGGCATGCCCGTTCTTGCCCACGATGACGTGGTCGTGCACGGCAATCCCCAGCGGCTTTGCGATGTCGATGATCGCTTTCGTCATCTGGATGTCGGCCTGCGACGGCGAGGGGGCGCCGGAGGGGTGATTGTGCATGAACCTATCGCTTCGATCATCTTGTTGGAGATACGATCGGCTTTCAGGTTATTGTAGTAGTAGGGGACGCGGAGAGGGGACTGTAAGAAGTGATCGTTTGTGATCATCACGATAGGAAGCGAAGGCGCCGTTTCGGTCACTGCCTATCATCAACAGACTTCTTATCTTACCTCAATAGCAGACATTCTGCCTTTACACTCGGTGTCCGAGAAGTGCCAATAGGCGACATCAGTCGCCATCGCCGATGATCGTGTAAGGTGCCCAGAACAGGGGATGCGCATAGCTGAATAGCGAGTTGCCGCCAGCGTCCTTGAAACCGGGGCCTTCGAGCAACGCGATCGAAGCCTGACGCAGCGCTTCGCCGCGCTTCAGCTTGCGATCGGCGGTCTGGCGTGCAAACAGGTCGCTGACAAGCTCGCGCGCCGAAGCGGAATGCACTGACCAATTGGTTACCAAGATTGCCCGAGTGCCGGCATAGAAAAACGCTCGGCCGAGGCCGGACGCGGCTTCGGCTCCGGCGCCTGCTCCCGCCCCCGTGTTGCAAGCTGACAGCACTACCCAGTCGGCATCAAGCTTGAGCGCCAGGATTTCCTCCATGGTGAGTAACCCGTCTCCGGGTACGCCAGCCACGTCCGGCGCGCTGAGGGCGAGAGCCGGTTGATGAAGACCATCGAGTTCGCCAGGGATCAGGCCGTGGGTTGCAAAGACGATGATCTTGAATTTCGACAGGTCCGTCTTCTTCACCACAGCTTCATTGGCCGCCCTGCCGAGATTGAGAACCTTGGAAGGATCGGCCTGAAGCGCGGTCGCGATCGACTTCAGCTCATCAGTGGTATCTGGTAGACGATGCAGCAGCGAGAGCTGCGCGCTATCAACGCCCTCCGTCTGTGGCGTATTGCGACGCATCAACGGCAGGCCTCGGGTGGCCGTTTCGGACGTTTGCACCACCGCAGATGCCTGCTCCTGACTGAACAGCGGATCGCCGAAGCCGACCATCGGCTCGCGCTTTTCCGAGCCCGGCGGCAATTGTCGCAGCGTTCGCAGGGCCGCCGCCGACGGCACCAAGGTGACGGCATGGGTTCGCGCGAGCCAAGGCACACTCCGATAGCCGGAGAATAGCAGTTCATCGCCCGACTTCACTTCGGCGGGCGCAGTCGGGAGCAGCCCGAGCGGCAGCAGACCGAGCGCGCCGTTGGTGACGACGACCAGACTCTTGGCTTCCTTCCAGCCGGCCTCCACCGGCTTGAGCAATAGCGTGTAAAGCTCGTGTGCCAGTGCTGTATCAAACGGCGGAATATCTGAGATCATCGGTGCGTTCGGCTCCAGCGCCTCGCGCAACTTCTGCACTTTCTCATCGATCTCGCCCGCCGTCGCCCGGATGGCGGTGAATGCAACCGGCCCTGACTTGCCGACGGCCCAGACGAAGCTAGCCTCCCGCCCGAAATAGAACGACAGAAACGCCTCGCCGGGCTGCAACACCGCGCGGACCTCTTCGGCCGTCGGCGGTGTCGGTTCGACAAGATTTGCATAGTTGCGGAATTTGCCCGCGAGCTCCTTTTTGGCTGCGTCGCGTGCGCTACGCATCTTTTCAATGTCGGCCTGCAGCGTCGTGAGCGCCTTCTCGTCGCGCTCGGCCTGCGGCATTGCGAGGATGTTGTTGAGCAGGCCCAGTTGTGCGCCGACCTGCTTCCCCAAATCTTGACTCTTGCGAACAAGGTCCGCCAACGCCGGATTGGCTGCGGTAGCTCGCGCACTTGAAGCAGCGAGCGCACGTTGCACTGAGCTGCTACGAACCGCATCGGCCAGGCGGAAGCTTTCGGTCGCCGGATCGGCGGCCGCGCTATTGCCCAGACGCGCCAACAGCGCAATATAGGATTCCACCACGATCTGCGCGCGCCTCTCACGCGCGGCGGAAGCGGTGGCATCGTCATCGTCGGTCTCGCGCGAGCGCGCCATAAGGATCGGCACCGCAAGCTTGAACTCGCGCAACGCATCGACGTCGCGTCCGGACTTCAGGAGGCCGATGCCGACGAGACCGCGCGAAAGGGCCGTATCGATGTGCTGATCACCGTAGCGCTGCTTCTGCCGCATCACCAGGCGTTCAGCGGCGGCGAGGCCAGCCTGGACGTTGGTGGAATAGAGCGCCGCAATAAGATCGGGGTTGAGCTGCAGGCCTTCACGGCGGGCGGGCTCCCAGCCCTTGGTCGAGGCCTCGAGCTCGGCGTAAGCCGCGGCGGCATCAGTCCAGCGGCTAAGCAGATTGAGGACGGACGCCAGCTGACTCAGCGCATTGGCGTAAATCTGTGAATCCTGGGGCACGCCAAGTGTCTTCTGCACGTCGATCTGCACACGCATCAGCTGTTCGGCCTCTGCGAATCGACCCTGCTCGACCATCAAATTGGCGAGCTGGGCGACCATGGCGCTGGCACCCAGGCTGTACTTGCCATTAGATTTAAGGCGGCTGAGCAGCGCTCGCCGCACGTCCGCCTCGCCTTCGGCGAACTTGCCTTGTCGCGCCTTCATGCGACCCTGCAGGGCGATGGTCTCGTCGATCGCTCCCTCCAACTGGCCGGGCGGCGTCTTTATGCCTTTGGCAAGGGTATGCGAAAGGCCGAGCGACTCCCGACGGAGTGTTTCGGCGCGTTTGAAAGCCTGCTCGGCCTCCTGGAACTGACCACGACCTTCAAACAGGCGCGCCCGGCTCTGCTCCACATCCGCAGTCCAGCTGGCGCGCTGATACCCGGTAAATGAGGGCCAGCCCTTCGCTTCCTGAAGCAGCGCCTGGCTGCGCCGTACAAAGGCTTCCGCCTGGTTGAAGTCACCAAGTAGCACGTAGTTCTCGGTGATGTGTCGGTTGGTGTTGAAGCCCCAGCCTTGTGCGCCCTTGACGTTGGTCTCCCGCGCGATCTGCAGCAACACGGCCAAGGCCTGCTTGGGATCGCCGATGATATTGTACTGGATCGCCAAGCCTTGCCGCAGCCTGCTGATTTCGTGAATGTCCATTGATCCGCGGCCGAGCTGAACAGCTCGTTCACAATCTACTATCGCTTTGCGATAGTCACCGATGGCCGAATGGGCCCTGCAGCGGTGGTAGTAAAACTTCGCCTCATCGGCAGCCTTAAGGCCGGGGAACGGTTGCTCACCCGCACGATTGCGGATCGCGCCCAGCCTCCCCGGGTCGGGCTTCTCTTGGTCGAGTATTGCGGTGATGTCAGCGATGGTCCGAGGTGGCGCGACGAACTGCTGAGGTACCGCTGAACCAACCGCCGCAATGATCAGTGCGCCAGCGACGACCGCAGTCGCCTGCATATTTACTCCGTGGAAGACACGGGGCGGAACAGCAAATAGCATAGCCATTGTTCCTCCTCAGAATGTAGGGGGCCAAATTCGCCATGGGACTACGCCGATCCTCACCTAAACCTTCATGATCTCAATTTTCGAACACTCTACTGGCCTCGCCGATGTGGTCAATATCGTGGTGGCGACTGCGGCGCGTTGATGACCGGTCGTACCGTCTTGCGCAGGCATTTCGGCAAGAACTCCAGCAATGGATGCCGGGTGGGGAAACCAAACAAATGGAAGACGTTCCCAGCGGACTGCACGGATCGCCACGGGGTCTGTCCACCGTGTCAGCGTTCGGGACGGATCCCACGCTGACGCGATCCCTGCCCGCAAGTCTGCTCCGGGTCAAAAGCTGCCTTCTCAGCCAGGAAAGGCGACGTCCGCTTCGCCCCGATCAACGGACCTCCACCGAACAATGCGGTTGGTCTGCTTCGTGCCAACAGCAGACCTGCAACCGTGCGCTCAGCGGTCATGCCCAGTCAGGCCTTCGAGAAAATCACCTGCGAGGATCGAACATGCTCCGACGGAGCCCGCAGCGATTATTCCGATTGGTTATGAAGTACTGGAGAGAAGCGAGCGGCGGGAGCGCAACGGTCAACCAGGCAAAAGCGATTGCCGTCCCGCTTGCATCCATCAACGGGGCCCTCGCAGCAATGGGTACGACCCGCGCAAGCTTGCATCGACAAACAGAGATGGCCAAAAGACAAAAAAGCTGACAGCGGATTCAGGGCCGCTGAAGAGCATTTGAAAGTCGCCAAGCAGGTCTTCTGATCTCATCTAGATCAACCGCATCCCGCGCAGGCTGGCGTGCCCGCCTTTGCCGACGATGATGTGATCGTGCACGGCAATTCCCAGCGGCTTTGCGATGTCGATGATCGCTTTCGTCATCTGGATGTCGGCCTGCGACGGCGAGGGGTCGCCGGAGGGGTGGTTATGCACGAGGATCAGCGCGGTTGCGGATAATTCCAGCGCGCGCTTGATCACCTCGCGCGGATAGACCGGGGTGTGGTCGACGGTGCCGGTCTGCTGCACCTCGTCGGCAATGAGCTGGTTGCGCTTGTCGAGGAAGAGCAGGCGAAACTGCTCCTTGTCGGCGAACGCCATGCTGGTACGGCAATAGGCGATCACCTCGTTCCAGGACGACAGCGCGTTGCGGCTGTTGACCTCGCCCTTGGCAACGCGGTGCGCCGCGGCGGCAATCAGCTTGAGCTGGTTGATCGCGGACTCGCCGATGCCGTCGACCTCGCGCAAGCGCGCCACCGGCGCATGCACGGCCTCGGCGAAGGAGCCGAAGGTCTTGATCAGCAGCTTGGCGAGCGGCTTGGTGTCGCGCCGCGGCAGCGCCGGAAACAGCGCCATCTCCAGCAGCTCGTAGTCGCTCAGTGCATCCGCCCCCGCGCTGTAGAAGCGCTCGCGCAGCCGCTCGCGATGGCCGTGATAGTGCGGCGCGTCCTCAGTCTTGCTCTTATCGTGGTTGGTCTTGGCGGGCATCGGGAGCCAGCATTGCCGGGGACCGGCGCTTTTGCAACCGTCAATTGCGGCGGCAATCGGCTTCAGGCGAAGCCGATGTACCTGAGAGACTCACCCGATCTGCTTCTCGCCGTGCCGCTCCGACAGCGTGAAGATCTCGACGCCCGTGGCCGTCACGCCGACCGAGTGCTCGAACTGCGCCGACAGCGAGCGGTCGCGGGTCACCGCGGTCCAGCCGTCGGAGAGGATCTTCACATGCGGCTTGCCGAGATTGATCATCGGCTCGATGGTGAAGAACATGCCGGGCTTGAGCTGCACGCCTTCGCCGGGCCGGCCGATATGGATGATGTTCGGCTCGTCGTGGAACATGCGGCCCAAACCATGGCCGCAGAAATCGCGCACCACGCTCATGCCCTGCGGCTCGACGAAGCTCTGGATGGCGTGACCGATATCGCCGGTGGTGGCGCCGGGCTTCACCGCGGCGATGCCGCGCATCATCGCTTCATAGGTCACCTCGATCAGCCGCTCCGCCTTGCGCGCGATCGGGCCGATCGCATACATCCGGCTGGAATCGCCGTACCAGCCGTCGACGATGAAGGTGACGTCGATGTTGACGATGTCGCCTTCCTTCAGCGGACGGTCGCCGGGCATGCCGTGGCAGACCACGTGGTTGAGCGAGGTGCAGGTCGAATAGCGGTAGCCGCGATACATCAGCGTCGCCGGATAGGCATTGTTGCTGAAGGCGAAGTCGCGGACGAACTGGTCGATGCGCTCGGTCGGCACGCCGGGCCCGACGATGTCGGTGAGCTCGTCCAGGCACTTGGCCACCAGCGCGCCCGCCTTGCGCATGCCGGCAAAGGCGCTCGGTCCATGCAGCTTGATCTGTCCGGTCTTGCGCAGGGAGGTATCGGTGGCTTCGACGTAGCTCATGCTTGTGCGGTCTTCCGGGGCTGTCCAGATTTCGGCGAAAAGGCTTGATTTCAGGCCCCAATTTAATGATTGCGGGCCTTCATGCAAGCTAAGGCAGAGCGTTTTCGAGCGAAGTGGCTGCCGGCTCGCGTGAAGAAAACGAGAACCTTACCGGCTCCTTGCACCCGAAAGCGGGCCTAATTCGGGACTTCTACGGTGCTTTCCACCGGCAGCGCGCCGCTGCGGATGCGGATTTCGCGGACGGGGTAGGGAACCCGGATGCCCTCGTGCTTGAAGGCGTCCCACAGCCCCAGCATCACGTCGCTCTTGACCTTGTCCATGCCGTCGGGATCGGCGATCCAGAAGGTCAGCGAGAATTTCATCCCGGCTTCCGCGAACTCGGTCAGGATGCAGGTCGGCGGCTTGCCCTTCTGCGCGCGCGGATGGGCGGCGGCGGTCTCCGCGGCGAGCGTGCAGACCAGACGGGGATCGGCGTCGTAATTGGTGCCGAAGGCGATCTTCACCAGCGTGTTCTTGTCGGTATAGGTCCAGTTGACGACCTTTTGCGTCACCAGATCCTCGTTCGGCACCAGGAACTCGCGGCCGTCTCCGGCGGCGACCGAAATATAACGCGTCTTCATCGCGCTGATGCGGCCGGTATTGTCGCCGATGGTGACGAGGTCGCCGGGCTTCACCGACTTGTCGGCAAGCAGGATGATGCCCGAGATGAAGTTGGCCACGATCTTCTGCAGGCCGATACCGATGCCGACGCCGACCGCGCCGGAGAACACCGCGAGCGCCGAAAGATCGATGCCGACCGCGCCGAGCGCGATCACGATCGCGACCGCAAGCAGCCCGATGCGGATGATCTTGACCAGCAGCACCTGCACCGATGGCGTCAGATCGGTGGTCGCGTTGATCCGGCTCTCGGCGAAATTGCTCGCGATGTTGGTGGCCCAGAGCGCGATGAGGAGGAGCGCGCCGGCCTTGAGCGCCAGCAGCGGGGTCAGCCTGAGGCCGCCGAGCACGATCGCGTAGGAATCGAGCAGGTCGACCGTCGTATCGAGCTGGCCGAGGATCGAGAGCGCTGCGAGAAACCACGCCGTGATCGACACCAGCTTGACGATGAAGGCATTGCGCAGCACCGAGGTCACGAGCCGGATCGCGAGCCAGGCCAGTCCGAGCTTGGCGGCGACCATCAGGAGATAGGAGCGGCTCGGCCAGGTCGCGTGGTACATCACCACGCGGGAGATGATCACGAGCAGGGTGAACACCGCCGTCGAGGCGCTGGAGACCATCACCCTGGCGAAGTGCCGGAGCGGCAGCGGCCAGCGCATCGCCAGCGAGGTCATGTCGATCCGGCTGCGGACGGCGGTCTCGGCGGCATAGGCGATGCCGGCCGCGGCCAGAATGAGGCCGAATTGCAGGTAGAACCAGGGCGAGGAGATTTCCGCCCCGACGCTGCGCGCGGTGGTCTGCACGAACTCCATGAAGTCCTTGAGGTCCATGTCCATCGGTCTCGTCGGCAAGCTGCGGAAGGAATTGATTCGAGGGAGGGCAGAATCCCACAAAGGGCGCGGCCGGGCCATCGATACACCGGCATGTGATGTACGTTAAGGCCGTAAAGTGCGGGCAGATTGCCGCGAGGAACGAAAATGGGTTGGCGCGCGAGTCCCCCGACGATAAGGATGCCATTCCAGCTGTTTTGACCCGGAAGGTGGATGGCCTCTCTCGACTCCGTCAGCCTCGCCATATTGCTCGGTGCCGTGCTCGTCATGGCCGGCATCCTGTCGAGCCTTCTGGCACTCCGCTTCGGCGCGCCCCTGCTGCTGGTCTTCCTTGCGGTCGGCATGCTCGCCGGGGATTCCGGTCCCGGCCAGCTCCAGTTCGACGACGTCCGCACCACCTACCTGGTCGGCTCGGTGGCGCTTGCCCTGATCCTGTTCGACGGCGGCCTCAGGACGCGCTTTGCCAGCATCCGCACCGTGCTGGCGCCGTCCATGGTGCTTGCGACGATCGGCGTGCTCCTGACCGCGCTGATCACGGCGCCGTTCGCCAGATTCGCGCTCGATCTCAACTGGACGGAGTCGCTGCTGGTCGGTGCCGTGGTGGCCTCGACCGACGCGGCGGCCGTGTTCCTGCTGGTGCACACGCAGGGCCTGCGGCTGCGCCCGCGTGTCGGCGCGACGCTGGAGGTGGAATCCGGCACCAACGACCCCTTCGCGATCTTTCTCACCTTGATGCTGGTCGAGTACATCTCGGTCGGCTCGAGCTCGCCCGGCCATGTGCTGATGGAGTTCATCCAGGAGGCCGTGCTGGGCGCCATCGTCGGCGTCATCGGCGGTCGCCTCGTCGTCATCGCGCTCAACAAGGTGGCGCTGCCGCAGGGCCTGCATGCACCGTTCGTGACCACGGGCGCGCTGGTGATCTTCGGCGGCTCGCAGATGATGCATGCCTCCGGCTTCCTCGCGGTCTATCTCGCCGGCATCATCATCGGCAACCGGCCGACGCGCGCACATAACTCCGTCGTGGCCTTCCTCGATGCCGCGACCTGGCTGGCGCAGATCGTGATGTTCGTGCTGCTCGGCCTGCTGGTCTCGCCGAGCCGGCTCGGCACCAGCGTGCTGCCGGCGGTCGCCGTCGCGCTGGTGCTGATGCTGGTGGCGCGGCCGATCGCGGTCTTCGTGTGCCTGGCGCCGTTCCGCTTCAACTGGCGCGAAAAGATCTTCATCGCCTGGACCGGCCTGCGCGGCGCCGTGGCGATCTTCCTGGCCTCGATCCCGATGCTGGTCGGCCTGTCCAAGGCCTATCTCTATTTCGACGTCGCCTTCGTCGTCGTGATCATCTCGCTGCTCCTGCAGGGCTGGACCCTGGCGCCGGCCGCGCGCAAGCTGCACGTGGCGCTGCCGCGCGCCGAGCGCGGCCCGCGGCGTGTCGAGCTGGATCTGCCCGGCCAGCTCGAACAGCAATTGGTCGGCTATCCGGTGCGGCCCAAGAGTCTGTACTTCCGCCGCGGCCTGATCCCGTCCTGGTCCAAACCGACACTGGTCATCCGCAACGAGCACATCCTGACGCCGACGGAAGCCGATCCGATCGCGCCCGGCGACTACATCTACCTGCTGGCGCCGCCGGAAAAAGCCGAGTCGCTGGACCGCTTCTTCGTCGACATGCAGTCGAGCTCGGCGCCGGATCCGCATCTGCTCGGCGACTTCATGGTCTCCGGCGAGCACACGCTCGCCGAGCTCGCCGAGATCTACGGTGTGAAAGTGAGCGAGGACGAGAGCAAGCTCACGCTCGCCGACTATTTCGACATCCATCTCGACCATGCGCCGAAGGAGGGTGCCGAGCTCGCGCTGGACGAGATCGTGCTGGTCGCGCGCAGCATCTCCGGAGGCCGCGTCAGCGTCGTCGGTCTGCGCCTGCCGGAAGAGGACGAGACGCCGCCGCCGCTGACGCGGGCGAAGGCGCTGCGGAAGAAGCTTGCCGATGTGTGGGCGTCGGTTGCGGGAGTATAGCACTCACCATCGCCTTAGCCGGGCATGACATTGGTGGTGAAGCGAAAGCAGGCCAAACATGCCCGCATGCCCCTCACGCCAGCACCTTCACCCCGCCAAGGCTCGTCACGCGGCCCTGCTTCAGCATCACGATCTGCGTCGCGAGCTGGCGCAGCTCGGCGGCGTCGTGGCTGACATAGACCATCGGCACATTGGCCTCGTCGCGCAGTCGCACCAGATAGGGCAGGATCTCGAGCTTGCGGCCCTCGTCGAGCGCGCCGAGCGGCTCGTCGAGCAGCAGGAGTCGCGGCTTCGACAGCAGCGCGCGGCCAAGCGCGACGCGCTGCCGCTCGCCGCCGGAGAGCTTTCCGGGGCGGCGACCCTGCAGAGCGCCGATATCGAGCAGGTCGACGACGCGCGTGTGCTGAGCAGGATCGGGCGCGAGGCCGTTCATGCGCCGGCCGTAATCGAGATTCTGCGCGACGGTGAGATGCGGGAACAGCCGCGCGTCCTGAAAGACATAGCCGATGCGGCGGCGCCAGGTCGGGACATGGATGCCGGAAGCGGTGTCGTCGACGGTCTCGCCGTCGATGACGATGCTGCCGCGGTCGGGCCGCAGCAGCCCTGCGATCATGTTCACCAGCGAGGTCTTGCCGGCGCCGGAGGCGCCGAACAGGCCGATGACGCGGCCTTCGCTGGTGAAGGTCGCGGACAGCGAGAACTCGCCGAGCTGCTTTTCGATGTCGACCCGCAGCATGATCAGTTCCCGTGCAATCGCGCTGTGGCGCGGCGCGCGAACCATTCGGCCGCGATCAGCGCGCCCAATGCCAGCACGATCGAGACGATCACGAGCCGGCCCGCGGCGGCGTCGCCGTCCGGCGTCTGGATCAGCGAGTAGATCGCGGAGGAAATCGTCTGGGTCTCGCCGGGAATGTTGGAGACGAAGGTGATGGTCGCGCCGAACTCGCCGATCGCCTTGGCAAAGCCGAGCACCATGCCGGCGAGCACGCCGGGCAGCGCCAGCGGCAGCGTCACCGTGAAGAATACTTTCCAGGGCGCGGCCCCTAACGTCTCGGCGGCCTGCTCGAGCCGGCGGTCGATTGCCTCGATCGACAGCCGCATCGGGCGCACCAGCAGCGGAAACGCCATCACCCCGCAGGCCAGCGCCGCGCCGGTCCAGCGGAACGAGAACACGATGCCGAGATGGTCGGCGAGGAAGCCGCCGACCAGGCCCCTACGGCCGAACGTCAACAACAGCAGATAGCCGGTGACGACAGGCGGCAGCACCAGCGGCAGATGCACGAGCGCATCGAGCAGCGACTTGCCCCAGAAATCGCGCCGTGCCAGCAGCCACGCCAGCGCGATGCCGAATGGCGTCGCCACCAGCGTTGCGATGATCGCGACCCTGAGCGAGAGCAGGATCGCGGTCCATTCGGCGGGAGAAATCTCGGACATCAATGCGCAGATATCACGTCGCGGGGCTGATCAGGAACCTGAAGCCGTATTTTTCCAGGATGGTTTTGGCGGCTGAGGAGCGCAGGAAGGCGAGATAGTCGGAGGTCCCGTCCTTCGCGGTCGTGGTCGCGGCGACGGGATAGACGATCGGCGGATGCGAATCCGCCGGGAAGGTGCCGACGATCTTGACACCGGGCTCGACCTTGGCGTCGGTGGCATAGACGATGCCGAGATTGGCCTCGCCGCGCGCCACCAGTGTCAGCGCCGCGCGCACGCTCTCGGCCATCGCGAATTTCGCTTCAGTGGCCTGCCAGGCCCCCAACTTCTCGAGCGCCGCCTTGGCATATTTGCCCACCGGCACCGACTTGACGTCGCCGGTCGCGATCCTGCCGTCGCCGGCGAGCTTTGCAAGGTCGAAGCCTTGCGTGATCGTCACACTGTCGATCCCCGACGCCTTCGGCGCGATCAGCACGATGCTGTTGCCGAGCAGATTGACTCGGGACGGCGCGTTGATGGTCTTCTTGGCGATCGCGTAGTCCATCCAGTCGGTGTCGGCAGAAACGAACACGTCGGCTGGTGCGCCCTGCTCGATCTGCCTCGCCAGCACCGAGCTTGCGGCATAGCTGACCGAGAATTTGACGCCGGTTCTGGCGGTGTAGGCCGCGTTGATCTCGTCGAGCGCGTTCTTCATCGACGCCGCGGCGAACACGGTGATGGTCCTGTCCTGCGCAGCGGCAGGCGAAAGGCTCGCGCTTGCGAGGACGACGAAGGCAGCGACAAGTCCGGCAATACGAATCATGAGGAGCGCTCCGTGCGAGCTCACGCGCAGATCTGGCGTTGGCGGGTCAGGTCGCGACGGGCGGAAGCGCCGTTCCACGGGGCCCGGCTGCGGCTTACGGCCGGCAGGGATATCGCTGCTGGTGAAGATAGCAGGCCGGGCCGCGAGGTCAAACCTGGTCCGTCATCCCCGGGCACGCGCAGCGCGAGCCCGGGATCCATAGCCACAGGCAGCAATTTGGCGAAGACTCGAAGCCACCAGTTCGCGTCACAACCACTCGCTGTGGGTCCCGGGTTCGCTTCGCGCCCCGGGACAACAGCGGCGAGTGAGGCGACAGCTTGCCCTCCAAGAAAACCCTAGGGCTTGACATCCGCTGCATTGAGCACCGCCTTGCAGGCCGCCGGCATCTGCGCCAGCGTCATCGGCGGCTTCGGTTTCGGCGGCTCCGGCGGCGGCTTGGGGTGCAGTACGGCGTCCGAGAACCAATAGGCGAGATCGGCGGGTTTGCAGCCTTCGTCCTCGGCCTGCGACGGCTGGCCCTCGCATTCGTCGGCACCCGCCGGGCAATGCATGCGGATGTGGAAGTGGTAGTCGTGGCCCCACCAGGGACGGATCTTCGACAGCCATGTGCGGTCGCCCTTGGCCTCACGGCACAGCGCCTTCTTGATCGCGGCGTTGACGAAGATGCGCTGCACCGCCGGCTCCCGCGCCGCATCGCGCAGCACCAGCACATGGCCAGGCGTGAACACTCTTGGATCGACGTCGAGCCGGTCGGGCCGCACCATCATCACCGCCGACATGTCTTCGCGCTCCTCGCGCGAGAGGCGGCGGTCGGGCATCGGCGTCAGCCAGATGTCGGCATCGAGGCCGATCTGATGGCTGGCATGGCCTGACAGCGCCGGGCCGCCGCGCGGCTGGGCGATGTCGCCGACCAGTATGCCCGGCCAGCCGGCATCCTTGTGCGCCCGGGCCGCGAGGCGCTTGATCAGCGCGATCATGTCAGGGTGGCCATAGCTGCGATTGCGCGACAGCCGCATCACCTGCCAATGGCCGCCGTTGACCGGCATCTGATCCGCCCCGCCGATGCAGCCCTTGGTGTAGGAGCCGATGACGCGGGCCGGTCCCTTCGACGGCAGCAGCTTGCGCGCGAACAGCTCCTTGGCGGCGATATCGGGGTCGTTGGGATTGGCGAGCGGCGGCAGCGGCTTCGGATTGACGCTGCCCTTGTCCTGGGCCAGCGCGCCGCCGGCGGCCAGGAACGTCATGACGAGCAGGAGAGGGGCGATGTGGCGGGGGCTCATACTGATTCCCTTATAACCCAACACCGCGCCGGGGTTAAGAATGGGGCTTTCGCCGAGCCGCCAACTCGCGGCGTCTTCTCGCCGGCCAGCCCGATTTTTAACGGCCCGATAACCGTGTCCTGCATTGACCAAAATTCGAGCGCGGAACGAGGTTCGGATCGATCCCGTATGCAATCCGACGCGCCGGCGGAATTGATTCATGGGAAGGGCACGTTTTTGCGCTACGCTCTCTCCCCGATTGTGGCGAGGGCCGCAGGTCGGTCGCGCCACTATGCCCGCTTGGCCTCGCAAACAGGCAGGTGAGAGAGGTTCTCGGTGTTCGCAAGACGCTGCCCTGGTGGGCGCGGCGACCCAAGATTACCTTTTTTTCAGACACTTGCCCCAAAACTTGCATCCGGCGGGCGCGAGCGGACGAGTGGAAGTTGGGTTTGGGGTCTCGAAAACCAAGAAAACGAAACGGACGTGTGCTTGCCCGGGCCGGCGAATCGCCACGCAAGCCGCGCCAGGCGCGCGCGTCGCAAGCCCGTTCGGACCGCGACGAGGTCCTGCGCAGCCGCGCCGAGGCGGAAGCCGCGATCGCGGAAGCGCGCAAATCCCATGAGCGCCTGCGCCAGGCCATCGACATCCTGCCGCAGGGCATCGTGTTTCTCGATGCCGACGGCCGCTACGTGCTCTGGAACAAGAAGTACGCCGAGATCTACCGCAAGACCGCCGATCTGTTCGCGGAAGGCGCGCGTCTCGAAGACACGCTGCGCATCGGTGTCGCGCGCGGTGACTATCCCGAGGCCATCGGCCACGAAGACGAGTGGATCGCCGAGCGGCTGCAAAAGCTCTATCAACCCGCCGCCCGCCACGAGCAGAAGCTGTCGGACGGCCGCGTCATCCTGATCGACGAGCGGCTGACCGACGACGGCGGCGTCGTCGGCCTGCGCGTCGACATCACCGAATTGAAGCAGCGCGAGGCCTCGTTCCGCCTGCTATTCGACGGCAATCCCGTGCCCATGATCGTCTGCGCGCTGGACGACGAGCGCATCCTCGGCGTCAACGACGCCGCGGTCGCGCATTACGGCTACAGCCGCGCCGAGTTCGAGCAGCTGAAGATCCGCGCCTTGCAGGCTTTCGACAGCGAGCCGCCCTGGACCGCCGATCGCTCGAGCGAGGAGCAGGCCGGGCGCACCTGGAAGCACGTCAAGGCCGACGGCGCGCTGATCGATCTTGCGATCTATTCGCGCGAACTGACCTATGCCGAGCGGCCCGCGGTGCTGCTCGCCCTCATGGACATCACCGAGCGCAAGCGCGCCGAGGCGCGGCTCGCCTTCATGGCCCAGCATGACGGGCTCACCGGCCTGCCCAACCGCAATCTCTTGCGCCAGCAGATGGACGAGATGCTGCTGCATGCGCGGCGCAGCTCCGACAAGGCCGCGCTGCTCATCCTCGGGCTCGACAGTTTCAAGTCGGTCAACGACACGCTGGGACACGCCGTCGGCGACAAGCTGCTGCGCGGTGTCGCCAAGCGGCTGCGCTCCACCTTGCGTGAGGAAGACGCGCTGGCGCGGCTGAATTCGGACGAGTTCGCGGTTCTGCAGAGCGGGCTGGCGCGTCCCGAGGACGCGGTGATGCTGGCCAAGCGGCTCCTGGAAGCCATCGCCGATCCCCATTTGCTCGACGGCCATTCCGTGGTGATCGGCGCCTCCATTGGAATTGCCATGGCGCCCGGCGACGGCGATGAGTCCGAGAAGCTGCTCAAGAGCGCCGGAATGGCGCTGTCCCGCGC
This sequence comes from Bradyrhizobium sp. NDS-1, assembly GCF_032918005.1. Lineage (NCBI taxonomy): Bacteria > Pseudomonadati > Pseudomonadota > Alphaproteobacteria > Hyphomicrobiales > Nitrobacteraceae > Bradyrhizobium > Bradyrhizobium sp. NDS-1. Next base: position 791,833 of record NZ_CP136628.1, read on the forward strand.
CAAGCTGGACGCGCGCGGCAGCTTCGCCTTCTTCGAGGCCGCGCTGGATGCAAAAGCGCAGAGCCGCCGCAAGATCGAGGTCGAGCTGCGCGACGCGATCCAGAACGACGTGCTGCGTCCGTATTATCAGCCGCTGATCGACCTCCAGAGCGGCCGCATCACCGGCTTCGAAGCGCTGGTGCGCTGGCCGCATGCGGAGCGCGGCATGATCTCGCCGGCCGAGTTCATTCCGGTCGCCGAGGAAACCGGCCTCATCAACCCGCTCGGCAGGCTGATGCTGCGCCGGGCCTGCCTGGATGCCGCGGCCTGGCCGGACGATGTCCGAATCGCCGTCAACCTGTCGCCGCTCCAGTTCCGCAGCGGCAATCTGCTCTCGATCGTCACCGACGCCTTGAAGCATTCCGGCCTGCCGCCGCGGCGGCTCGAGCTCGAGATCACCGAGACACTGCTCTTGGAAAAGAGCGCCCAGGTGCTGGCGACGCTGCATGCGCTGCGCGCGCTCGGGATACGCATCTGCATGGACGATTTCGGCACCGGCTATTCCAGCCTCAGCTATTTGCGCAGCTTCCCCTTCGACAAGATCAAGATCGACCAGTCTTTCGTGCGCGACCTCGGCGCCAACCGCGAAGCGCAAGCGATCATCCGCTCCATCGTCAGCCTCGGCAAAGGCCTTGGCGTCACCATCACCGCCGAAGGCGTCGAGACCGAAGCGGAGCTCAGCGGCCTCCGCGCCGAGGGTTGCGACGAGGGCCAGGGCTTCCTGTTCAGCAAGGCCCGGCCGAATGCGGAGATCATCGGCCTGCTCGCGGCACAGCGGGGAATTGACGGAGAGGACGCGGCACTGGTGGCGTGAGCATCGCGGTCCTTCGCAGCCATATCTTCTTGTTTCGCAAGTGTCTCCCCAACGTAAGGGGCTCGCCGCTCTCTCCGGTCACCTCTCCCGCTTGCGGGAGAGGTCGCGCCGAAGGCGCGGGTGAGGTCTTTCCTCTGAGGGATTGTCCCGTTGCGGAGAGACGCTCTCCCCAACCTTCCCCCGCCAGCGGGGAGGGAGCGCACCGTCAGCGTGGAAGCGATTAGCGCTCTCTCGCCAGAATCGCTTTCCCCACATCCTCGTAATGGCTATCCCGCGCCTGGATCTGCTGGGCGATCGCGTGCATGTCGCGAAACCGGCGCTCGAACGGATTGCTGCGGAACACTGCCGTCGCGCCGGCCATGTGATAGGCGGTATCGACCACGCCTGTTGATTGATGGATGGTCCATGTTGAGGCCAGGCGGACTGCACTGCGATGCGCCGCGCTGAATTCGCCTGTTACGCAGAGGTCGCGCCACATCGCATGCGCGGTCGCGTAGAGATAGGCGCGCGCCGCACGCAAATCCCCCTCGGTGCGGCCGATCACGCCCTGGACCGATGGGTTGTCGCGCATCGCGCTGGCGGCGAGCGATGGGTGCTTTCCACGCGCCAGCGCGACGGCGGCATCGAGCGTTGCCCGCGCCACGCCGAGCGAGACCGCCGCAAAGCCGAGGCTGAAGGTCGAGCCGGTGCCGATCCTATAAAGCGGGCCTTTCTCCTGCAACGCCGATGGCGCGTCACGGAACGCTGTAAAACGCTCGGGGATGAAGAGGTCGTTCACTTCATAGGAGTCCGTGCCGGTGCCGGCGAGCCCGATCGCCTGCCAGACGTCGTGCAACGTCGCACTCGCGGCGGGAAACAGGATGGTGCGCACCTCCGGCGAGCCGTCGGCGTTTGTCCGCGGCGTGCCGTCGCCATTGACGATGCGCACATGCGCGCCCAGCCAGCTCGCCTGCCGTGACCCCGAAGCAAAATCCCAGCGCGCGGTGACGCGATAGCCGCCCTCGACGCTGCGCGCCTCATGCGCGATGGCGCCCCAGGCGAGAATGCCCGGCGGCGCGTTGAAGATCTCCCGGGCGGTATCGTGGTCGAGCGAGGCCGCGATCATCGCGCAGACCGCGCACTGGCCGAGGCACCAGGCGGTCGAGGCGTCCGCCTTCGCGATCTCTTCCAGCACCTGCATGAACGCTTCGACGGACGCTTCAGTGCCGCCGAGGCTCTGCGGCAGCAGCGCGCGATAGAGGCCGTTCTCGACCAGGGCGGCGACGACGACCGGCGTCAGCCGCCGCGTCCGCTCGATCTCGTCGGCTTCGCGCGCGATCAGCGGCGCGACGGTGCGGGCACGTGCGACAAGATCGAAGCTGTGATCGAAGCCTTGCGCTCTGTCCATGCGCCACCCCGTCAAGCAACCATACGTCCAACGTCGAGCTCCTGCCTGCGTCTGGTCGGAAAGCTCAGCGCCACCGCGACGGCGGCGAGCCCGATCGCGAAGGAGCCGGCGTGCAGCCAGGTGTATTGCTGGAAACTGTCGAACACGAGCCCGCCGGCCCACGGCCCGAGCGCCATGCCGAGGCTGGCGAAGGCCGAGACTGCGCCGAACAAGGTGCCCATGATGCGCGCGCCGAAGAATTCGCGGACCAGCACCGCATAGAGCGGCATCACCCCGCCATAGGCGAGGCCGAACACCACCGAGAGCGCGTAGAATTCGCCGAGCTGCGCCACCGCGAGATAAGTCGCGATGCACATCGCCTGCACGAACAGCCCGCCGACGAGGACGGGCTTTGCGCCCATGCGATCGGCCAGCGCGCCCAGCAGCAGGCGCCCGCCGAGGCCCGAGACGCCGGCGACGCTGTAGACCGTCACCGCCGTGAGCGGGGCGATGCCGCACACCATCGCATAGGACACCATGTGGAAGATCGGACCGGAATGCGCGGCGCAGCAGGCGAAATGGGCCGCGGCGAGCGCGATGAATTGCGGCGTGCGCAGCGCCTGCGCCGCGGTCAGCTCCACGGTCGGTGCGGCGTCTGCATTCGTGTTGCCGGCGGCCAGCGGCGCCGGACGCACCAGGAAGCAGGCGGGGATCAGCAGCGCCCAGGCCGCGCACCCGATCACCAGCATCGCGGTGCGCCAGTCATAGGCCGTGATCAGCCAGCTCGCGGCCGGCGCGATCGTCACCGGCGACACGCCCATGCCGGCCGAGACCAGCGCCACCGCGAGGCTGCGATTCTTTTCGATCCAGGCGCTCGCGAGCGCCATCATCGGTGCATAGAAGCTGCCGGCGGCAATGCCGATCAATACGCCGAAGAAGAGCTGGAATTGCCAGAGGCTCGTGGCCTGGCTCGCGGTGACGAGGCCGAGTCCGAGCAGCAGGCTTCCCGCGAGCACCACGATGCGGGTGCCGAACCGGTCCGACAGCGTGCCCCAGAAGAACGCGGCCACGCCCATGCAGAGAAAGTCCAGCGTCGCCGCCGCCGACACGCCGGCGCGCGACCAGCCCATCTCTTCCGAGATCGGCTGCAAAAACACCGCCAGCGACAGCATCGTGCCGAACCCGACACACGTCATCAGCGCACCCGCGGCGACAACGACCCAGCCATAGTCGAAGCGTGACGGGTTGCTCATGCGTTTCCTCGGCGCTGTTGGTTTTGTTGATGGTGCGCGGCAGGGATGGTGACTGATCCGCGGGGCGAGAGCAAGGCGGGTTGCCACCGCAGGCTGACACGGCCCACCCGCAATGATAGCATGCGGCGCGTCACCAGCCTGCGATGTTGTTCTCGTGAAGCGCGCACCCACCAACGTGCGGGGAGGCAAGTGCAATGAACTGGGGAGCGTCGTTTAGGCCGCGCGGGTGCCGCTGGCTTTTCCTGCCCGTCATTTTTGCGTCCGCGATCTGGTCGCCCCTAGCGTGCGCGCAGGACGTCCGAAGCGCGCCCGCCGCGCCGGGGCCGGTCTTTTCGGATAGCGGTCCCGATGCCGAGCTCTACGGTGCGGCTGAAGGCTATCCGGTCGGCACGCGCGGAGCCGCTCCCCCGCTCGATAAGCTCGTCGGCAGCTACAGCCATTTCGGCGAGATCTATCCCTCGCGCCGGGTCGCTCGCTCGACGGCGCCCTGGCAATTCAAGCGCGCGCCGGAGCCACAGGTCACCTACAGTTTTGGCACCGAAAAGCTCGGCATTGCGGACTACCTCAAGCGCAACCCGGTGACGGGCCTCCTGATCGCGAGGGATGACACCATCCTGTACGAGCACTATCAATATGCGCGGACCGACCACCACCGCTTTGTCTCGCAGTCCATGGCGAAGACGGTGGTGGCCATGCTGGTCGGGATCGCGGTCTCGGAGGGACGGATCAAGTCGATCGACGACCTTGTCTCGACCTACGTCGGCGGCCTTGCAGGCACGGAATATGGCGACACGTCCATCCGGGCCTTGTTGAACATGTCGTCAGGCGTCGCATTCTCGGAAGTCTATGACGGGAACGACGACATCGCCCGGCTTGGGCGGGCCCTGTTCGCCGGCCCGCCGAAAGACCCCGCCGCCATCGTCGCGCAGTTCAACACACGGACCGCGCCGCCAGGCACCAAATTCCACTATGCCAGCGTGGAAACGGAGATACTCGGCTTGGTCCTGCGCGCCGCCACGGGCACGCCGGTCGCCGACTATCTCCGCGACCGGATCTGGGACCCCATCGGCACCGAAGCGGATGCCTCGTGGGCGATCGACGGCAGCGGACAGGAGGTCGCCTTTTGCTGCTTCAACGCGACCTTGCGCGATTATGCGCGCCTGGGCCGGTTGCTCGCCCATGACGGCGCCTGGGAAGGCCGTCAATTGATCCCCCGGCAATGGTTGCTGGATGCCACGATTGTGCGGCCGGCCGATGGCCATCTCGCCCCGAAAGTGGCCACGCCGTATTTCGGTTACGGCTACCAGGTGTGGCTCCTCCCCGGCGAGCCGCGCCGATTTGCCCTGCTCGGCATCCGCGGTCAGTTCATCCTGGTCGATCCCGCCTCCAAGCTCGTCATGGTGCACACCGCCGTGCGCCAGAAGCCGTCCGAGCCGGGCGCACTCCGGGAGCCGCTCGCGTTGTGGTTCGCCGTGCTGCAACAGCTCGGGCAATGATGAATTGCTGACGCCTGCCAATGGCATACAGCTGCGGCGGTGCGCGGTCGATTGCGTTCATCCTCCTGCCTGGTACTTGGCGACCGCCCGGCGATGGGCCCACGAGCCACGGCTGCATTGAACCTGTCCGGCGTCCGGGAGCACCAACCGCGCGTAAGTCCCGGTAGCCACCACGAGGGAAGGCGCGATGAGGACCCTGAAAGCATCGATCTGCATTGCAGTCACGGCGCTTGCCTTGGGCCTGTCGTTCGGCGTGCCGTCCGATGCCGACGAGGACGAGTCGGGCACGCTCGCGCGGCAGATGAAGGTGCTTTATCGGGCCGGGAAGTACATGGAAGCGCTGCCGCTCGCCCAGAAGTCGCTGGCCCTTCGCGAGAAGGAGTTCGGCCCTGATGATGCCCACGTCGCGATGCCGCTGAACGACCTTGGCACGATCCATTACAATCTCGGCCAATACGCTGTTGCCGAACCGCTGTACAAGCGCGCGCTGGCGATCCGGGAGAGGACACTCGGTCCGAATCATGCCGAAGTCGCCATGGTGCTGAACAATCTGGGCGATCTCTATCGCGCGGAAGAGCGTTACGCAGAAGCGGAGCCGCTCCTCAAGCGCTCGATCGCCATCAGCGAGAAGACGGTCGGCCCCAATGATGCGTCGATCGTGATGGCGTTGAGCAACCTCGGCGCGGTCTACAGCCATCAGGGCCAGTACGATCAGGCCATACCGCTATTCAAGCGAGGCCTCGCCGTGCTGCAGAAGGCGCTCGGTCCCGACGATCCCGAAGCCACGGTGCTGATGAACAATTTGGCCGACGCCTATATCAATCGCCATCGCTATGCCGATGCCGAGCGCCTGCTGAAGCGGTCGATGGCGGTGACCGAGAAGGCGTTCGGCCCGGATCATCCCGACATCGCGCAGGCACAGAACAATCTGGCTGCGCTCTACGGGCGTCAGGGCCGTAACGCGGAGGCCGAGCGGCTGTTCAAGCGGTCGGCGGCCACTTTCGAAAAAACCCTCGGCCCCAACCATCCGGATCTCGCCGGCGTTCTGGAAAACCTCGCCGGTCTCTACAAGTATCAAGGCCGCTATGCCGATGCCGAGCAGGTCCTGAAACGGTCGATGGCCATTCGCGGGAAGACAAGGCCGATCTGAAGAGCAGGATGTTAGGGCAATGCGTCCGCTGTAGCTCGAAAAACAAAGGCGCAATCGAAGCCCTTCGAGCGCCGTGCCTGCCATTCTTCCCGACCGCACGCAATCTCGTGGGCACGCTCCGATTTGCCCACCCTACGAAGCCATCGAATGCATCGACTTGCATCAGTCAATCATTCGATTACCCCGTCCGCGTGGGCCAGCAATGTAGCAGGTAGTTCGATCCCGAGTGTCTTTGCAGTCTTGAGGTTGACGAATAGTTCATACTTGGTTGGTTGCTCGACCGGCAGATCCCCGGGCTTGGCGCCCTTGAGGATTTTATCGACGTAATCAGAGGCTAGCCGGTTCAAGTCGATGATATCCGCTCCGTAGGACAGGAGCGCACCGAGTTGAACAAATTCCTTGCCAATGGCAAACAGTGGCAGCCGATGCTCTGCGGCGAGCTCGGCGATGCGCTTGCGTGCAATGAAGAACATCGGGCTGGGAAATAGGAAGACTGCATCGGCACGCGCGCCCGCAAGCGCGGAAAACGCCTCGCCCAGCCCGTCAGGATCCTGGACGGCAATCAGTTGCAAATGAACGCCCACGGTTTTTGATGCGGACTCCGCAGCGCTGATCATGCCTTGAGTTGTCGTCTTGCCGTATGCGGCCGGGTGCCAGATCGCTGCTATGCGAGACGCCTTGGGCAATGCTTCCTTCAATTGCGCGAGCCGCTTGGGAACAAGCTGCGGGCCGATGAAGGTTAGTCCCGTGATGTTACCTCCTGGTCGGGCGATGCTGGCGACGAGTCCGTCTTCGACGGGGTCGCCCATAACTGGCACAACAACAGGAATTGTTTTGGTAGCTTGCTGCACTGCCCGCGCAGCAAGCGAATTCTGTGCAACGATAAGAGCAGGATTGAGACGGACGAGGTCACTCGCCAAGGCCGGGAGTTGTTCGGCCTTTGAATCGGCTGCTCGAAGCTCGACGATGATATTCTCTCCGTCGACATAACCGCGTTCGCGCAGTCCTTGATGAAAGGCAGCCATCGAAGTCCGGGTTTGCTCGATCGAGCCGGTGGTCAAGAAGCCAATATGGGGGACTTTCTTCGGCTGTTGCGCGCGAGCAAGGGGTGACCAGGCCGCCGCGGCGCCGATCAGTGCGAGAAATTCCCGTCGCTGCATGACACCTCCTCTGATTGAGGCTCAACCACAATAACGCGAGCGCCGACCCGAGCCAACAACCACTTGCCCAGCGCCCACGCAATCGTTCCGTGACGCGATGGCGCTATCGGGGTCCGTAATACGCGTGGGAACGAGCACGCATGTTTCCCGAGCGGGATTGCGCGCGGGCCGAAACAATTAACGACGCTGACGCTATTGCAGAAGCCCGGTATGCCGCAGCGCCTAGGCTGCCAAGTATCTTTGCGACGCGTGATATTTGCACGGACCATGAAATTGCTCCATGCATGAATGATCGAGAGTCGAAAAAATCAGATGGACTATCGTGCCGGCTCATCCGGCCCTCTCCGATAGTGCCACCATACCCCTGTTTTGCCCGACGGATCAAACCGGATTCGCAAAAAGCGAAAAAGCGCAATGCCGCCAAGGGGGCGGCTACTGTGCATGGGGTTGTTTTCGCACTTTTGTTTTGCCGCCCGGAGGCCGCCTGTTTCCCGGCCCCGAAGACCGGACCGGCCCTCCCAAGCCCCCGCCTCAGCTATCCACCTTCAGCGCGGCAATGAAGGCTTCCTGCGGGATGTCGACCTTGCCGAACTGCCGCATCTTCTTCTTGCCTTCCTTCTGCTTCTCCAGAAGTTTTCGTTTACGCGTGATGTCGCCGCCGTAGCATTTGGCGGTGACGTCCTTGCGCAGCGCGCGCACCGTCTCGCGGGCGATCACCTTGCCGCCGATCGCCGCCTGGATCGGGATCTGGAACATGTGCGGCGGGATCAGCTCCTTCATCTTCTCGACCATGGCGCGGCCGCGCCCTTCCGCGCGGGTGCGGTGGACCAGCATCGAGAGCGCGTCGACCGGCTCGTTGTTGACGAGGATCTGCATCTTGACGAGGTCGGCCGGCTTGTAGTCGGTCAGATGATAGTCGAACGAGGCGTAGCCCTTGGAAACCGATTTCAGGCGGTCGTAGAAGTCGAACACCACCTCGTTCAGCGGCAGATCGTATTTCACCATCGCGCGGGCGCCGACGTAAGTCAGCTCCTTCTGCGAGCCGCGGCGGTCCTGGCACAGCTTCAGGACGCTGCCGAGATATTCGTCGGGCGTGAGGATCGTCGCCTCGATCCACGGCTCCTGGATCTCGGCGATCTTGACCACGTCGGGCATGTCGACGGGATTGTGGATCTCGAGCTCGCTGCCGTCGGTGAGCTTCATCTTGTAGATGACGCTCGGCGCGGTCGCGATCAGATTGAGATCGAACTCGCGCGACAGCCGCTCCTGGATGATCTCGAGGTGCAGGAGTCCGAGGAAGCCGCAGCGGAAGCCGAAGCCGAGTGCGGCCGAGGTCTCCATCTCGAACGAGAAGCTGGCGTCGTTGAGGCGCAGCTTGCCCATGGCGCCGCGCAGCGTCTCAAAATCGTCGGCGTCGACCGGAAACAGGCCGCAGAACACCACGGGGATCGCCGGCTTGAAGCCGGGCAGCATTTCGGTGACCGGCTTCCTGTCGTCGGTGATGGTGTCGCCGACGCGGGTGTCGGCGACTTCCTTGATCGCGGCGGTGATGAAGCCGATCTCGCCGGGGCCGAGCTCGTCGACCTGTGTCATCTTCGGCGTGAAGAAGCCGACACGCTCGACGTCATAGGCCGCGCCCGTGCCCATCATGCGCACGCGGCTGCCCTTCTTCATGACGCCGTCGACGACGCGAATGAGAACGACGACGCCGAGATAGACGTCATACCAGCTGTCGACCAGCAGCGCCTTGAGCGTCGCGTCGCGGTCGCCCTTCGGCGGCGGCAGGCGGGTGACGATGGCCTCCAGCACGTCGGGGACGCCGAGGCCGGTCTTGGCCGAGATCATCACCGCGTCGGAGGCGTCGATGCCGATGACGTCCTCGATCTGCTGCTTGATCTTCTCGGGTTCGGCGGCGGGAAGGTCGACCTTGTTCAGGACCGGGACGATCTCGTGATTGTTGTCGAGCGCCTGGTAGACGTTGGCGAGCGTCTGCGCCTCGACGCCCTGGCTGGCGTCGACCACCAGGAGGGAACCTTCGCACGCTGCCAGCGACCGCGAGACTTCGTAGGCGAAGTCGACATGGCCGGGCGTGTCCATCAGGTTGAAGATGTAGTCCTTGCCGTCCTTGGCGCGGTACTGGAGGCGCACCGTCTGCGCCTTGATGGTGATGCCGCGCTCGCGCTCGATGTCCATGGAATCGAGCACCTGCTCCTTGCCCGCCATCTCGCGGTCGGAGAGGCCGCCCGTCATCTGGATCAGGCGGTCGGCCAGCGTCGATTTGCCATGGTCGATATGGGCGACGATGGAGAAATTGCGGATGTTCGAAATGGGGACGGTCGTCATGGGCGCGGGATACCACTCACATCCCCGTGCGGCAACCATATTGCTGTATTTTCAGGGCCTTTGTTCACGCCAAGCTGATTCCACGGCGGGACGAAACGCGCTACGCAAGCCCCCATGTCCACCACGTCTCTTCCTGCCCATAGGGCGCGCACGAAGACCCGCCTGAGCTTCAACCGCTTCCGGGCCTGGCTGGTTGCCTGCGCGGTCCGCCCTGAGGCGAGATTGTGGCTGGTGATCCAGCTCGCGATCCTGCATGCGGTGCTCTGGACCCTCATCCTGATCAATCTCAAGGCCGCGCAGGACGTTCACATGGACGTCGCAGAGGCCTATGGCTGGGGCCAGAAATTCCTCTGGGGCTACGGCAAGCACCCGCCGCTGTCGGGCTGGGTCGCCGGCCTCTGGTTCACGGTGTTCCCGGCGGCGGACTGGGCGACCTATGCGCTGGCGATGGCGACCGTCGGCGTCGGCATGGTGATCTGCTGGCTCCTCGCGCTGCGCGTGGTGGATGCGCGCCGCGCGTTCCTGGTCGTGGTGATGATCGCGCTCTACCCGATCTTCAATTTCAAGGGCTTCAAGTACAATCCGGACCTGCTTCAGCTCGTCACGCTGCCGCTGCTCGTGCTTGCTTATCTCAACGCCTTCGAGAAGCGGAGCTGGCAGTCAGGCGTCTTGCTCGGTCTCGCCGGCGCGCTGGCGCTGATGACCAAATATTGGGTGCTGACCATGATCGGCGCCGTCGGCATGGCGGCGCTGATCCATCCCGAGCGGCTGAAATTCGTCGCGTCGCCGGCGCCATGGGTGGCGATCGCGACGATGGTGGTGGCGATGATCCCGCACATCGTCTGGCTGGCGGATGCGCATTTCGTGCCGCTGACCTATGCCGGCGATACCTACAGCCTCCAGGACGCGAGCCAGGTGCATCAGCTCGTCGCCGGCTACATGCTGCATAATCTGGGGCTGCTGGCCTTGCCGGTGGTGCTGGCCGGGCTCGCGATGGCGCTGGTGCCGCCTTGGTTCACACTGCTGTTGCGCGCGCCATTGCGCATCGTCACGCGCGCCTGGGCGCGCGGCGCCAATTCGGGCGTCAATCTTTCTCAGGCGCTGAACGTGTGGACGATCCAGATGATCGTCGCGGTCGGCCCGCCGCTCGGCGCGCTCGTCTTCAGCATCTACATGAAAACGGATTGGGGCATCTCGCTGTTCTTCCTGGTGCCCCTGGCGCTGGTCGCGATTCCCGCATTGCGGGTGCAGAGCGCGAGCCTGTTCAATATCGCCGCGATCTGGTTCGTGCTCAGCGCCGCGACGCTCGCCGGCTCGCCCTGGATCGCCGCGCGCGAGATGGGCGCCAATGCCGGCAACACCGCGACCTATGGCGCGCGTTCGGAACTGGCGCGCGAATTGACCCAGGCCTGGCACGCCCGCTTCGCCTCGCGCTGGGCCGTCGTTGTCGGGTCGATGGAGACGATCCAGCCGATGGTATTCTACAGCCCCGATCATCCGAGCCCGTTCACGCCGAACGAAGCCTGGGCGTCCGGGCTGACCTCGCTCGACGACGTCAAGCGATACGGGTTCATCGGCGTGTTCGATGCGACCGACGAACGCCTGCCCAAGTTCGAGAAATGGGTCTCCGAAACCGCGCCGAACGCCGAGCGCATCGTGATGACCACACGCCGCTTTGCCCACGGCAAGCCCGGCCCGGCGATGGTCTGGAACGTCTACATCGCGCCGCCGGGGAAGTGACCGAAGGTCATTCCGGGACGATGCGCTGCAAGGGCCTGGTGCTTTCGCGCCATCCCGGAATGACGCGGAGAATCTAAACCCCTTCCTCGTTGAACTTGCTTTCAACGAGCTCCGTGATCGCCGCGAGCGCGGCTTCCGCTTCCGCGCCGGACGCCGCGACGGTGATCGTGGTACCCGGTCCGGCCGCGAGCATCATCAGGCCCATGATCGAGGTACCGCCGACGGTCTCGCCGCCGCGCGTCACCCAGACCTGCGCGTCGAAGCGTTCGACCGCCTGGACGAATTTCGCCGAGGCCCGCGCATGCAGGCCGCGCTTGTTGATGATCAGGAGATCCTTGGAGATCGCGCCCGCGGGCACGCCTGTCCCCGCTTGTGGCGCCTCCTCGCTCATTTGCCGGCGAGCACCCGGCTGGCGATGGTGACGTATTTGCGGCCAGCTTCCTGGGCCATCGCGATCGCGTCCGGCAGCGGACGCTCCTCGCGCACCTTGGCGAGCTTCACCAGCATGGGAAGGTTGATGCCCGCGAGCACTTCGACCTTGGGCCGGCTCATGCAGGATATTGCGAGGTTCGACGGTGTGCCGCCGAACATGTCGGTGAGGATCGCAACGCCGTCGCCGGAATCGACGCGGTTAACCGCCTCGATGATGTCGCTTCGACAAAGATCGGAATCGTCTTCGGCACCGATCGTGATCGCTTCGATTTGCTTTTGTGGGCCCATGACATGCTCAAGCGCTGCCTTGAATTCGTCGGCAAGGCGCCCGTGGGTCACAAGTACTAGACCAATCATCGGAAAACTCCTCGCGGGCGCTTTTGGTGCACCGCACGAACGCGCCACTTTGACCATCCAGAGCCCCTGCGCAAGAGGGGATGTTGCGTATCTCCCTGAATCTAGACGGATGGATGAGGGGAGCTGCGCCGGTCTATTCGGTCGCGATAGTGGGGTTCATGTGGTTACCATTTCCCTTCAAACAATCGCCTGAAGGGTTAACGGAAGATGAACTCTTGGTAGTGGTCAAGGCCGCGACAACTAAAGGGAGCGGTGAATAGTCGCGTCCAACCGGGATTCGCGGTATTTCGACACCGAAAATGCTTGTTTTCAGGGATTCGGCCGGCGGCAGGCGTTCCGCGTCGGCGGCGTCCAGATCGACCACGAGACCGACGGTCGCATGCTCCACGTAGTCGCACCGGCGGATCCCCAAGCCGCGGATCTCGATCAGGCCCGCCAGGCGAGAAGCGGCGCGAACCTCAATTTCATCGCCGACTGTCGCCAGATGGACACGGTCATCCCCGACCAGAACGGCCCTTTCGACCACCCCGGCGCGGCCCGCCATGATCAAATCGAAGGCAAGGCGCGACTTGCCGGAGCCTGAGGGCCCGCGGATCAGCACCGCCAGAGGCCCGACCTTGACCGCGGAGGCGTGAACGCTGGGCCCGCCGTCGCTCATAGCGCCGGCAGCCTCACGACGAAGCGCGCGCCCGATACCGTCGGAACGCCCTCGTCATCCGGTGGGCCTGCGCGGTTCTCGGCCCAGATGCGTCCGCCATGCGCGTCGATGATCTGCTTGGAGATCGACAGGCCGAGGCCGGAGTTCTGGCCAAAGCCCTGATGCGGGCGATCGGTGTAGAAACGCTCGAAGATGCGCTCCAGCGCGTCGTCGCGAATGCCGGGGCCGTCGTCGTCGACCACGATCTCGATCTCTCCGCGGACGCGGCGGCAAATGAGACGTACCTTGCTGCCGGCTTCCGAGAAGGATTGTGCGTTGGAGAGCAGGTTGGAGACCACCTGCCCGAGCCGTGAATCGTGACCGGTCACGGCGAACGTGTCGGACGCGCTGCGGCCTTCGAAGCGCATCTCGACCGCGACGTCGTGGCCGAGCTTGGTTTCATTGGCGACGGAGACCAGGGTCGTCAGCAGGCGGCGCAGGTCGACCGGGATCGCGTCCTGGCGCTGCAATTCGGCATCGAGGCGGCTGGCGTCGGAGATGTCGGAGATGAGCCGGTCGAGCCGCTTGACGTCGTGCTCGATCACCTCGAGCAGACGCGCGCGGCTGTTCTCGTTGCGCGCCAGCGGCAGCGTCTCGACCGCCGAGCGCAGCGAGGTCAGCGGGTTCTTCAGCTCATGCGCGACGTCCGCAGCGAACATCTCGATCGCCTCGATGCGGCTGTAGAGCGCGCTGGTCATGTCGCGCAGCGCGCCGGAGAGGTGGCCGATTTCGTCGCGGCGGCGGGTGAAATCCGGGATCTCGATGCGGGCCTTGATGCGGCGGCGGACGCGCTCGGCGCTGTCGGCGAGCCGGCGCACGGGACCCGCGATCGTGCTCGCGAGCAGCAGCGACAGCATGATCATGACGGCGGCCGCGACGCCGCCGACCTTCAGGATGGCGAGGCGCTCGGCGGTGACCATCTGGTCGATGTCGTCGCCCTGCGTCGAGAGCATCAAGGCGCCGCGGATGGCGCGCGAGCGCAGCACGGGGACCGCGACCGAGACGATCACCTCGCCGCGTGCATTGACCCGCACCATCGAGCGCTTCTGGCCCTGGAGCGCATCGCCCACCTCCGCATAGCCGTTGCCGTTCTCGGGGCCGAGCTCGCGGTAGAGCGGCAGGTCGCCGCGATTGAGCCAGGTGCGCACCGCGACCATGCCGCGCTCGACGATGCCGGGCTTCTCGGCCGGCGGCGGCAGATTGTAGCGCAGCACGTTCTCGAGATTGCGGCTGTCGACCAGCAGGCTGCCGTTCGGATCGTAGATGCGGGCACGCGTCTTGGTCGGCGAGATCAGCGTGCGCAGCACCGGGGCCACGCGCTCCGGATTGATCGGGAAGTCCAGCGGCGAATATTCGTCCGGGCCGCCATAGGTCTCGCCCGGCTTGAGGTCGAGCAGCCGGTCGGGGTCGATGGTGATGGCGTTGGTCTGCACGGTGGCGGAGGCCGCGATCGCGCCGGCGATGATCTCGGCCTGAACCAGGAGGCTCTGCGCCCGCGCGTCGATCAGGCCGGCGCGGAATTGCGACAGATACAGGATGCTCGCGACCAGCGCGACGAGACCGGCGAGGTTGAGCGAGACGATGCGGCGGGTCAGGCTGGAGAAGGACAGCGCGAAGAAGAACTGCCCGGCGCGCGTCAGCCAGTTCAGCGGCCGAAAGCCCTGCCGCTTGTCTTCGGCGACGTGCTCCTGAACGCCGTCGGACGTGGCATCCCCGGCGCTCTGGTTCGAATCAGGCTGCGTTCGGTCAAGCAATGCTTACGCCCGCGTTAGGACGGCTCGTCGAGAAGGTCCCCGCATCCTAGAGCCATCCCGGTCCCGATGGAATCAGAACCGGCGATGCCCTCAGTCTTTCGTGAAGCTATGAGCCTCAGGCTTCCTTGAAACGGTAGCCGACGCCGTAGAGCGTCTCGATCATCTCGAACTCGTTGTCGACCACCTTGAACTTCTTGCGAAGCCGCTTGATGTGGCTGTCGATGGTGCGGTCGTCGACATAGACCTGGTCGTCGTAGGCGGCATCCATCAGCGCGTTGCGGCTCTTCACCACGCCGGGCCGGGTCGCCAGCGCCTGCAGGATCAGGAATTCGGTGACGGTCAGCGTGACCGGCTCGTTCTTCCAGGTGCAGGTATGCCGCTCCGGATCCATGCGCAAAAGGCCGCGGTCGAGCGCCTTGGCATCGTTCTCCTTCGGCGCGACGGTCGGGTCCTTCGGCGCCGAGCGGCGCAGCACTGCCTTGACGCGCTCGACCAGAAGGCGCTGCGAGAACGGTTTGCGGATGAAGTCGTCGGCGCCCATCTTGAGGCCGAACAGTTCGTCGATCTCTTCGTCCTTGGAGGTCAGGAAGATCACCGGCAGGTCGGACTTCTGCCTGAGACGGCGCAACGTCTCCATGCCGTCCATGCGCGGCATCTTGATGTCGAGGATGGCGAGGTCAGGCTGGGTGGTGCGGAAACCGTCGAGCGCGGAGGCGCCGTCGGTGTAGGTCATGATGCGGTAGCCTTCGGCTTCCAGCGCGATCGAGACGGATGTGAGAATGTTGCGGTCGTCGTCGACCAAAGCGATTGTGGGCATGAGCCTCTGCTTTCTGCTTTCCGTTTGGGTCGTGGCTTGAAACGGCGAGCAATCCACTGATGCGCCGCATACATGGGTGCCGAAATCGGCATTCGAACCTTGTCACCGAGCAATGCAAGCTGGGCTGAAGTGTGACCAAGTTCCACGAAACACGGCAGATTCGCCGCATGTCGACCCATAACCGGGCCCTCGTTTACCCGAAAAAAGGCCCTCCTTGCAACCACCTGAACCGAGAAAGCCGATGCAACTGACCCCTGATTTCGACCCCGGAAGGCTCGCAAAATCCCTGCTGCGTCGATCACGGCAGGGGGCGCTGGCAACTCTCATGGCCGGCAGCGGCGATCCCTATTGTTCCCTGGTCAATCTGGCCAGCCATCCCGATGGCTCGCCGATTTTGCTGATCTCGGGCCTCGCCGTGCATACCAAGAACATCCTGGCGGACAGCCGGGTCTCGCTCATGCTGGACGAGCGGGCGGCCGGCGATCCCTTGGAAGGCGCCCGGATCATGCTGTCGGGCCGGGCAGAACAGGACGACGCCGAGAAGGAGTTGCTCCAGCGGCGCTATCTCAATGCCCATCCTTCGGCCGAAGGCTTTGTTTCCTTTAAGGATTTCTCGTTCTTTCGGATCCGCCCCATGGGAACCCATCTGGTGGCCGGCTTCGGCCGGATCGTCGATCTCAAGCCCGAGCGGTTCCTCACGGACCTCACCGGCGCCGAGGACCTCCTGGCCGCGGAGGAGGGGGCTGTCGCGCATATGAACGCCGACCATCGCGACGCCCTGAGCCTCTATGCGACGAAGCTCCTGGGTGCGGCCGAAGGCGACTGGCGCTGTACCGGCTGCGATCCGGAAGGTCTCGACATGCAGGACGGCCAGACCGCGCTGCGGCTGGATTTCCCGGAGCGGGTCACCGACGGCACGTCGCTGCGCAAGATGCTGGTTCGTCTCGCTGGCGAAGCGCGCAGCAAGGTGGACGATTAGGGCGTGTATTCCCGAAATCGAGGTCGGCTCTGAGCGCCGAGCGGAAGTTTTCTGATCGGTTAGGGCGGGACTTGCTGACCCGGTGCGGATGAGCCGCTCTATTTCAAGCGCCGTCCACGCGCGAGAACCTCCGAGGGAAGTTCTCCGAACATATTCCGGAAGTCGTTGGCGAAATGACCTAAATTGGCAAAGCCGCATTTGAAGGCGATTTGGGAGACGGAGGTTCTTGGATTTCCTTCCAGGAGCATTTGCCTGGCACGTCGGAGCCGAACGGACTTTGCAAACTGCATCGGCGAATATCCGCGATACTTCTTGAAAGCTGCGTAGAGGCTGCGAATGCTGGTGTTCGTTTGTGACGCCAACTCCTCGATGACAACAGCACGAGCCCAATTAGCTTCGATGTATTCTTCGGCCGAGCGGACTATGAGAGGCGCAGGCTCCGTGGCGGGGCTCTCCAATAGTTCGGTGTAGTTGTGTTTCTGAGCCGAGAGAAACGTCATGATCAGCGCTTGCTCGAGTTCGATCAGCGTCGGTCTAGGTAACTGCGCTGCCGTTGAATTGAGCTGGTCAGCCAAGAACATTGTGAGCTGGCGCAACAGATGAGCTGCAGGCTGCTTCAGCGGCGCGATGGGGTCAAACAACAGTTCCCCACGAGGTGGTCCTCCCAAAAGTGCTGTTAACGCCTTCTCCAGCGCACTCGTCTTGATGCGGAGGATCAGCTGCTCGAACCCGCCTTCGAAGATGATGGTGGCGGGCTGCCCTGGCGGGGTAATGCCGGAATGCTGCTCGTCCACGGGCAGCGTCGTGGCGCCTAGAACGACTCCCGCTTTCCCCTTGAGGCCAACTTGTAGTCTTGCAAAATCGCCCTCGGGAAAATCGACGATCGTTCTGGCAGCATATCCACAAAAGCCGAGCCCGATGTGAGGCAATACCAGGTAATTCGCTACTCCTTCGAAATCGATTGAATCCGTGACATCAAATCCGGTTGCCCCATAGACCGTGCGCAGCGCGTCTCTCATCTCTTCCGGGTTGCGTGTGCGGACGACCGGAGAGCGGCTGAGCGGGTGATCCATTTCATCCATTTAAAAGCTGCTGAAGCAGAATGATGCATTTGGCACTGATCTGGATCAAGACATGCTTCGATGCCGGAATTGAGTAGTGTTTGCAGAATCTGGCCATGAGAAATCGTTGTGCCGGCACGACAGGTGAGACATGCTGCCGCAATCGATAGCGGTGCTCACTACAAGATCCGACTTGGAATCGTGACGAGTCCTGCCAAAGGCGCTGCCTGCGTTCGCAGCGGTGACTAGGAATGCCACCAATATCGTTGAGATAACTAAACCGGACAGCTTTCAATCACGTAATTATACTACTTTCTTTCGTCCGTTGGCAGCCGGCTGTGGCCGCCGCCCATGGCTTCCCCAAGCTGCACCGAACGAAAACTGACCGTCGCATGTCCGGCGGTCCATTTCTCTCTCGGATTCAGCAGGCAATTGCTCAATGAGTGCCTGACGCTGCGAAACTTGAGCACACTTTGCAGGATTCGATCTTGGATGACTGTTCGCATACGGCGCGAACCAGATTAGCGTCTTATGGTCCGAAGGAGAAATGAGGTGAGCCATCCGATAAGCGATGCCTTCCTGACCACTCAGAACGTCAAACACTTCAGAGAACTCTTGAGCAAGGAAAGGCGTCCGGAAAGGCGCAGCGAAATACTCGACTTGCTTGCAGCTGAACTGGCCAAGCTTCCCGAACCTTCACAACGGGTCGAATTGATCAGGACGGCGAAGTATCTGGTAACGTGACGGGACATCTCGGTTTAGCCATGCACAACGTCATTCAATTTCCAGCGGCACGTCCTCGGCCCGATTTGGAAGGAGATGTTCGGCGCGCCATACTCCTTCTCGAGGTCTCCATTTTTCGGACTGCCAGCTTGATCGCGACCTGCCCTGCGAGCGAACGGAAGCTTGAATTCGATGGGAAGCTTCTAGATCTGCAAGCCAAGCTCGAACACCTGCGCGGTCTGGCTCGAAGCACCTTTGCTGAAACCCGCCGTTGAAAGTGATTTCCGATTTTGGGCCCATCCGCGACCTCCGACAACGACCGGCTTTGGACCGCTGTTGACGGGGGCGGACACCCCGGGGGGCGCCCAAACCAAGCGCCGGATTATGAGTACCCCTGGAACGCAATGCTTTGAACGCCGCGCCCCATCGCTGCGACCCAAGATGGTAGGTCTTGAGGCTCGCAGCGAGAGGGTTCATGGCGCGTCGTCGTTTGGCATTGGCTGCGGGGCTGGCGCTCGCGATCAATGCGTCCTTTGCCGTGCCCGGTCTTGCCCAGAAGGGCGATCTGTCGGCGCAGAGCGCGCGCGTCACCGCGCTCCGGGGCGCCGGCAAATATTCAGAGGCGCTGCCGCTGGCGCAGGCCATGGTGGCCTCGCTCGAGAAGACCGGCAACAATCGCGACCTGGCCGCCGCGCTCAATAATCTCGCGCAGATCCACGCCGACCAGGGCCACGACGATCAGGCCGAGCCGCTCTACACGCGCGCCATCGCGCTGATGGAGAAGGGGACCGGTCAGGGCAGCGTCGAGATCGCGCCGCTCCTCAATAATCTGGCGGCGCTCTATCAGCGGCAGAGCCGCTTCACCGAGGCCGAGCCGCTGTTCAAGCGTGCGCTTGCCGTTCGCGAGCAGGGGCTGTCGCGCGAGCATCCCGACGTCGGCCAGGCCCTCAACAATCTCGCCACGCATTATGTGAAACAGCAGCGTCATGCCGACGCCGAGCCGCTGTTCCGGCGCGCGCTCGCGATCTATCAGAAGGCGGCCGGGCCCGAGCATCCCGCGGTCGCCACCGTCCTGAACAACATCGGTCAGGTCGATCGCGACCTCAACCGCGACGTGAATGCCGAGGTGCCGATCAAGCGTTCGCTCGCCATCCGCGAAAAGGTGTTGGGACCGGATCATCCCGACGTGGCGCGTTCGCTGAACAATCTCGCCGGGCTCTACGAGCACCAGCAGCGCCATGCCGAGGCCGAGCCGCTCTATCGCCGCGCCCTCTCGATCCGTGAGCGTGCGCTCGGACCCGGTCATCCCGATGTCGCGACCTCGACCAGCAATCTCGCCTATTTCCTTCAGGTGTCGGGCCGGACCGCAGACGCTTTGCCCTTCGCGCAGAGGACGCTTGCCGGCGATCGCGCGCAGCTGCGTGTCGTGCTGCCGGTCCTGTTCGCTGCGCGGCAGCAGGCGCTGCTGGCGAGCGACAAGGCGCTTGACGACGCGCTTGGCGCTGTTCAGCGCGGCACGCAATCTTCCGCCGCCTCCGCCGTGAACAAGCTCGCGGTGCGGCTGGCCGCCGGCAGCGACCGGCTTGCCGAGTTGGTGCGCCGGGACCAGGATCTCACGGCTGAAGCCGAGGCGCTCGACAAGGCGATCATCGCCGCCGTGTCGAAGCAGTCGGCCCAGCGGGACGCCGCGGCCGAGCAGCGCAGCCGCGCGCGGATTGCAACGATAGCGAACGAGCGTGCAGGCTTGCAGAAGACGCTGGCCGTCGAATTTCCCGATTACGCCTCGCTCTCCAACCCGCTGCCATTGGCCGTGAAGGATATCCAGCCGCTGCTGTCCGCCGACGAGGCGATGGTGATCTATTCCGTCGTCGACAAGCAGAGCTATGTCATCGCGATCACGCGCGAGGGCGCCGAGTGGAAGGAGATTTCGCTCGGTGCGGACGCGATGGCACGGAAGGTGGCGGCTTTCCGCAGGGGGCTGGACGTCGGCAAGGCGCGCGATGCCTCCGGCAAGTCGGGACTGTTCGACCTCGCGTTCGCAAACGAGCTCTATGTCGCGCTGCTCGGCCCGGTCGAGGCGTTGACGAAGGACAAGCGCAACCTGTTGGTGGTGCCGTCGGCGGCCCTGACCGCGTTGCCGTTTCATCTATTGGTGACGGAGAGGCCGCAGGCTGCGATCCCGGACAGGCTCGAGGGCTATCGCGACGCTGCCTGGCTGCTCCGGCGTCAGGCCGTCTCGGTGCTGCCGTCGGTGATCAGCCTGAAATCGCTGCGTGCCTTCGCCCGCAGGGATCAAGGCACGAAGCCGATGACCGGCTTCGGCGATCCCGTCTTCAACCCCGCAGCCGAAGGACCCGCCGACCGTCGCGCTGCCGGTGGCAAGGTCGCCGCGCGCAGCATCGCGACGATCGCCTATACCGATTTCTGGCGCGGCGCCGGCGTCGACCGCGCGCGGCTGGCGCAGGCGCTGCCGCAACTGCCCGATACCGCCGATGAGCTGAACGCCGTGGCGAGGGACGTCGGCGCCACCGATGCCGACATCCATCTCGGGCGCGATGCCAGCGAAACGACGCTGAAGCGTGCAACGCTTGCTCAATACGGCATCATCTACTTCGCCACCCACGGCCTCGTTGCCGGCGACGTCAAGGGACTGGGTGAGCCCTCGCTTGCGCTGTCCATTCCCGAGCGGCCGTCGGAGTTCGACGACGGTCTTCTGACCGCGAGCGAGGTGGCCCAGCTCAAGCTCAACGCCGATTGGGTGGTGCTGTCCGCCTGCAACACCATCGCCGGCGACAAGCCAGGCGCCGAGGCGCTGTCGGGATTGGCGCGCTCGTTCTTCTACGCAGGCGCCCGCGCGCTCCTGGTCTCGCATTGGGCCGTGGATTCGGAAGCCGCCACCCGCTTGACCACATCGACGTTCGAACTGCTCAAGAACGAACCAAGGATCGGTCGTGCCCAAGCCTTGCGCCGCGCGATGTTGACCTTTGTCGATGACACCTCGTCGCCACGCAACGCCTACCCCGCGATGTGGGGGCCGTTCGCGCTGATCGGCGAAGGTGAGGTAAGATAAGAAGCTACGGCGGGATTGTGCGTCGCAATAACCTGACGTAACGCGCAAACACGCGTTTGGTTGCGCGATCATTCGTGATTTCTTGACGCATGCGCTCAAGGCAGACATGCGCGACGTTTGGCGCGGTCCTTGAATAAACCAAATCCTGCGGGATCAGCTTGGCAACGCCAGCGTTCATCATTATTAGGTCGTTCAGCCGAGGCCGAATGGCCCATTCATCACGGTGACCGCGATGGCGTCCAACCATGGTCGCGCTGAGTGTCGCGGGTTCTAGGAGGATTTTTTCGTGCAAGAGACGGGCGTGCGCAACGGTGCCTTCGGCGCCGACAAATTCGGCTTAAAGAATCTCAAGCAGGTTCACTGGAACCTCGGTGCGCCGCAACTCTATCAATACTCGCTCGCTGCGGGCGAGGCGGTGCTGTCCGCTGACGGCGCGCTCTGCGCCGACACCGGCGAGTTCACCGGGCGCAGCCCGAAGGACAAGTTCACGGTGCGTGACGCCACCACCGACAAGAAAATGTGGTGGGCCGGCAACCAGTCCATCACCGCAGAGCAGTTCGAGACGCTCTATCAGGACTTCCTCAAGCACGCCGAAGGCAAGAAGCTGTTCGCGCAGGACCTCTACGGCGGTGCCGATCCTGCCTACCGGATCAAGACGCGCGTCTTCACCGAGCTCGCCTGGCACTCGCTGTTCATCCGCACGCTGCTGATCCGTCCCGAGGCGATCGAGCTGCCGACCTTCGTGCCGGAGCTCACCATCATCGACATGCCGAGCTTCCGCGCCGATCCTAAACGTCATGGCTGCCGGTCGGAAAACGTCGTCGCGATCGATTTCGCCCGCAAGATCGTCCTGATCGGCGGGTCTTATTATGCCGGCGAGATGAAGAAGTCGGTCTTCACCACGCTGAACTATTATCTGCCCGAGCGCGGCGTGATGCCGATGCACTGCTCGGCCAATGTCGGCGCCAAGGGCGACGCGGCAATCTTCTTCGGCCTGTCGGGCACCGGCAAGACCACGCTGTCGGCCGATCCCAACCGCACGCTGATCGGCGACGACGAGCACGGCTGGGGCCCGAATGGCGTCTTCAATTTCGAGGGCGGCTGCTACGCCAAGTGCATCAAGCTCTCGCAGGAAGCCGAGCCGGAGATCTACGCGGCCTCGACGCGCTTCGGCGCGGTGCTTGAGAATTGCGTGCTCGACGAGGACACCCGCGTGGTGGATTTCGACGACGGCTCCAAGACCGAGAACACGCGCTCTGCGTATCCGCTCGAGTTCATCCCGAACGCCTCGCGCACCGGCCGCGCGCCGCAGCCGAAGAACGTGGTGATGCTCGCCGCCGACGCCTTCGGCGTACTGCCGCCGATCGCAAAGCTCACGCCGGCGCAGGCGATGTATCACTTCCTGTCCGGCTACACCGCCAAGGTCGCCGGCACCGAGCGCGGTCTCGGCAACGAGCCGCAGCCGGAATTCTCGACCTGCTTCGGCTCGCCCTTCCTGCCGCTCGATCCATCCGTCTACGGCAACATGCTGCGTGACCTCATTGCCCAGCACAATGTCGATTGCTGGCTGGTCAACACCGGATGGACCGGCGGCAAGTACGGTGTCGGCTCGCGCATGCCGATCAAGGTGACGCGCGCACTGCTCACCGCCGCGCTCGACGGCTCGCTTCGCAACGTCGAGTTCCGCACCGACAAATATTTCGGCTTCGCGGTCCCGACCGCGCTGCCCGGCGTGCCCGCCGAGATACTCAACCCGGTCAACACCTGGAAGGACAAGGACGAGTTCGACAAGACCGCCCGCGCCCTGGTCGGCATGTTCCAGAAGAACTTCGCAAAGTTCGAAGCCCAGGTCGACGCCGAGGTGCGCGCGGCCGCGCCGGACGTGAAGCTCGCGGCGGAGTGATCGCTCCGTCTTCAATGCAAAAGGGCGGCCGCGAGGCCGCCCTTTTTTCTTACCTTCTCCCACAAGAGGAATGGGTAAGAACAGCTACGCCTTGAAATACGCGATCTGCGTGCTCGTCGCGAGCAGCCGTCCGTTCGGTGACCACAGCTCGGCGTTCTGGTCACCATAGCTCTTGTGGAAGATCTTTGCGTCCGCCGTCGCCAGCACGCGCGTGATGTCTTCGCTCGCGAGCGCCTCGCTGTCGGTGTGGAAATACGTCGTGAGCGACACCGTGCCGAACGGCACCAGCGCGCGCCGGGCGTGGAAGACGCGGCCGAAAAAGGCGTCCGACATCGCCATCAGCGACAGCATGTCGAGCTTGCGCGGCGCGCGGTCGCTGATCCAGAGCTTCGAATAGGTGCCGGCAGGCTCGGATTGCTGTGGGCCGATCCGCATCTCGCCCTCGACGAAGCGGAACTCATACTGGTTGGCCCAGGACGCCGCGATCTTCGGGAACGGCAGTGTCTCTTCGAACGGCCTTGCGTCCGGGCACTTCGCCACGTTGTGCTGCCAGGACGGCCGGCGCTCGGCGAACACCGCGGTGGCGAGCGTTGCGACCTCGCCGCCGCCTTGGCTGAGCTCGACGCTCCAGTGCTGGCTGGAGCGATTGGCCTTCACCAGCCGCACGTCCAGATCGAACGGGCCCTTCGCGATTGGCGCGCAGTAATTGACGGTCAGCGCCAGCGGATCGCCGGCGCGTTGCGGATGATCGATCAGCGCGCGCAAAATCGTCGCGGCGGTGGCGCCGCCGAACGGGCCGACGAAGGCCCAGTAATCGTCGCTGGTGTGCCCCTGCCAGCTGGAGTCGCCGACAGTGACGCGCGTGACGTCGTCGAAGGGGTGCGGGAGCTTGGCGTGCATTTTCATTTCCGTCTGTCGTTCCTAGGCCATGCGACGGAACCGCGCAGCGGCCCGGAGCATCGAACCCGGAAGCTCGAGATTCCGGGTTCGGCTCTGCGAGCCGCCCCGGAATGACGGTCGTCATATCGCAGTCATTGCGTCGTTGCGCAATTACCCAAGGCGTAACGCCACTTCCACGCTGCGGAAAATCAGCCTGCGATGTCGCGCAAATTCGGCAGCTGCGGCGTGGTCGGATTGACCGGCACGTTCCAGATCTCCTCCGCGTATTCGCGGATGGTGCGGTCCGAGGAGAACCACGCCATGCGCGCGACGTTGAGGATGGAGGCGCGGGTCCATGCCGGCGAGACCAGCCAGCGCGCATCGACGCTGCGCTGCGCCTCGTAATAGGAATCGAAATCGGCGCTGACCATGTAATGGTCGAGATAGCGCAGCGCGTGCGCGATGGATTCGAAGCGGCCGGGATCGCCGGGCGAGAACTCGCCGGCGCCGATCGCATTGATGGCGCGCTGCAGCTTCGGCGAACTGCGGATCACGTCGGAGGCGTCGAGCCCCTGCTTGCGGCGGATCATCACGTCGCCGGCCTCCATGCCGAAGATCGCGATGTTCTCGGCGCCGACATGGTCGCGGATCTCGATATTGGCGCCGTCGAGCGTGCCGATGGTGATGGCGCCGTTGAGCGCCAGCTTCATGTTGCCGGTGCCGGAGGCTTCCATGCCGGCGGTCGAAATCTGCTCGGAGAGGTCGGCCGCTGGAATGATCACCTCGGCCAGGCTGACATTGTAGTCCGGCAGGAACACGACCTTGAGCTTGCCGCCGATCGCCGGATCGTTGTTGACGGCTTCCGCGACGTCGTTGATCAGCTTGATGATCAGCTTGGCGTATTTGTAGCTCGCCGCGGCCTTGCCGGCGAAGATCTTCACCCGCGGCACCCAGTTGCCGTTGGGGTCGTCCTTGATCGCCTGGTACAGCGCGACCGTCTCGATGACGTTGAGGAGCTGGCGCTTGTATTCGTGGATACGCTTGATCTGCACGTCGAACAGCGCGGTCGGGTCGACCTTGATGCCGAGCCGCTCGCCGATCAGGCGCGCCAGCGCGGTCTTGTTGTGGAGCTTGACGGCGCGGAATTTCTTCTGGAATTCGACGTCGCTGGCGCGCGCTTCGATCAGCGAGAGCTGGGTCGGGTCGTCGAGCACGGCCTCGCCGCAGGTCTCGCGCAACAGATCGGTCAGCTTCGGGTTCGCCAGCATCAGCCAGCGGCGGAAGGTGATGCCGTTGGTCTTGTTGGTGATGCGGCCGGGATAGAGATGGTTGAGGTCGTGGAAAACGGTCTCGCGCATCAGGTCCGAATGCATCCCCGAGACGCCGTTGATGCGGTGCGAGCCGACGAAGGCAAGCTGGCCCATGCGCACGCGGCGACCGCTCTTCTCGTCGATCAGCGAGACCGAGGCGCGGAAGTCGATGTCGCCGGGGCAGCGCGCCTCGGCGAGCGCCAGATGCTGCACGTTGATGCGGTAGATGATCTCCAGATGCCGCGGCAACAGCCGCTCGAACAGCTCGACCGGCCAGGTCTCCAGCGCCTCGGGCAGCAGCGTGTGGTTGGTGTAGGAGAGCGTGGCGACCGTGATCTTCCAGGCCTCGTCCCAGCGGAAATTGTGGAGGTCGACGAGGATGCGCATCAGCTCGGTGACGGCGAGGCTCGGATGGGTGTCGTTGAGCTGCACCGCGACCTTGGACGACAGGCTGCGGAGCTGGCCGTCGGAGGAAAGATGCCTTTTCACCAGATCCTGAAGCGAGGCCGACACGAAGAAATATTCCTGACGCAGCCGCAGCTCGCGGCCCGCCGGGCTCTCGTCGTTCGGATAGAGGAATTTGCAGATCGCCTCGGCGCGCGACTGCTCGGCGCTGGCGCTGACGTAGTCGCCCTTGTTGAAGGCATCCAGCTTGAGCGGATCGGGTGAGCGCGCCGACCACAGGCGGAGCGCGTTGACGTGCTGGCCGCGCCAGCCGACGATCGGCGTGTCATAGGCGATCGCCTGCACGGTCTCGGCCGGATGCCAGATCGCGCGGTCGCGGCCCTTGTCGTCGACATGCTCGACGCCGCCGCCGAAATTGATGTCGTAGATCACCTCGGGCCGCTGCAATTCCCAGGGGTTGCCGAAGCTCAGCCATTCGTCCGGATATTCCTGCTGCCAGCCCTGGTTGATGATCTGGCGGAACAGGCCGTAATCGTAGCGGATGCCGTAGCCGATCGCGGGGATCGACAGCGTCGCCATGCTCTCCATGAAGCAGGCTGCGAGCCGCCCGAGGCCCCCATTGCCGAGCGCGGCGTCCGGTTCGCATTTGCGCAGCTCCGGCAGCGAGACGCCGAGATCGCCGAGCGCGACCTCGAAGATCTTCAAAAGGCCCATATTGTTGAGCGCGTCGCTGAAGAGGCGTCCGATCAGGAATTCGAGCGAGAGATAATAGACGCGCTTGCGGCCTGCGTCGTAGCTGTGCTTCTCCGCGGTGAGCCAGCGATGCACGATGCGGTCGCGCAGCGTGAGCGCAGCGGCCAGATACCAATCGTGCCTGGTTGCCATGCCGGCATCCTTGCCGATGGCAAGGCGCAACTTCGCCAGGATCGCGCCCTTGATCTCAGCCAGCGCGAGTTCGTCGATGGGCTGCGTGGAGGCGGGAAAACTGGGCTGGAACGATTGATCTTGCAAAGCCGTCACTTCCTGGTCGAAAGAACACTACTCACCCTACGCGTCCTGCCCCTGCACCGGAATCGTCACCGGCGCGGCCGTGCACTGCGCTGGCGTCAATTTATGCAAGTAATGGGCCGCTTTGGGAACCCGGACGAGCACGGAGAAACCGGGATTCGGTGATAGATTGCGGATCAATTCAGCCATCAGTGTGGAGGAACATCCTCATGAGACTGCTGATCGAAATCGCCGCGGCGGCCCTGCTCGTCGTCTGCATCAGCGCCTCCAGTGCCGCGTTTGCCGCCGGCAAGCCCGGGCGCAGCGCCGACGGCCTGAGCTGCGGCTTCACGGTCCCGCAGAATGCGTCGCCAGCGGCCCGCTGCGCCGCCATCAAGCGCCAATGCGGCGGCAAGTTTCATGCGAGTGCGTGCGGCGACAGGCTGATGTCCGCGGCGAATTGAGCGGCGGTGGCCATCTCGCGGCGCAAGCCGGCTTCAGGCCGCCTTCAAGCCGCCTTGGCCTGCACCGCATCGCAAAACTCGGCGAGACGACCCGCAAGCCGCAGCGTTGCCGGGCTCGCGTCCGGCGAAGCCATCAGCGCGACCTCGGTCTTGTCGATCGGCGCAAAACCGTCCTTCGCCGTCAGCACGCGGTGGTCGGACTGGATCGACATCTCCGAGAGGATGCTGAGGCCCATGCCGGCGGCCACCGCGGCCTGGATGCCGGAGAGGCTCGATGAGGAATAGGCCATGTGCCAGGCGCGGCCGGCGCTTTCCAGCGCGTGAATGGCGCCGGCACGGTAGAGACAGCCGGTCGGAAAGCCGATCAGCGGCACGGACGCCGCGTGGACATCGACCGGATGGTTCTTGCTGGTGACCCAGTGCACCCGCTCCGGCCACACCGCGATGGCGCCGTTCTCGCCGGCCGCACGCTTGAACAGCGCGAGGTCGAGCTCGCCGCGCTCGAGATCGCGCGCAAGGTGCTTGCTCTGGTCGGCGCGCACGTCGAGCCGCAGGCCCGGATGCGAGCGCGAGAACGCGCCCAGCAATTTGGTCAGCCGGTATGCCGCGAAATCCTCGGGAATTCCGAGCCGGATCGCGCCTTCGCCATCAGGCTGGCGCAGCACGTCGCGCGCCTCCTCGGCCAGAGAGAGCAGCCGTCGCGCATAAGAGAGCAGCCGCTCGCCGGCCTCGGTCGGGCGCACGTTCTTGCCGTCGCGATGCAGCAGCACCTGGCCGACGTCTTCCTCCAGCCGCTTGATCTGCTGGCTCACGGTCGATTGCGTGCGATGGACGCGCTCGCCGGCGCGGGTGAAGCCGCCGGCCTCCACCACCGAGACGAAGCTGCGCAGCAGCTCGAGATCGAGCATGGCCGCCTCCATTCGAAATGCCACTGGATCTGAGTTAATCATTTAATTTCCAAATGACAAGCGGCCTCCCTAGATCGAGGTTTCAGGAGAATGCCCGCATGTCGCTCGCCCCCTCGATGTCGGTTCCCGGCCGCCGTTTCAACACGCTGCCGCTTGCCATCGGACTGTTCTGCCTGCTCTGGAGCTACGCCTTCGTCGCCGGCAAGATCGGTGTCACCCATTGTCCGCCGCTGATCCTGCTCGCCGGGCGCTTCTCGCTCGCGGGCATCTTGATCCTGGGCGCCACGCTGCTCCGCGGCGAGACCTGGTCGCTATCCTGGCGCGACGCGGCGATCTTCGCCGTGCTCGGCATCGCAAACAACGCGCTCTATCTCGGCCTCGGCTACACGGGCCTGCAATCCGTCTCCGCCGGCCTCGGCGGCCTGATCGTGTCGGCCAATCCGGTCTTCACCGCGGCGCTGGCGGCCTTGCTGCTTGGCGAAAGCATGACCTGGCGCAAGGCAAGCGGATTGCTGCTCGGCATCATCGGCGTGACCGCGATCGTCTGGCATCGCCTGTCGGTGGGCACGGATTCCCTGCACGGCATCGCCTTCACGCTGGCTTCGCTGGCCTCGCTCGTCGCCGGCACGATCCTGTTCAAGCTGCTCGCGCCGAAGGGCTCCCTGTGGATCGGCAACGGCGTGCAAAAACTCGCTGCCGGCGTCGTGTTGACGCCGGTCGCGCTGACCTTCGCCGACATTCACGCGATCGATGTCACGCCGGGCCTGATCGGCGCCTTTGCATTCCTCGTGCTGGGCGGCTCGATCCTGGCCTACTGGCTCTGGTTTCATCTGCTGAAAGTGTGCGGCGCCACCGCCGCCAGCGCCTATCATTTCCTGATGCCGCCGCTCGGCATGCTGTTCGCGTATCTCGTGCTCGGCGAGCACGTCGAGGCCCGCGACCTCCTCGGCATCATCCCGGTCGCGCTCGGCATCTATCTCGTGACGCGGCCGGCGAAGGCGGTGTCGTGAGGCCCGTTTCCCCAATGTCGCCCGGCCTCAGCCGGGACGACATGCTCAATCCTTCCGAAACACAATCGAGGCCATCCAGCCCGTCATCAGCGCCATTGCCGCGGTGACGAGGCCGTAGATCAGCCCGTTATGCCTGGCGGTGGTAGCGACGAACTGCTCGAAGCCGACCTTGACGATCTCGAACGCGGTCTCGGTCTTGCCGATGAACGCGCCGTTCGCAAACAGCTTGATCTCCACCTCATACGTTCCGATCGGCACCTCCGCCGGCAATGGAATGCCGGTGCGGAACAGCGTCGGCGTCAGGAACGTCACCGCGCTTCCATCCTCGCGGTAGAGCCCGCGCTGGGTGCGCAGGCGGATGAAGGCCGAGCGGAACGCATCGTTCGGCACCACGTCGGCAAAGTCGCCGCTGACCCGCTGCGTCAGCAGCACGTTGTTCAGTCCGATCTGCTGCCGTCGCGCGATCTCGGGCGAGGTGATCCCGTCGAAGGGGCGGTTGGCGAACAGCGCCAGATAGCTCGGTACCTGCAGGAACTGCCGGTAGTCGGTGTTGATCCAGATCCCGAAGGTGCGCTCCTTGCGCCGCGTCACCATGTCGGCGCGCGGGCCCATCACGGTGACCACGAGATCATAAGCCGTGCGATCGGCAGGAGTCGTCGCATCCTTCTCGACCGAGCCGAACAGCACCAGCTCCTCGCCGGAATAGTTCGGGGTCACCGTGACGCGGTGGTTGGAGACCGACACGATCAGCCGCTCGGCGCGCGCGGCGCCGCAGGCCAGCAGAACGAGAAGAGCCGCCACGAGCGCGCGCGTCATCCGGTAACTCCGAGCTCACGGATGGTGAAGAGGTCCGCGGGGCGGATCACCAGCTCGATCGCGAAGCGGATTCCGACCGAGAGGATCAAGAGTCCCAGCAGTAGCCGCAGTTGCTCGCCGCGGATCTTCTGCCCGGCACGGACGCCGAACTGCGCGCCGGTGACGCCGCCGACCATCAGGATCAGCGCCAGCACGGCGTCGACGAGGTGGTTGGTCACCGCGTGCAGCATGGTCGCGAACAGCATCGTGACCAGCGTCAGGACCATCGAGGTCCCGATCACCGTCGAGGTCGGCACCCGCAAGAGATAGATCATTATCGGCACCAGGATGAAGCCGCCGCCGATGCCCATGATGGCGCCGATGAAGCCGATCATGACGCCGACGACCACGATGGGGATGACCGAGAGATAGATCTTCGAACGCTTGAACCGCATCTTCAGCGGCAGGCCGTGGATCCAGTTGTGCGTGCGCCGCGGCGGCAGCGCGCCGCGCCGGGTCCGCATCAGGGCGCGCAGGCCTTCGGAGAACATCAGGCTGCCGACGGTGGTGAGCAACACCACGTAAGAGAGCGCGATCATCAGATCGAGCTGGCCGAGCGCGCGAAGCTGCGTGAAGGTCCACACGCCGAGCGCTGTCCCGGTCACGCCGCCGCAGAGCAGAACGCTCGCCAGCGCCGGATCGATCGCCCGCCGCCGCCAATAAGACAGCGCGCCGGAAAAAGAGGAGGCCGCGATGTGGCTCGTGACGGAAGCGACCGCGACCGCCGGCGTGATGCCGATGAAGATCAGCAGCGGCGTCATCAGGAAGCCGCCGCCGATCCCGAACATGCCCGAGACGAAGCCGACCGCAGCGCCCATGGCGAGCACCAGGAAGACGTTGACCGGAAGATCGGCGATCGGAAGATAGAGCTGCATGGGACCACGCGCCGGCGAGACGGATCGACGATCGCGGAACGCCCGCGGGACGATCGGACCGATTGCCGCGCCCCTCAATAGCGGAATTTGCGGCTGGGAGGGACCGCGAATTTCGGGCGTGGTGAATGTGTTATGTGAGATCAGGTGGTTGCTCACCGCGCGCCGCGGCTTCCACCACCTCCTCCACTGTCATGCCCCGGCTTGACCGGGGCATCCAGTACGCCGCCCCCGTTGTTGTGAGAGCGAGCTTCTTAACGTCGGCCTCTGGAATACTAGGTCGCCCGGTCAAGCCGGGCGACGACAGGAGGAGAGAGCGCAGTAAGTCGCTTAATGCGCCGCCGAGGCGGAGCGCTTGGTCGCCACAGCCTTCGCGGCCGGCTTCGTGCTCGCCTGCGGCGCGCTGTCCCAGCCGCCGTTCGGGGCCGGAACGTTGACGGCATCATCCGGCTGCGGCTCGGCGCTGAAAGTCTGAATCGCGAGCTTGGCGGCGGCGAGCGATTGCGGGTCGAGGCGCTTGGCGACGTCGTCGCGCTTGCCGGACGCATCCCCATCGCCCTGCGCGGCGGCCAGGCTGAACCATTTGTAGGATTCGGCGAGGTTCTGCTCGACGCCGATGCCGCGGGCATAGAGGATGCCGAGATTGAACTGGCTGTCGGCGACACCGCGATCGGCCGCTTTCCGGAACCACTGCGCCGCGCTCTTGTAGTTGGCGCCGCGTCCGCCGCCGTCGGCGTCGAGCACGGCGAGATTGTGCATCGCCTTGGCGTTGCCGCGCTCGGCGGCCTGGGTGTAGTAGCGGCGGGCGATGTCGGCGTCCTTCTTCACCCCCAAGCCCTTTTCGTAGAGCGTGCCGAGGCGGAAGGTGGCGGGCACGACACCGGCCTGCGCCGCGCGGTCGTACCACTTGGCAGCTTCGTCGTAATTCGTCGCAACGCCCTTGCCCTCGGCAAAGCGCACGCCGATCTCGTAGGCCGCGGTCGCATCGCCCTTCATCGCAGCGGTGCGCAGGCCCGGGCCGCCGATGCCGTCAGGCAGCTTTTCGCTCGGCGGCACCTGGATATGACTGAGCTTGGCGCGGCTCGTGCCCGACAGCGCACCGGTGATGTCGCTGTTGGTCGCAGGTGCGGGCGGTGTCGTGGCTGGCGCCGTCGGAATCTCGACCGAGGCCGAGTTGGCGGCTGGAGCCGGTGCGGCGTTGTTCTGGGATTGCCGTCCGATCGGCGTCGGCGACGTCATCGATGGCGTGACCTGCTCGGGCGTGGCGGGCTTGTTCTCGATCACCGGCGGCGGCGGGGCCGGCGGAGCGGGCTGGCTCGAGGTGTTGTCCATGGCCTGAGGTGCCGGCGTCGGGCTGCCCTCCAGGAGATTCATCGCCATCTTGAAAGTGCCGAGCACGATCACCACCACGCTCGCGCCGACCAGCAGCGAGCGGATCTTCGAGGTGATGGTCGAGCCGCCGTCCTTGTCCTTGGCGCGATCTGCGCCGGCCTTCGCTCCACCCTTGGCACCGCGCGCCGGCTTTTCCGGCTGCGCTGCGGCGGCCTGGGCGGCGCGGCGGGCGGCCGCGATGAAGCTCGACGACGAGACCGGCTCTTTCGCAGCAGCGGGGATGCCGCTGATCGCGCTCTCGGAGGCGGCGATGCGTTCCGACGGCGATGCGGCGCGTCCGCCCGGCCGTGTACCCGGCTCGAGCGGATGATCCGGCGGCAATTCCGGGGCGAGCGCGGCGCGCGCGGGCGCCGTGTGCGGCTCCAGGATTTCGCTGATCGCGCGCGGCGGCAAGGGTGGTGCGACTTGCGACGCCATCGGCGCGGGCACCGGCGGCGGGGCAGGGGCCGCGGCATGGAATTCACGCGGCGCCGCGGCGAAGGCGCCTTGTGCCTGTTGCTGCGCGGCGGGATTCGGAAGCTCGGGCTTGGGATCGTATTTCGGCTGCTGCGCTTGCGGCCGCGGCTCGCGCGCGACAGGCGCGGCCTCCATGGCAGGGGCAATGGGAGCGGCCATCGCCATGGGCATGGGCTGCGGCGCAGGGGCCGGCGGCGCGGTCCGCACCGCGCGCAGATCGCCCTCGATCATCGAGAGGCGATCGACGACATGGCCGAGCGCGCTATGGACGGCGTCGAGCGAGTCCTGGGTGCTGCGGTTGGTCTCGGCCTGGTTGAAGCGGATGTCGGACAGCTCGCGCTTGACGAGATCCACCATGCCGGAATCGGCAGGCGGCACGGAGCTGCGGCTTTCCGCCAGCGCAGAGTAAGTTGCCTGCTGCCGCTCCAGGTGCCGCAAGATGTCGTGCAGCCCGTCCTCGACGCGGCTCAAATTGCCGTTGCGCGGGTCGGAGGCGGCTTCGATCCGCTCCAGCAGATACGAGACGCGCTGTTCGAGATGCGCGAAGGTCGAGGCCGAATCGTTGCCGACCTGCATGCGGTCGAAGCGGTCCGACAGAGCGCGGATCGCAGATTCGAGATGTTCGGTGCTTTCGGACGGCTGGGGCCGCTCGCGCGTTTCCAGCGCCGCGGTGAGCGCGGCGATGCGCTGCTCGAGCACCGTAAAGCTGTCGCCCTGGCCGGAGGCGCGGGTAACCTGGTCGACCTTGGACGACAGCAGCTGCACGTCTTCGGACAGGCGGGCCAGCGCTTCGTTGGACGCGACGTTGGAGACGATGCCGCGCAGCGCCGCGATCGCGCTTTCGAGCTGATGCACCGTCGAGGGATCGTCATTGGCGCGCAGGATCAGATCGAGCTTGGCGCCGAGATTGCGGATCGCCTCGTCATAGCCGGTGAGCTGCTCCGCCGGCGTCAGCGTGCGCAGCACCTGTTTGATGTCGGACAGCGCGTGCTCGATGCCCGACAGGACCTGGCCGTCGGTGCCGCTCGAACGCGTCTCGTCGATCCGCCGATGCAGCGAGCGGATCTCGTTCTCGATCGATTCGATCGCGCGCCGCGGCATCGCCTCGGTGATGGCGGTGCGGATTTCGGCGAGCTCGCTGCGGAAGGCGTTGATCGCCTGCTCGGTATTGTCGGGGCGCTGCAGCGACTCGATCTGACTCGTGATCTTGAGCAGATGACGCTCGAGCGACGAGAAATCCGGCCCCGCCTGCTGTGGCGGCGGAGCATAGGCAGGCGCGGGTGGCGCCGCCATTGGCGTCATGGGGGGCGCGAAGGCAGCCGCATGGGGCGCAATGGGGGGCGCGGCACGCGGCGGCATCTGCCTGGGCGTAAAGCCGTCGAGCTCGCTCTGCCGCGCGGTGATCTCGGCGACGGCGACGTCGAACGAAGCCGGGCTCAGGGGAGGGGAGTTGCGATAGACCTGCGCTGCCGCGCGCTCGACCGCGTCGGCCTGTCGCTGGCGCGTCTCGACGGGAGACGGCGCAGGCGAAGATGAAGGTGCCGGCCGCGGCGCCGGAGGCTGCTGCGGCTTGGAAATTTGCGACAGCCGCGCGTCGAGCCGCGAGATCGCATCGTTGAGCTGGCGCGCGACGCCCTGCTCGCGTGAGACGTCTTGCCGTGAAGGGTCTTGTCGCGAAGCGTCCTGTCTTGAAGCGTCCTGGCGCTGCGCGGGCTTGGAGATGCGTTCGATCTGCTGGGTGATCGCGTCGAGCCGCTGGTGGATGTCGGCGACTTCGCGGCTTTCCTGACTCGGTGCTGGCGGCATGTGGTGCGGACGCTGGTCATAAGGTCCGCGAAAATCTGGCGGGGCGGTCTCGCCGAGCGTGGAATTCAGCCAATCGTTGAGTGACATGCCGGCTCTGCGCGCAGCAGCTTCGGCCCTCTCCCGGACGGATGGGTCGATGCCGTCAACACTCCACGATACGCGCGAATTCATGACTCTGTCCGGTTCCGACTCCGGCGCCCACCCGACGCCTCCAGCCTTCCCACGCGTGCCAGTTGCAAACACAACCGAATTTGGCGCGGGTCGTCTGCCTCGAAAACCGACTTTTGTCCGTTACGGTAAATAACGGGTTAAGGAATGCGGCACCCCTGTCTTAAAGTTGGGCGGGGGAACCCGCGATGGATCGGCGATCTCGCCATCTCTACCGCTGTCATGCCCCGGCTTGACCGGGGCATCCAGTATGTCGCGCCTTCTCGATTCTGGCCACGCCGTATCTGGAATGCTGGATCGCCCGCCTTCGCTGCGATGGCGGTGAGGCGGCGGCGAGAGGCTCGCGCAACGTGGGCGCCCTTCAGCCCTTCTCGCGCTTGCTGTCCTCCAGCGGCACCACTGTCCCCTTGCCGCTCATTGCCGACAGCGCGGCGAGCGTCTCCTCGCAGAAGTCGGCCACCATCTGCTCGTGGCGGGCGCCCAGGCGGAGCAGCAGCAGGTTGCCGAGGTCGAGCCTTCCCTCGGCGGTGCCGTCCGGAAAGCGCTTCTTCAGGATGCGCTCGTAATTGGCGTGGCGGTCGCGATGGTGCTCCAGGCGCGCCATCAGGTCGGTGCGCAACGGCTCGATGTCGATGCTGTCGAGTGCATGGAGGCGGACCAGCAGGTCGTCCTTGGTCGAGGCTGGCGTGCTTGGTCGCGCGGCCCAGTGCCGCAGCGCTGTTCGCCCTTCCGGAGTGAGCGTATAAACCAGCTTGTTGGGCTTACCCGTCTGCACGACCTCGCGGCCCTGGATGTGGCCGCGGTCGCGCAGCTTGGAGAGCTCGCGGTAAATCTGCTGATGGTCGGCCTTCCAGAAGAAGCCGATCGAGGAATCGAATGTTTTGGCGAGCTCGTAGCCCGTCATCGGACGTTCCGTCAGGCATGCGAGGATCGCGTCGCCCAGGGCCATACCCGGCCTCCTTGTTTCAACCTCGACCATCATGCTTGACTTTATGCGCATTGGCGCATATGCGTCAATGTGCATATAGGGATACATCGGGCCGGACGAAAGATTCGACCCGAAAAGTCCAGCGAAATCAATTGCCTCGCTACTGTGCATGGGGTTGTTTTCGCGTTTTTTGTCCAGGCCTTTAGGGAGGCACCGAGAATGACCGGCCTCGATTCCTGGTACGCCTACATGAAGTCTCACGACCGCGCCGCGCTCTGGGACCTCCTGCATCCCGACGCCGTGTTCGAAAGCCCCGTCGTGCATTCGCCGCAGCGCAGGCGCGACATCACCTTCAAATACCTTTCCAGCGCCGAGAAGGTGCTCGGCGGCCCCGGCTTCACCTATGTCGGTGAATGGCACAGCGACAATGGCGCCGTGCTGGAATTCAAGAATGTCATCGACGGCATCGAGATCAACGGCGTCGATATCATCAGTTTCGATGCCGACGGACGCATCACCCATTTCAAGGTGATGGTGCGTCCGCTCAAGGCGATCAACATGCTGCACCGCCTGATGGCCGAGCAGCTTGCCGCCGCCCAATCATAAGCCCAACATCATCCCTTCAAGCCCCATGCCGGGAGACCACCATGCCGATCTACAAAGCCCCCGTCGAAGACGTGAACTTCCTGCTCAACGACGTCTTCCAGATCGACCGCTACGATAATCTCGCCGGCTTCTCCGATGCGTCGAGCGACGTGCGCGAAGCCATCCTCGGCGAAGCCGCCAAGCTCGCCGAAGAGGTCCTGCAGCCGCTCAACCGCGTCGGCGATCTCGAAGGCTGCAAGCGCGCCGACGACGGCAGCGTGACCACGCCGAAGGGCTTCAAGGAGGCGTACAAGCAGGTCGCCGAGGGCGGCTGGCTCGGCCTGTCGGCGCCGACCGAGTTCGGCGGGCAGGGGCTGCCGGTGACGCTGAGCCAGGCCGTCAACGAATTCCAGATCTCAGCCAACATGGCGTTTTCGATGTATGGCGGCCTCACCATGGGTGCGACCGCGGCGCTGATCGTTCATGGCTCGCCCGAGCAGAAGAAGACCTATGTGCCGAAGATGGTCGCGGGCGAATGGACCGGCACCATGAACCTGACCGAGCCGCATTGCGGCACCGATCTCGGCATGCTCCGTACCAAGGCGGTGCGCCAGGCCGACGGCAGCTTCAAGATCACCGGGACCAAGATCTTCATCTCCGCCGGCGAGCACGATCTCGCCGACAACATCATCCACCTCGTGCTCGCCCGCATCGAGGGCGCGCCCGCCGGCATCAAGGGCGTGTCGCTGTTCGTGGTGCCCAAGTTCCTCGTGAATCCGGATGGCTCAGTCGGTGCCCGCAACGGCGTCGTCTGCGGCTCGATCGAGCACAAGATGGGCATCCACGGCAATTCGACCTGCGTGATGAACTACGACAACGCCACCGGCTGGCTGATCGGCGAAGAGAACAAGGGCATGCAGGGCATGTTCGTGATGATGAACGAGGCGAGGCTCGGCGTCGCCGTGCAGGGCCTTGCACAGTCCGAGGTCGCCTATCAGAACGCGGTCGCCTATGCCCGCGAGCGCATCCAGGGCCGCGCGCTGACCGGCGCCAAGGCGCCGGACAAGCAGGCCGATCCGATCATCGTGCATCCCGACGTGCGCCGCACGCTGCTCTCGATCCGCGCCTTCAACGAGGCCGCGCGCGCCTTCGTGATGTGGACCGCGCTGAAGAGCGACGTCGCTCATCGCTCCGAAGATCCGAAGGACCGCCAGGCCGCCGACGACCACATGGGCCTGATGACGCCGGTGCTGAAGGGCTTCCTCACCGATTACGGCTTTGCCAATGCGGTGCAGGCACAGCAGATGTATGGCGGTCACGGCTACATCGCCGAGCAGGGCATGGAGCAGTTCGTGCGCGATGCGCGCATCGCGATGATCTACGAAGGCGCCAACGGCATCCAGGCACTCGACCTCGTCGGCCGCAAGCTGCCGCGCGACGGCGGCCGCGCCATCATGGCGTTCTTCGGCGAGGTCATGGCCTTCGCCAAGGAGAACGGCGGCGACGAGGCGCTCAAGCCCTTCATCACGCCCCTCTCGGCCTCGCTCGGCCATCTCCAGCAGGCGACGACCTGGCTGATGCAGAACGCGATGGCCAAGCCTGACAATGCCGGCGCGGCCGCAACCGATTACCTGCATCTCTTCGGCTTCGTCGCGCTCGGCTATATGTGGGCGAAGATGGCCAAGGTGACGCAGGCGAAGATTGCCGAGAGCGGGGCGACGCCCTATCTCTCGACCAAGCTGGTCACCGGCCGTTTCTTTATGGAGCGGATGCTGCCGGAGACCGCCGCCAATCTCGCGCGCATCCAGGCCGGCTGCGCCACCATCATGGAATTGCCGGCGGAAGCATTCTGAGCCTGCTTCCGCTGCCTGCTCCCAATCGTATCGAACATCATACCAGGAGGGCGTCATGCCTGAGGCATTCATCTACGACCACGTTCGCACCCCCCGCGGCCGCGGCAAGGCGGACGGCGCGCTGCACGAAGTCACCGCGCTCGCGCTCGCGACCGTGCCGCTGAAGGCGCTGAAGGACCGCAACAACCTGCCCGAGGATTCCGTCGATGACGTCGTGCTCGGCGTGGTCGATCCGGTCGGCGAGGCCGGCTCCGACATCGCGCGCTTCGCCGCGCTGAAAGCCGGTCTCGGCGAAGCCGTCCCCGGCGTGCAGATCAGCCGCTTCTGCGCTTCGGGCTTGGATGCCGTGAACTTCGCTGCCGCGCAGGTGATGAGCGGCCAGCATGAGCTGGTGATCGGCGGCGGCGCCGAATCGATGAGCCGCGTCGGCATCGGCGCCTCCGGCGGCGCCTGGCCGATGGATCCCTCGATGGCCGTGCCGGCCTATTTCATGCCGCAGGGCGTCTCGGCCGATCTGATCGCCACCAAATACGGTTTCTCGCGCGACGACGTCGACGCCTATGCGGTGCAGAGCCAGCAGCGTGCGGCGAAGTCCTGGGAGGAAGGCCGCTTCGACAGGTCGATCGTGCCGGTGAAGGACATCAACGGCCTCACCATCCTGGCCAAGGACGAGCACATGCGTCCCTCGACGACGATGCAGTCGCTGGCGCAGCTGCAGCCCTCGTTCACGATGATGGCGCAGATGGGCGGCTTCGACGGCGTCGCGATCCAGTCCCATCCCGAGATCGAGCGCGTCAACTACGTACACCATGCCGGCAATTCGTCGGGCATCGTCGATGGCGCCGGCGCCGTGCTGCTCGGCAGCAAGGACGCGGCGGCGAAATACGGCTTGAAGCCGCGTGCAAAGATCCGCGCGTTCGCCAATATCGGCTCCGAGCCGGCCATGATGCTGACCGGTCCGGTCGACGTCACCGAGAAGCTGTTTGCGCGGTCGGGCATGAAGAAGTCGGACATCGATCTGTTCGAGCTCAACGAAGCCTTCGCTTCGGTCGTGCTGCGCTACATCCAGGCCTTCGACATCGACAACGCCAAGATCAACGTCAATGGCGGCGCCATCGCGCTCGGCCATCCGCTTGGCGCCACGGGTGCGATGATCCTCGGCACCGTGCTCGACGAGCTCGAGCGCACCAACAAGTCCACCGCCCTCGTCACGCTGTGCATCGGCGGCGGCATGGGCACCGCGACCATCATCGAGCGGGTCTGACTTCTTACCCTCTCCCACAAGGGGAGGGGGTAAGAC
This sequence comes from Bradyrhizobium sp. NDS-1, assembly GCF_032918005.1. NCBI lineage: Bacteria > Pseudomonadati > Pseudomonadota > Alphaproteobacteria > Hyphomicrobiales > Nitrobacteraceae > Bradyrhizobium > Bradyrhizobium sp. NDS-1. The sequence continues at coordinate 831,165 of NZ_CP136628.1, forward strand.
GAGATCTCAATTCAACCGCCGGGCCTGAGACCGGCTGCGGCCCGAGGAGCCACCAACATGTCGTACAAGAACTTCAAGGTCGAGACCGACGCAGACGGCATCGCGCTCGTCACCTGGGACATTCCGGGCCGTTCGATGAACGTGCTCGACGAGACCTCGACCAGCGAGCTGGACGCGATCGTCAAGGCGACCACGGCGGACGCCGCGGTGAAGGGCGTCGTCATCACCTCTGCCAAGGAAGCCTTCTGCGCCGGCGCGGATCTGTCGATGCTCGAGGGCATGAACCAGGCCTATGCGAAGGTCTTCAAGGAGCAGGGCGAGACCGCCGCGAACCAGATGCTGTTCGACCAGAGCCGTCGCTTCTCGCAGGTGCTGCGCTCGATCGAGACCTCAGGCAAGCCGTGGGCGGCCGCGATCAACGGCCTCGCGCTTGGCGGCGGTTTCGAGATCACGCTGTGCTGCCACTATCGCGTGGCGGCTGAGAATCCCAAGACGCGCCTCGGCCTGCCCGAGGTCAAGGTCGGCCTGTTCCCCGGCGCCGGCGGTACGCAGCGCGTGCCGCGCCTGGTGCCGCCGCAGGACGCGATGACGATCCTGCTCAAGGGCGATCCTGTCACGGTGGACAAGGCCAAGGCGCTGAACCTGATCCACGCCATCGTTCCTGCCGCCGACCTCGTCAAGGCCGCAAAGGACTGGATCAAGGGCGGCGGCAAGGCGGTCGCGCCCTGGGACGAGAAGGGTTTCAAGCTGCCCGGCGGCCCGGTGTTCTCCAAGGCCGGCATGATGATGTTCCCGGCCGGCAACGCGATCTACCGCCGCGAGACCTACGACAATTATCCGGCCGCGCGCGCCATCATGAGCTGCGTCTATGAAGGCCTGCAGTTGCCGATCGACGCGGCGCTTCGCGTCGAGTCGCGCTACTTCACCTCGGTGCTGCGCTCGAAGGAAGCGGCCGCGATGATCCGCAGCCTGTTCCTGTCGATGCAGGAGCTGAACAAGGGCGCGCGCCGCCCGAAGGACGTAGCCCCGACCAAGGTGAAGAAGATCGCGGTGATCGGCGCCGGCTTCATGGGTGCGAGCGTCGGCTACGTCTCGGCCCGCGCCGGCCTCGACGTCGTCTTGATCGACCGCGACCAGGAGAGCGCCGACAAGGGCAAGGCGCATGCTCAGAAGGTGATCGAGGAGCAGATCAAGAAGGGCCGCGCCAAGCCCGGTGATGCCGAGGCGCTGCTCGCGCGCATCACGCCGACCGCGGACTATGCCGCGCTGAAGGACGTCGACCTCGTCATCGAGGCGGTGTTCGAGGACCGCAAGGTCAAGGCGGAGACCTTCGCCAAGGCACAGCAACATCTCAAACCCGACGTGATCTTCGCCTCGAATACCTCGACGCTGCCGATCACCTCGCTGGCCGAGAGCTTCAAGGACCAGGGCAAGTTCGTCGGCATCCACTTCTTCTCGCCGGTCGAGAAGATGATGCTGGTCGAGATCATCAAGGGCAAGAACACCGGCGACCTCGCGCTCGCGACCGCGCTCGACTACGTCCGGCAGATCGGCAAGACACCGATCGTCGTCAACGACTCCAGAGGCTTCTTCGCCAACCGCTGCGTCGGCCGCTATGTCGCCGAGGGCAACGAGATGTTCCTCGAAGGCGTGCCGCCGGCGATGATCGAGAACTGCGCCAAGATGGCCGGCATGCCGGTTGGCCCGCTCTCGCTGTCGGATGAAGTCGCGCTCGACCTCGGCCTCAAGATCATGAAGGCGACGGAGGCCGATCTCGGTCCCAACGCCATCAACCCCGACCAGAAGAAGCTGATGGTGGAGATGGTCGAGAAGCAGGGCCGTTTGGGCCGCAAGAACAGCAAGGGCTTCTACGACTATCCCGAGAAGGGCAAGGGCCAGAAGAGCCTGTGGCCTGGCCTCTCGGCCTTGCAGCCGAAACAGCTCGACCCCGACACGCTCGATATCGAGGAGCTGAAGCAACGCTTCCTGGTGGTGCAGGCGGTGGAAGCCGCGCGCACGGTCGAGGACCATGTCATCACCGATCCGCGCGAGGCGGATGTCGGCTCCATCCTCGGCTTCGGCTTCGCCCCGTTCACCGGCGGCACGCTGTCCTATATCGACTTCATGGGCCCCAAGACGTTCGTCGAGCTCTGCCACAAGCTGGAGGCGAAATACGGCTCGCGCTTCACGCCGCCGAAGCTGCTGGAGGAGATGGCCGCGAAGGGCGAAACCTTCTACGGCCGCTTCGCGCCGAAGAAGGCGGCGGCCTGACGGGGCCCGGAGCCCCGGATTGCGCTGCGCTCCATCCGGGCTACGCACAAATGAAAGGCCGGATCATTGATCCGGCCTTTCCATCATCTCGTATGTTGAGCCCCGGCCTTACTTCGCCTGGACCAGCCCTTCCTCCTTCAGGGCTTCCTGCACCTGAGGCCGCGCCGCGACGCGCGCCTTGTAGGCGGCGAGGTTCGGCATCGCCGAGAGGTCGAACTTCATCCGGTCGCCCCAGGTGAGCATCGTGAAGAGATAGCCGTCGGCCACCGTGAACTGCTTGCCCATGAGATAGTCGCGGCCGGCGAGCTGGCTGTCGATGTATTTCAGCTTGCCCATGACGCGATCCCTGAAGAAGGCCTTGGCTTCGTCGTTGAGGGCCGGCGCGAACAGCGGACCAAAGCTCTTGTGCACCTCGGACGTGAGGAAATTCAGCCACTCCAGCAGCTTGTAGCGCTCGGAACTGCCGTGGGCCGGTGCCAGCGCCTTGGCTGAAGCCTGATCGGCGATCATCTGGACAATCACCGGACCTTCCGTCACGATCTCACCGCTGTCGAGGCCCAGCGCAGGGACTTGGCCCTTGGGGTTCAGCTTCAGATAATCCTCGCCATTTTCGAGCTTCTTGGCCCGGAGATCGACCTTGACCAGCTCATAGGGCAGGCCGGCTTCCAGGAGCGCTATGTGGGGGGACAGCGAGCAGGCACCGGGCGCATAATACAGTTTCATGGAATTTCCTTCTCTTGAAGCTTGGTTCGGCCGAAACTGCGATTACATGCAGCTGCTTGGAATAGTCAAGATTGATGCAGCTGCATCAAATGGGGTAAGAGACGGCGACGAGCTTGAGCTGGGACCATGAAACGCAAACCATCGACCGAAGCGACGTCCGCCTGGATCCGCCTGATGCGCGTGCCGAGCCGGGTGCTCGATTGCGTCGAGCAGGACCTGAAGAAGGCCGGCTTCCCGCCGCTGGCCTGGTATGACGCCCTGCTCGAATTGTCGCGGGCGCCCTCGGGCGAGCTGCGGCCGGTCGAACTCGAACGGCAGATGCTGATCCCGCAATACTCCACCTCGCGCCTGATCGACCGCCTGGTCGACGAGGGCCTGGCGTCGCGGCGCGAATGCAAGATCGACAAGCGCGGCCAATTCGTCGAGATCACGGAAGCCGGCCGCGAGTTGCAGAAGCGGATGTGGAGTGCCTATTCGGCCGCGATCGAGAAGTATGTCGGTTCGAAACTGTCCGACGCCGATGCCATCAAGCTCAGCGGGCTGCTCGACCGCCTGGGCTGCTCGTGCGGCGAGATGAAACTACCGCCCGCGGGCGTCAACGAAAGCATGCCGTCGCGATGATCGCGCGGCAAATCCACGCGTCCGCGCAACCGGTGGGTTCGCGGACCATCCTGTCACCCGCGCGCGTTCGGTCGAAGCGCCTTTTGATTAGAGTTTGATATGGCGCGAGACCAGATCGATATGACGCCGCTGCAATCGCGCGACGAACTCGTCGCGTGGTTCGAGGCCGGCAGCAAAGACCCGTCCGAATTCCGCATGGGCACCGAGCACGAGAAGACGCCGTTCACGCTCGAAGGCCACCGTCCGGTGCCTTACGAGGGCGCGCGCGGCATCGGCGCGTTGCTCGAGGGCATGAAGCTCCTGCTCGGCTGGGAGCCGATCATGGAGAAGGGCAACATCATCGGCCTCTACGACGTCACCGGCGGTGGTGCGATCTCGCTCGAGCCCGGCGGACAGTTCGAGCTCTCGGGCGCGCCGGTCGAGAACGTGCACCAGACCCAGAGCGAGTTGATGGCGCATCTGGCGCAGGTGCGCGAGATCGCAACGCCGCTCGGCATCGGCTTCCTCGGTCTCGGCATGACGCCGTCCTGGTCGCGCGCGGACATCCCGATGATGCCCAAGGGCCGCTACAAGATCATGACCAACTACATGCCGAAGGTCGGCCAGTACGGCCTCGACATGATGTACCGGACCTGCACGGTGCAGACCAATCTCGACTTCTCCTCCGAAGCCGACATGGTCAAGAAGCTGCGCGTCTCGCTCGCTCTTCAGCCGATCGCAACCGCCCTGTTCGCCAATTCGCCGTTCACCGAAGGCAAGCCGAACGGCTTCCTCTCCTTCCGCTCGGAGATCTGGCGCGACACCGACAATGCGCGGTCGGGCATGATGCCGTGGGCCTTCGAGGACGGCATGGGGTTCGAGCGCTATGTCGACTACGCGCTCGACGTGCCCATGTATTTCGTCAAGCGCGGCGAGGAGTACATCGACGTGTCGGGCTCCTCGTTCCGCGCGTTCTTCGACGGCCGCAACAACAACCTTCCCGGCGAGCGTCCGACCCTGTCGGACTGGGCAAACCATCTCTCGACGATCTTCCCGGAGGTGAGGCTCAAGCGCTATCTGGAGATGCGCGGCTCCGACGGCGGCCCGTGGGGACGGTTGCCGGCGCTGCCGGCGTTCTGGGTCGGGCTGCTCTACGACGATGTCGCGCTCGATGCCGCCTGGGAGATCGTCAAGCACTGGAGCGCGGCTGAGCGTCAGGCCCTGCGCGACGACGTGCCGCGCTTCGGCTTCAAGGCACGGATCAAGGACCGCTATCTGTTCGAGATCGCCAAGGAATGCCTCGCTCTGGCACATGCGGGCCTGCGCCGGCGCGGCCGCATCGACCAGCTCGGTCGCGACGAAACGCGGCATCTGGAGCCGCTCGACCGCATCATCGATTCCGGCCGGACCCCGGCCGAGGAAATGTTGGACAAGTTCAACGGTCCCTGGAAGGGCTCGGTGGAACCAGCCTACGCCGAATACGCGTTCTAGTGGGTAGGCCGCCGCTCGGGATTTCAGCCGTTCATCGCCCATACAGGTTTGCGGCGATCAAATGACCGGCTGAAAAAACCTGAGCGTCGTCAATAACTCGAAAGCTGTTCCGATGGGGAAGGGCCGCCTGTCCGGCGCCGTCATGGCAAAGGTCCTGCCAAGCGTCGTGGCATGTGTCACGCTGCTCTCGCTCGCATGCGCGAGCGTGCCGGCGCGCGCCCAGACTGCGTTCGACCGGCCCGGCGGCGACTATTTCAGCTCACCGGTCGCCTCAGGCGATCCCGAGGATTGCGCGCTGCTGTGCGAGCGTGACCGCCGTTGCCGTTCCTGGAGCTTCAACTATCCCGACGTCGAAGGCGGTTCGGCGGTGTGCTGGCTGAAGAACACCGTGCCGGCGCGCGTGCCGGGCAGTTGCTGCATCTCCGGTGTGCGCGGCGCCGGCGTGATCGAGCCGCGGGTCGAGGGCGTGGAGACGTCGATCGACCGTCCCGGCGGAGATCTGCGCAATTTCGAGCTGAAGGAGGGGGAGGGCGTCGAGGCCTGCAAGGCCGCGTGCACCGCCGACAACAAATGCCGCGCCTTCACCTATGCCCGCCCCGGCTACACCGGACGTGAGGCGCGCTGCTTCCTGAAAAAGGAAATCAAGCCGCCGCGCCGCAAGGCGGGATTCACCTCGGGCGTGGTGCGATAAGCTCCGCTCTCTTCGTCGTCGGCGCTGCCGTAGGGTGGACAAAGGCGCAAAGCGCCGTGCCCACGATCTTTGCGATATGACGACAGACGAGTGGGCAGGCTACGTTTTGCCCAACTGCGATCTCTCACTGGCAATCACCTACGAGATCTCACTCTGTGGCGATCACGGTGAGCTCCGGCCACAGCGCCCGCCATCGCGCGGCCTTTGCCGCGTAGTTCGCCGTTGAAAAATTCGGGCTTGGATTTGGCCGCACGATCAACCCTACGACATCGTCAAACCCATGCGGCGCGTAGACCTCGTAACCATCTCCTGCGCGCCGGACGCCGACCTGCGTGTTCTGCGTCAGGAAGCGATCGATGCCTTCTCTCGAGCTTCTCAGGGACGGATAGGGCAAGCCGTGCTTGGCGGGGTACCACAGATGCACGCGGGCCTGGTTGCGGATCTCGACTTTGACGCCGAGATGCGCGAGCCGCGCGTGCAGCTTGCGGATGACCGTGTCCTCCGCATCCCACGAAGTATCGGGATCGAAATAGAACACGTCATAGTCGGCGATGCCGTGATCGATCGGGCGGCGCGTGAGCACGTTCCACACGGTCTGCACCAGGCATCCGGAAACCAGCCAGGTATCCGGCAGCCCGAGGCGATGCAGTTCATCGATGATCGCGACGTTGACGGGATTTCTCAGCGCGAGCGCGAGGAATTCGTCACGGTTCATCGTCGTGCAGTGAGGTGACCTAATGTACCGCGGTGAAGAACCGTGCCAGCCTGAATCCCGACAGCCAGGTCCACACCGGCTGGCCGCGCATGCCGAGATCCCAGGAGCCGAGCACCGCGTCCGCACGGCCGATCAGATTGTCGATCGGCAACAGGCCGACGCCGCCGGACCGCAGCGGCACGCGGCTGTCAGAGGAGTTGTCGCGGTTGTCGCCGAGCACGAACAGATGGCCTGATGGCACCGTCACTTCCGGCGTATTGTCGAGCGGACCGTTGTCGCGCATCTTGAAGATCAGGTGCGAGACGCCGTTCGGCAGCTTCTCCACATAACGGTAGGCGGGCTCGCTGCCGCCATTGTCGTCCTCGGCCGCACCGACGCCGTCCGGCTTGAGCTCGGCGGGGCGGTCGTTGATGAAGAGCTGGCCCTGCCGCATCTGGATGCGATCGCCCGGCAGTCCCACGACACGCTTGACCCAGGCCTGCGAACGATCGCCGGGCCAGCGAAACACCACGACGTCGCCGAGCTTCGGCGTCTCCGCGAACACGCGTCCGGTCTCGGGCAGGCTGATTTGAATCGGCAGCGACGAGGTGCCGTAGCCATAGGGAAATTTCGAGGCGAGCAGCGCATCGCCGATCAGCAACGTCGGCTCCATCGAGCCCGACGGCACGTAGAACGGCTCGGCGAGCGCGCCCTTGGCGATGAAGACGGCGGCGACGATACCGGCGAGCTGAACGATCTGTCCGCCCCAGCCGCTGCTCTTACGCTTGGGCGTGACAGTGACCTTTTCTTCAACGCTCATGCGCCCGTTCCACCCACCGTGATGCGTTCCATCAGCAGCGACGGCTGGCCGACGCCGACGGGCACACCCTGGCCGTTCTTGCCGCAGGTGCCGATGCCGGTATCGAGCGCAAGGTCGTTGCCGATCATGCGGATCCGGTGCAGGTCGGTCGGCCCGTTGCCGATCAGCATGGCGCCCTTCAGCGGGGCGCCCAGCTTGCCGTTCTCGATCTTGTAGGCCTCGGTGCACTGGAACACGTATTTGCCCGAGGTGATGTCGACCTGGCCGCCGCCGAAATTCGCGGCGAAGACGCCATTCTTCACCGAGGCGAGGATCTCGGCCGGATCGCGGTCGCCCGCGAGCATGTAGGTGTTGGTCATGCGCGGCATCGGCACGTGGGCATAGCCCTGGCGGCGCCCGTTGCCGGTCGGCTTCATGTTCATCAGGCGTGCGTTCTGGCGGTCCTGCATGTAGCCGACCAGGATGCCGTCTTCGATCAGCACGGTGCGATTGGTCGGCGTGCCCTCGTCGTCGATCGACAGCGAGCCTCGGCGCGAGGCAATCGTGCCGTCGTCGACCACGGTGACGCCCTTGGCTGCGACCTGCTGGCCCATCAAGCCGGCGAATGCAGACGTCTTCTTGCGGTTGAAGTCGCCCTCGAGGCCATGGCCGACCGCTTCGTGCAGCATCACGCCGGGCCAGCCGGCGCCAAGCACGACGTCCATCTCGCCGGCCGGCGCCGGAATCGATTCCAGGTTGACCAGGGCTTCGCGCAGGGCGCCATCGGCGGCGTCGCGCCAGTTCTTGCTCTCGATGAATTCGGCATAGCCGGCCCGGCCGCCATAACCCTTGCTGCCGCTCTCCTGGCGATCGCCCTGGCCGGCGACGACGGAGACGTTGACGCGCACGAGCGGGCGAATGTCGCGATAGCTCTCGCCGTCGGGCCGCAGGATCTCGACCACCTGCCAGGTTGCGCCCAGGCTGACGCTGACCTGCCGCACCCGAGGATCCTTGTCGCGCAGGTAAGCGTCGATCTCGGCGAGCAGTTTGACTTTTGTCTCGAAGCCCGGCGCGTCCAGCGGATTGTCGTCGCCATAGAGGCGCACATTGGTACGCGGGGGCGGGGACGCAAAGCTGCCGGAATAGCCGCCGCGCACGGCCGCGACCGCGTCCGCGGCGCGGATCAGCGCGGGCAGCGACACGTCGGAGGAATGCGCGTAGCCGACCGCGTCGTCCTTGACCGCGCGCAGGCCAAACCCTTGCGAGGTGTCGTAGGTCGCCTGCTTCAGACGCCCGTTGTCGAACATCAGCGCTTCGGTCTGGCTGTATTCCAGGAACAGCTCACCGTCGTCGGCGCCAGCGAGCCCGCGCGCCACCTCGCTGCGAACCTGGTCGCGATCGAGATTGGCGCGGTCGAGCAGGGAGGTCGTGGCAGGGTTTGTCATGCGTCCGTCCATTAGCGGAAGATGTAGGGCAAGATAATGGTTTCGGACCGGTTCCGCGAGGGCGCCAAGTCTCACATTACGGAAACAATAGGATCGCTCACCGGCGGTCCAGACCGCTACGGCAGCTTGTCATAACCCTCGCCTAGCCCGTTCAGGCTGAGCGGGAAGCCGATGCCTTCTTCCGGGGTCTCGAAGATGATGAAGGTGGCGGTCTTGGCGTTGCGAAGCTGGCCGAGCAGCTTGTCGTCCATGACGACCTCGGCGACGCAGCCATTGGGCAGGCAGCGGACGAATCCGGCGCGGCCGACGTCCTGGTTGTCGAGCTTGAGGCCGAGGCCGGAGGGTAGCAGGACCCCTAGCGGCGCGACCACGCGCATCAGGCGGCTCTTCTGGTCGGCGGTCTTCAGCACGATGACGGTCAGGCCGGCATTGGAGCGGTCCTCCGCCACCACGCTTTGGATCAGGGCGCATTGCTCTGTCTGGGCGCCCGGCGGCGTGTCGCAGCGGATCTGCCAGTCGCCATGGACGGAGCGTACCGCGCCCTGCGCATGGGCAAGGCCGGGAAGTGCCAGAAGGACGATCGCAGCCAGCAGAGCCGCCAGCGACGGGAGGCGGTCAACCTTCCTTGTAGCCGGCCTTGCGGTCGATTTCGAAAGCCCCATCGGGTCGGTCCCTTTGCTCGCCGGGGGCGCTCGCACCTGGCGGACTAATCTGGCGGACTGATACGGGAATGACGGCGTCTTGAAGGCGATTCCCAAGCAAATTCCACGCCGCTTGGCATCGCCGCCGCCCGCACGAATCAGGTTCCTGCGCGGCCATCCGCCAGTGCCTACCGCGGGCAATTCCGCTGTCAAGCCACAGCATCCCGGGAAACGGTATTTTTGTCTGATGTTACTAGGAAATATCTTGCGGGTGATCGCTGGCAGGTCAGGCTCAAGACTGCATTGCGATAGATCAAGAATTATGGTTTGAGAGGCTTGATTTCGGCGTTCTAGCGATCTGGCCCCAATTCCTCTTAGAGGTATTCTTGCGCGGCGGTTTGTCAGGCGGGCGGATCGAATAAGCGTTTCCCGGACATAGGGCGGCGCACTTGGGGTGATTTCGTAAGGGGAGCGCGAACGGCATGAGGATGTCGATAGGCCGGATGGGCCGGCAGTTGCTGGGATTGACCGTGGCGGGTCTGACGCTGGCGACGGGCGGTGTGGCGTTCGCCGAACTCGGGCAGCCGGCGCCGTGGGAGTGGACGCTTCAGCAGTCCGGTTCCCCGGTCATGGACAACATCGTCTGGTTCCACAACTTCCTGTTCGTGCTGATCACGCTGATCACGCTGTTCGTTCTGGCGTTGCTCGTCATCGTGGTCGTCAAGTTCAACGCGAAGGCCAATCCGGTGCCGTCGCGGACCACCCACAACACGCTGATCGAGGTGGCCTGGACGCTCGTTCCGGTCCTGATCCTGGTCGGCATCTCGGTGCCGTCGTTCCGGCTGCTGTTTCTGCAGCTCGACATCCCGAAGGCGGACCTGACGGTCAAGGCGACGGGCAAGCAGTGGTACTGGTCCTATGCCTATCCCGACAACGGCAAGTTCGAGTTCGACTCGCTGATGGCCCAGGACAAGCAGCCCCGCCTGCTCGGCGTCGACAACGAGATGGTCGTGCCGGTCAACAAGGTGGTTCGTGTCCAGGTTACCGGCGCCGACGTCATCCACGCCTTTGCGCTGCCGGCTTTCGGCGTCAAGATCGACGCCATTCCGGGCCGGCTGAACGAGACCTGGTTCAAGGCGACCAAGATCGGCATGTATTACGGCCAGTGCTCGGAACTGTGCGGCAAGGATCATGCCTTCATGCCGATCGCGATCCGCGTGGTCGACGACCAGGAGTTCGCGTCCTGGGTCGAGGCGGCGAAGAAGAAATTTGCCAGCGGCGGCACCAGCACCTACGCCTCCGCGGCCGGCCCGACGCAATAAGCGTCGGGTCACGGCGCGAAGGACTGAAAGCGACATAAGGGCGGGACCTCCACAGGTCCGAATGGGACGCAAGGCAGGATTTGAAAATGGCAACGAGCGCAGCGGCACACGGCGATCACGCCCACGGACATGACGAGCATGCCCATCCGACCGGATGGCGCCGCTACGTCTATTCGACCAACCACAAGGACATCGGCACGATGTACCTGATCTTCGCGGTCATCGCCGGCGTCATCGGCGCCGCGATGTCGATCGCGATCCGGGCCGAGCTGATGTATCCGGGCGTGCAGATCTTCCATGAAGCGCACACCTATAACGTGTTCGTGACCTCTCACGGCCTGATCATGATCTTCTTCATGGTCATGCCCGCGATGATCGGCGGCTTCGGCAACTGGTTCGTGCCTCTGATGATCGGCGCGCCGGACATGGCGTTCCCGCGCATGAACAACATCTCGTTCTGGCTGCTGCCGGCCTCCTTCGCGCTGCTCCTGATGTCGACCTTCGTCGAGGGCGAGCCGGGCGCCAACGGTGTCGGCGCCGGCTGGACCATGTACGTCCCGCTGTCGAGCTCCGGTCATCCGGGCCCGGCCGTCGACTTCGCGATCCTGTCGCTGCATCTGGCGGGCGCCTCCTCGATCCTCGGCGCCATCAACTTCATCACCACGATCTTCAACATGCGCGCGCCGGGCATGACCCTGCACAAGATGCCGCTGTTCGTGTGGTCGATCCTGGTGACGGTGTTCCTGCTGCTGTTGTCGCTGCCGGTGCTCGCAGGTGCGATCACCATGCTGCTCACGGACCGCAATTTCCACACGACGTTCTTCGCGCCTGAGGGCGGCGGCGATCCGGTGCTGTTCCAGCATCTGTTCTGGTTCTTCGGCCACCCCGAGGTGTACATCCTGATCCTGCCCGGCTTCGGCATGATCAGCCAGATCGTCTCGACCTTCTCGCGCAAGCCCGTGTTCGGCTATCTCGGCATGGCCTACGCCATGGTCGCGATCGGCGGCATCGGCTTCGTGGTGTGGGCGCACCACATGTACACGGTCGGCATGTCCTCGGCGACGCAGGCTTACTTCGTCGCCGCCACGATGGTCATCGCGGTTCCGACGGGCGTGAAGATCTTCTCCTGGATCGCCACCATGTGGGGCGGTTCGATCGAATTCCGCGCCCCGATGATCTGGGCGGTGGGCTTCATCTTCCTGTTCACGGTCGGCGGCGTCACCGGCGTCGTGCTGGCGAACGCGGGCGTCGACCGCGTGCTCCAGGAGACCTACTACGTCGTTGCGCACTTCCACTACGTGCTGTCGCTGGGCGCGGTGTTCGCGATCTTCGCCGGCTGGTACTACTGGTTCCCGAAGATGTCGGGCTACATGTACAACGAGTGGCTCGCGAAAGCGCACTTCTGGGTCACCTTCATCGGTGTCAACTTGGTGTTCTTCCCGCAGCACTTCCTCGGCCTGTCCGGCATGCCGCGCCGCTATATCGATTATCCCGACGCATTCGCCGGCTGGAACCTGGTCTCGTCTTTCGGCTCCTACATCTCCGGCTTCGGCGTGCTGATCTTCCTCTACGGCGTGATCGAAGCTTTCGCGAAAAAGGTGCCGGCGGGCGACAACCCCTGGGGTGCGGGCGCGACCACGCTGGAATGGACGCTGCCTTCGCCGCCGCCGTTCCACCAGTTCGAAGTACTGCCCCGCGTGCAGTAAGCAATCTCCCGCGGCGCCCATGACGGGCGCCGCGGTGCTATAACGAAGCGAGTTGAATTAGTGTCCGTCCTCGACCACAACGCCATCGACATCAATCCCCGCATCTCCGAGGCGGAGGTCGGCGACTACATCGCGCTCCTGAAGCCGCGGGTGATGTCGCTGGTGATCTTCACCGCGCTGGTCGGGATGGCGATGGCGCCGGGACACTTCCACCCCGTGCTCGCATTCACCTCGCTGCTCTGCATCGCCGTCGGCGCCGGCGCCTCCGGCGCGCTCAACATGGCGCTCGAAGGCGACATCGACTCCAAGATGTCGCGTACGGCGAACCGGCCGATTCCGCGCGGCCGCATCACCCGGCCCGAAGCGATGGCGTTCGGCCTGACGCTGTCCTTCTTCTCGGTGATGACGCTCGGCATCCTCGTCAACTGGGTCGCCGGCGCGCTGCTCGCCTTCACCATCTTCTTCTACGTCGTGATCTACACGATGGGCCTGAAGCGCTGGACCGCGCAGAACATCGTGATCGGCGGTGCCGCCGGCGCGCTGCCGCCGGTAGTGGCCTGGGCCGCCGTGACGGGCACCGTCGACGTCGAGCCGCTGCTGCTGTTCGCCATCATCTTTTTCTGGACGCCGCCGCATTTCTGGGCGCTGGCGCTGTTCCGCTCCGACGACTATGCGCGCGCCGGGATTCCCATGCTGCCCAACGTCGCGGGTCCCGATGCGACGCGCCTGCAGATACTGCTCTACACCATCGTGCTGATCGCGGTCGCCGCCGCGCCCTGGGCGCTCGGTTATTTCGACGCCGTCTACGGTATCGTCTCGCTGATCCTAGGGGCCGGCATGCTGGTGCTCGCGATCAACGTCTATGTGCGTCGTGAGCGCAGCCAATCGCTGCGCGCGACCCGCAAGCTGTTTGCCTTCTCGATCCTCTATCTGTTCGCGCTGTTCGCGACCCTGCTGGCCGAGGTCGTGTTCCGGGCACTGGCTCCGATGGTTGGGGGCGCATGATCACAGCGATGGCAGACAAACCCGAGACAGACGGAATCGTCCTCACCGAGGCGCAAAAGAAGAGCCGTCGTCAGCGCTCCATTGCCATTGCCTTGGCGCTCGGCGTGCTCGTGGTGCTGTTCTTTGCCGTCACCATGGTCAAGGGACCGGCAGTTCTCGTGCGGCCGATGTAGGAAACATGCATCACGAGTCGACCATATCGCGGGATCAGAGCCGGACGGCCAGCAGGGGGCGCGCGCCTTTCAAGGGCCTCGGCCGCGACGCGCTGGTCGCCTCGATCTGCGGCGGCGTGGTCGCGCTGATGGTCGGTGCCTCCTATGCCGCGGTGCCGTTCTACGACTGGTTCTGCCGTGCCACCGGTTTCAACGGCACGACCCAGGTTGCGACCTCCGCGCCGGCCACCGGTCCGATCGCGCGGAAGATCACGGTGCGCTTCGATTCCAATGTCGGGCCCGGCCTGCCCTGGAAGTTCGAGCCCGAGCAGAACGAGATCGAGGTCAATATCGGAGAGGTCACGACCGTGTTCTACACCGTGACCAACCAGGCTGCACGCACCACGGCCGGGCAGGCTGCCTACAATGTCGCGCCGCTGACGGTCGGCTCCTATTTCCAGAAGATCAACTGCTTCTGCTTCACCGAGCAGACCATGGCACCCGGCGAGAAACGCGAGATGCCTGTCGTGTTCTACGTCGATCCTTCGATCGCCAGCGACCACGAGAACGACGGGCTGAACACGATCACGCTGTCCTACACCTTCTATCCGGTGAAGGATCCGGTGGTGAAGCCGCTGGCATCGGGTGAAAACGACAAGCGCAAGGGAAATCTCTGATCGCCGGGCTCGCGCCCGGGAGGTCGGAAACGAGGGGATAAGTGCCTGACAGGCACGGGATTGAGGAGAGAGACCGCAAATGGCAACGGCGCACACCAAGCATCACGACTATCACCTGGTCGATCCCTCTCCGTGGCCGGCCGTCGGTTCGCTCTCGGCCTTCATCATGGCGGTCGGTGCGATCGCCTGGATGCATCACATGTTCTCGGCCGCGCCGATCGTGTTCGGCGTCGGCACCGTCGGCGTGCTCTACACCATGGCGAGCTGGTGGGGCGACGTGATCAAGGAAGCCCAGTACAAGGGCGACCACACCCGCGTCGTGCAGTTGCATCACCGCTACGGCATGATCCTGTTCATCGCCTCCGAGGTGATGTTCTTCGTCGCCTGGTTCTGGGCCTATTTCAACGCCGCGCTGTTTCCCGCCGACGCCGTCCATGCCACCCGCGACGCCGTATTCGGCTGCGGCCTCGGCACACAGGCCGGGGCCTGCGCCGTGCCGGGCACCTGGCCGCCGAAGGGCATCGAGACTTTCGATCCCTGGCATCTGCCGCTCCTGAACACGCTGATCCTGCTCACGTCGGGCACCACCGTGACCTGGGCGCACCATGCGCTGCTCGAGAACGATCGCCAGGGCCTGAAATACGGCCTGATCCTCACCGTCGTGCTCGGCGCGCTCTTCACCTGCGTGCAGGCCTATGAGTACAGCCACGCGGCGTTCTCGTTTGGCGGCAACGTCTATGGCGCGACCTTCTTCATGGCGACCGGCTTCCACGGCTTCCATGTGTTGGTCGGTACCATTTTCCTGCTGGTGTGCCTGATCCGCGCCTATGCCGGCCACTTCACACCGAAACAGCACCTCGGCTTCGAGTTTGCCGCCTGGTACTGGCACTTCGTCGATGTGGTCTGGCTGTTCCTGTTCCTCTGCATCTACGTCTGGGGACACGGCGCCGAGTCGATGGCCCACGGCGCGCACTGAGGCGCGCGACGAACCGATCAGCAAGGGCGGCCGCTGGGCCGCCCTTTCGCTTTTGGGCAGCCGGAAGCTTCGACGAAAATTGTGATAGAGTCCGCCATCATGAACGACACCGCCGGCAGGCCCGAGCCCGAAACCACACTCTTGCAAAGCGCGCTGCGTGGGCTTGCCTGCAAATGCCCGCGCTGCGGCCAGGGCAAGCTCTATGCGGGCTTCCTGACGCTTGCCCCCGCCTGCGACCGCTGTGGCCTCGACTACGCCTTCATCGATGCCGGCGATGGTCCGGCGATCTTCATCATCATGCTGGCCGGCGGGATCGTCGTCGCGGCCGCACTCATCGTCGAGGTCAAATACCAGCCGCCATACTGGCTGCATGCGGCGCTGTGGTTGCCGCTGATCCTGGCCACCACGCTGTTGCCGCTGCGTGCGATGAAGTCGCTGCTGATCGCGCTGCAATTCCACCACAAGGCGGCGCCGGGCCGGTTGGTCGACCGCGCGAAATGAACGAGCCTGCGCGCAAGCCCCGCGTGGCCGGCTTCGCGCTGTTCACGCTGTTCCTGACGGCCGTCTTCGTCGCGCTCGGCGTCTGGCAATTGCAGCGGCGAACGGCCAAGCACGAGCTGATCGCGGCACTCACCGAGCGTCTCGCGGAAGCCCCTGTCGCGCTGCCGCCGCCGGCGCAATGGGCCGCGCTGAATCCCGCACGCGACGAATTCCGACGCGTCAGCTTCACCGCCACCTACGCAGCGTTGCCCGATGCGATGGTCTATTCCTCCGGCTCGGCGGTGCGCAAGGACGCCTCCGGACCGGGCACCTGGGCGTTCCTGCCGGCGCGGCTTCCCAGCGGCGAAACAGTCGTGATCGATGCGGGCTTCGTCGAGAACACCATGCAGGATCGCAGCGTCGAGGACCGCGCGGTGAAGAAGCTCGTCACCGGGCAGCCGGTCGCGCTCACCGGTTATCTGCGCTTTCCCGAGGCGGCCGGCTGGCTGACGCCGGCGGAGAATCGCGACAAGCGGCTCTGGTTCGTGCGCGATCATCTGGCAATGGCGGGCGCGCTCGGCTGGGGTGCGGTTGCGCCGTTCTATGTCGATCTCGAGCAGCCGGCGTCCGAGAACGGCATTCCGCGCGTGGGACCGCTCGACGTGCATCTGAAGGACGATCACCTGCAATATGCCATCACCTGGTTCACGCTCGCAGGCGCCGTGCTGATCGCCTTTGCCGTGTGGGCAAGAGGCCGGCGGCAGAGCTGATCTCGTCGGAGGTCCCCCGAGGGGAACCCGGTATCGCCCGGGGTATATTATTCAGCGCACATTCACGAGTGTGGTCCTAAGCCGCCGGTAGTGTCCCGCGGCAGACAGGATTGCGGCGTGAGCGATTTCGATCAGATGGGAATTGTCGTCGACTGGGTGGACGCCTGCCGGAGGGGCGACCTTGCGACGTTGCTCGACCTCTATGCGGACGATGCACAGGTCGAATGCACGTGTAACGGGGCGCGGCGCTATCGCGGCCGGAACGAGCTCGAGGCCTATTGGCAGCCGCGGCTCAGCGCCTTCTCCCTGGCGGGTTTCGGGCTGGAGGAGATCGGCCCAGTGTCCCACGGCGTCGATCTCGAATATTCCGTCGCCGGCGCGCTGCGCATTCACGCCTCGTTTCGCTTCAGCCCGGACGGCAAGATCCGCAGCACGCTGTGCGAGCCGGCGCGACAGAACGCGCTTGACGGCTGCTGTGCATGCTAGCCGCCGACCGGCACCTCGCGTGCGGGTTCGGCCGGAAGGCGGCAGCGGACATAGGTTCGCCCATCCACGCGCAGCAGTGACAGCGATCCGCTGAGCGCACGCACGCGCTCATGCATGCCGGTCAGGCCACGGCCGAAGACATTGTCGGCGGGAAAGCCGCCGCCGTCGTCGGAGATCTCGATCACCAGCGCCTCGCCGCTGACGGTCGCCTGGACATGGGCGCTGCTGGCCCTGGCGTGGCGCAGCACGTTGGTCAGTGCCTCCTGGATCACCCGATAGATGGTCCGAGCCAACGGCCCGTCGATCACGTTGAGATCGGGATCGATCGCATCCGTCAGGACGACATGCGGCGCCTGCTTGCGAAAGTTTCGGAGCAGCGTCTGCACGCTGGCCGCAAGGCCCAGCTCCTCGATGTAGAGCGGCCGCAGCCGATCGAGGATCCGGCGGTTGGTCTGCTGGAGCGCCTCGACCGATTGCAGCACCTCCTGGGCCGAATTGCCGAGATTTCCCACCGGAGGCGAGGCTTCGATCAGCGCGATCGTACCGGCGCGGATGCTGAACAGCAGCGGCCCGAGTTCGTCATGCAATTCGCGGGCGAGATCACGCCGCTCGTCGTCCTGGAGCGACACCAGGCGGTGCATCAGATCGCGATTGTCCTGGCTCAATTGCGCCAGCGTTGCAGCCAGCGCATTTGCTTCCATACAGCTCCGCCGAATCTCCGACGGTCCTCCGACCGGGATCGGCTTTGCGTAGTCGCCCCGCCGCATCCGCGTCAGGCCTTCACCGAGATGCTGCAGGGGACGAAGGGTCGATCCCGCGAAGACGTATGCGATAATCCCGGTGAGCACCGTCAGTATGGCGACGAGGCTGGCTAGCGCCAGGAAGCCGATCCATTTCTCGAACAGGTCGGCTGAGAGGTCCGGCAGGAACACGATGTCGCCGATACGTTTGCCGTCGATCAGCACCGGGGCCACAGCATCCGTGTCCGGTACCATGACCAGGTTGCTGAACCACTGTGGTACAGCTTTAAAGTTGTGTCTGTCGTTCGTTGGCGAAGGCACAGTCGTACCTTCCGCGGACCGGAATTGGATGTCCGAGGACGCGGTCAAGGATTGGACAAAGGCGTCGAGAATCTTCTGCGGATTGTCCGACGCGCGCAAAGTGCTGTTGAGCGCGCTGGCGATCGTTCGGATCGAACGTCGCGCCGGCTCGTTCTCGTCGGCCAACTGACCGCTTGCGAAGATGTGGAGCAGCACTCCGCCCAGGATCAGGGCTGCAAGAAAGCTCGCGCCGAGTGGAAGAAACAGTTGCGTTCTGAACGAGAGTCGTTGCCACATTAGGTCAATTCTAACGCTCATCGACGGAATTTTCTCTTTCCATTTGTTCCCGCCGGTCTATGAGTCAAGAAAAAGCGAGTGCGCGATGCAAGATACTGCCAAGCCGGGTACCCGGGTCCTTATCGTGGATGACCATCCCGTGGTGCTGTCCGGTTGCCGCACCCTGTTCGCTTCGGACCATTCGATTCGTATCGATGAGGCGACGGACGCCAAGTCCGGACATCGCGCCTATGTCAGCAAGCGGCCGGACGTCACCGTGATCGATATCAGCCTGCCCGATGTCTCCGGCTTCGAGCTGATGCGACGCATCCGCAAGGACGATCCCGACGCCAAGATCATCATGTTCAGCATGAACGACGATCCGGCTTTCGTGGTGAGGGCAGTCGAGCTCGGGGCTCAGGGCTATGTCTCCAAAGGCGACGATCCCAGGATTTTGCTGAAAGCGGTGCGCAAGGTGGTCGCAGGCGACAACTTCATCTCGCCGCAGCTTGCGGAAGCCGTGACGTTTTCCGGCGCGGCGATCAAGGCCAACCCGGCCTCGCAGATGACGCCGAGGGAGCTCGAAATTCTCCGCCTGCTTGGACGCGGCGACAAGATCGTGGAAGTCGCCGAGGCGCTTGGCATCTCCTACAAGACGGTCGCCAACACCACGTCTCTGCTCAAGCAGAAGCTGGGGGCCAAGAACCATTCCGACCTGATCAGGATCGCGGTGGAAATCGGGATGAACTGACGTCGCCGGGCGCGAGGGCACGGACACGCCGCGCGGGCCTTGCAGGTCGGGTCCTACCGGCCCGGCCACTGCCAGCCCGGAAGCACCGAACCGGCTACTTCAGGATGCAGCCGGTTCGGCGGGACGGATCGGCGCCAGCGTGCAGCCGGGCAATGCATGGACACCGCCGACACCCATCCGCGGAAACAATGAGCCGAGCCGGCAATCGTTCCGGTGCTGTCGGGATAAGATGGCAATCGACGGAGCAAATGCGCTCAAGCTCGCTCAAGAGAGACGCAAGCTTATCGGGAAAAATAGGAACATCGTCCTGCGCCCGTCGTTTCGCTCTTGACGATTTCGTGACGGGCGACGAAAGCTTGGCGGACAAAGTTTCAGCGGGGACGCCACCCCGAAAGAGGCAAACCGGTCTGCACATGTCAACGACAGACCTTCCAAGAGAGGGCTGCGGCATCGCCGCAGCCCTTTTCGCTTGGAACGGGTGCAGACGGGAAGCGGTTTCCTGATGCCGCAAAACACTTTAAGGTGGCCCAAAGCCTCTGGCTGGTAACAAGTAATTTTGTAAAATCAAAGGCTTACAGATCGCGCAAAAGCCCGGTCGGCCTTTGGAGGGCAGTTTGACTCGCTATATCTCGACCCGGGGCGAAGCCCCCGAACTCGGCTTCTGCGACGTGATGCTGACCGGGCTCGCCAGGGATGGCGGCCTGTATGTGCCGACCACCTGGCCGCAACTCTCCACCGAGACGATCGCCGGCTTTTTCGGCCGTCCCTATTGGGAGGTCGCGGTCGATGTGATTCGTCCCTTCGCGGGCGGGGAGATCAGCGACGCCGAGCTCGGCCGCATGGCAAACGAGGCCTATGCGACCTTCCGTCATCCGGCGGTGGTGCCGTTGCGCCAGATGTCGCCGCATCAGTTCGTGCTGGAGCTGTTCCACGGTCCGACGCTCGCCTTCAAGGACGTGGCGATGCAGCTGATTTCGCGGCTGATGGACCACGTGCTCGCCAAGCGCGGCCAACGCACCACCATCGTGGTTGCCACCTCCGGCGATACCGGCGGCGCGGCGGTCGAAGCCTTCGCCGGCCTCGAGAATGTGGATCTCATCGTGCTGTTTCCGCACGGCCGCATCTCCGAAGTGCAGCGGCGGATGATGACCTCGACGGGCGCGGCCAATGTCCATGCGCTCGCGGTTGAAGGCAATTTCGACGACTGCCAGGCGCTCGTGAAGGGAATGTTCAACAACCATCGCTTCCGCGATGCGACCTCGCTGTCCGGCGTCAATTCCATCAACTGGGCGCGCATCGTCGCCCAGGTGGTCTACTATTTCACTTCGGCCGTTGCCGTCGGCGCGCCGGCGCGCGCGGTGGATTTCGTCGTGCCGACCGGCAATTTCGGCGACATCTTTGCCGGCTATGTCGCCAAGCGCATGGGCTTGCCGGTGCGTACCCTTCGCATCGCCGCCAACGTCAACGACATCCTGGCCCGCACGTTGAAGACGGGGATCTACGAGGTGCGCGAGGTGCATGCGACGGCATCGCCGTCGATGGACATCCAGATCTCGTCGAATTTCGAGCGGCTGCTGTTCGAGGCCGGCCGGCGCGATGCGACGGGCGTACGCCGTCTGATGGATTCGCTGAAGCAGTCAGGACGTTTCGTGCTGCCCGATGCGACGCTGGCCGCAATCCGCGAGGAGTTCGACGCCGGGCGCGCCGATGAGACCGAGACCGCGGCCGCGATCCGCGCCGGCTGGCGCGAGGCGGGCGAACTGGTCGATCCCCATACGGCGGTGGCTCTTGCGGTCGCCGACCGCGACACCACCGACACGAGGGTGCCGAGCATCGTGCTCTCCACCGCCCATCCGGCCAAATTCCCCGACGCTGTCGAGGCGGCCTGCGGCCAGCGGCCGCAATTGCCCGCCTGGCTCGACGGATTGATGACCAAATCCGAACACATGAAGGTGATGAAGAACGATCAGGCCGAGATCGAGCGGTTCGTGCTGTCGGTCAGCCGCGCCGCAAAGCAAGGAGTTGCCGGATGAGCGTCGAGATTTCCAAGCTTGCCTCCGGCCTCACCGTCGTCACCGACAAGATGCCCCATCTCGAGACTGCGGCGCTCGGCGTCTGGGCCGGCGTCGGCGGACGCGACGAGAAGCCGAACGAGCACGGCATTTCGCATCTGCTCGAGCACATGGCGTTCAAGGGCACGACCAAGCGCTCCTCGCGCGAGATCGTCGAGGAGATCGAAGCGGTCGGCGGCGACCTCAATGCCGGCACCTCGACCGAGACCACATCCTATTATGCGCGGGTGCTCAAGGCCGACGTGCCGCTCGCGCTCGACGTGCTCGCCGACATCCTCGCCAACCCCGCCTTCGAGGCCGACGAGCTGGAGCGCGAGAAGAACGTCATCGTGCAGGAGATCGGGGCCGCGCAGGATACGCCCGACGACGTCGTGTTCGAGCATCTCAACGAGCTCTGCTATCCCGACCAGCCGATGGGCCGCTCGCTGCTCGGCACGGCCAAGACGCTGCGCGCCTTCAACCGCGACATGCTGCGCGGCTACCTCTCGACGCATTATCGCGGCCCCGACATGGTCGTGGCGGCGGCCGGCGCGGTCGATCACAGCCAGGTGGTCGCCGAGGCCGAGAAGCGCTTTGCCAGTTTCGAGGGGACGCCGGGCCCGAAGCCGCAAACCGCCCAGTTCGGCAAGGGCGGTGCCAAGGTGGTGCATCGCGAGCTGGAGCAGGCGCATCTGACGCTGGCGCTGGAAGGCGTGCCGCAGAGCGACTTGTCGCTGTTCTCTCTTCAGGTCTTCACCAACATCCTCGGCGGCGGAATGTCGTCGCGTCTGTTCCAGGAGGTGCGCGAGAAGCGCGGCCTCTGCTACTCCATCTATTCGTTCCACGCGCCTTATACCGATACCGGCTTCTTCGGCCTCTACACCGGCACCGATCCGGCCGATGCGCCGGAGATGATGGAGGTCGTGGTCGACATCATGAATGATTCGGTGGAGACGCTGACCGAGGCCGAGATTGCGCGGGCCAAGGCACAGATGAAGGCTGGCCTGCTGATGGCGCTGGAGAGCTGCTCTTCCCGCGCCGAGCAGCTCGCCCGGCATGTGCTGGCCTATGGCCGGCCGCAGACGGTCGAGGAGCTGGTCGGCCGGATCGAGGCGGTCAGCGTCGAATCCACCCGGGACGCGGCGCGTGCGCTGTTGTCGCGGAGCCGGCCCGCCGTCGTCGCATTGGGCAGTGGCAGGGGTCTGGACACGGCGGTGTCTTTTGCGGAAGGATTGACCCGGGCGCGGGCCAAGGCGCGGCTGCATTAGGAGCCGCGCGCGGGGCCCGATCTGCCCAGGGGAGCATCACCATGGCCCTCTTTCGCCTGCCATCCAGTGGACCCGCCGCCCTCGCGCCGCGCGGCAACGGGCTGTTATTGCGCGCGCCGCAGATGTCGGATTTCCTGCAATGGGCACATCTGCGTGAGTCCAGCCGCGACTACCTGACGCCCTGGGAGCCGATCTGGCCATCGGACGATCTCACCCGCTCCGGCTTCCGCCGCCGTCTGCGCCGCTATTCCGAAGACATCGCCGCGGACCGTTCATACCCCTTTCTGATCTTCCGCGAGCTCGACGGGGCCATGGTCGGGGGAATCACGCTGGCCAACGTACGGCGGGGTATCGTGCAGGCCGGCACCATCGGCTATTGGGTCGGGCAACCCCATGCCCATCGCGGCTACATGACGGCTGCGCTGCGGGTCCTCCTGCCGACGCTGTTCGGCGAGCTCAACCTGCACCGCGTCGAGGCAGCCTGCATCCCGACCAATGCGCCGTCGATCCGGGTGCTGGAGAAGTGCGGCTTCTCCCGTGAGGGGTTGGCGCGCCGCTATCTCTGCATCAACGGGATCTGGCAGGATCATTTGCTGTTCGGTCTCTTGCACGAGGATTTCCGCGGCTGAGCCCGTTCATTCATGTGACCAAAGTCTCTTTGGTCCCGCCTCGTTTGCGGCCTTGGGTTCGCCGATTTTGACGATATAACGCGCAGGCCTGCCGGCGATCGGCCGGGGATTTTGTCATGGAGTACGGGCTTTGATGGGGAAGCAGCTTCGGTCATCGCGGAATACGCTGCGGCGGATTCCGGCGATCGCGCTGGCATTGTCGGTGTCGTTCGCGGCGGTTTCGCCGGCTGCGGCGCAGTCATTCACCGATCGCTTCAAGAGCCTGTTCGGCGGCAAGTCGGACGAACCGGCCGAGCCCAAGCCGGCGCCTGCGCCGGGCCAGCCGGCCGACGACGATATCGATTGCCCGCAGGTGACCGTGCGCGCGGGGGCTTCGACCTACGCGGTTGGGGCCACCGGCAAGCCGGCCGTTGGCAATGAAATCCGCTTCCAGGCCTCGATCACCAAGATGGCACGCGAATGTGCGCGCGGCGGCGCCGGCATCACGGCGCGGATCGGCATACAGGGCCGCGTCATCGCCGGTCCTGCCGGTGCGCCGGCCTCCGTCGAGGTGCCCCTGCGCATCGCCGTCGTGCAGGGCGGCGTCGGCGAGAAGGTGATTGCCTCGAAGGCCTACCGGACCACGGTCGATATGACCGCGGGCGGCAGCGTGCCCTTCACCTTCGTCGCGGAGGATATGTCCTATCCGGTGCCGCCAGCCTCGGTCGCCGAAAACTACATTTTCTATGTCGGCTTCGACCCGCAGGCGCTCTCGCCCGAGCCGAAGGGGCGGAAGAAGAAGTAGGGCTCGAAATTGAGCCGTCATGGCCGGGCTTGTCCCGGCCTTCGACGTTCTTTGCTTGTGGCGACCAAGACATGGGTGCCCGGGACAAGCCCGGCCATGACGACGAGGAAGCATCTCGACAAACAAAAAAGCCGGCGCTCATCGCGCCGGCTTTTTGACTGGTGAGGCCAAAACACTCAGTTCAGCTTCTGCCTGACTTCGGTGATGCCCTTGGCGAGCAGGTCGTCGGCGACCGAGCCTTTGACCGACTGCGACAGGATCGTCGAGGCGGCCTGAACGGCGGCTTCCGCGGCCGCGGCGCGGACATCAGCCAGCGCCTGGGCCTCGGCGAGCGCGATCTTGCTCTCCGCGGTCTTGGTTCGGCGGGCGACGAAGTCTTCCATCTTCGCTTTGGCGTCGGCTGCGATGCGCTCGGCTTCGGCCTTGGCATTGGCGATGATATCAGCCGCCTCGCGCTCGGCCGTCGCGCTGCGCGCCTTGTAGTCGGCGAGCACCTTGGCCGCCTCCTGCTTGAGGCGCGCGGCGTCGTCGAGCTCGGCCTTGATGCGATCGGCGCGGTGATCGAGCGCGGTCATCGCCGACTTGAAGACCCCGAAATAGCCGAACACGACCATCAGGATCACGAAGGCGATGGCGACCCAGGTTTCAGGATCGTAGAACATCTCGACTAGCCCTTCATGGATGCGTCAACGGCAGCACCGACAGAAGCCGCATCCGGAACGACGCCGGTGAGCTGCTGCACGATCTGGCCTGCCGCATCGGCCGCGATGCCGCGGACGTTGCTCATGGCGGTTGCGCGGGTCGAGGCGATGGTCTTCTCCGCCCCGGCGAGCTTGGCCGCCAATTGCTCTTCCAGCGTCTTGCGCTCGGCGTCTGCCTGCGCATTCGCCTTGTCGCGGGATTCATTGCCGATCGCCTGTGCCCGCGTGCGCGCCGAAGCGAGCTCGCTCTCATAGGCCTTCAGCGCCGCCTCGGACTGGTCCTTCAGCTTCTGCACTTCGGCGAGGTCACCCTCGATCTTGTTCTGACGTGCTTCGATCGCACCGCCGACCTTCGGCAGGGCGAGCTTGGACACGATCACGTAAAGCAGGACGAAGAAGATCGCGAGCGACACCAGCTGTGAAGCGTAGTTGCTGCTCTCGAACGGCGGAAACCCGCCACCGTGGTGACCACCGTCAGCCCCGGTGTGGGCGCCTGCCGCCGGACCTTTTGCGCCGCCATGACTTTCAGCCACGGAGTTCTCCTGTTGCTGTCACACGCGCCGTCCCATCGGGATGGAACGGCGCGAAAAACGTCGTCCTCAGAGCGGAACGAACAGCAGCAGCAGCGCGATCAGCAGCGAGAAAATGCCGAGCGCTTCGGTCACCGCGAAGCCGAAGATCAGGTTGCCGAACTGGCCCTGAGCGGCCGAGGGGTTGCGAACGGCTGCGGCGAGGTAGTTGCCGAAGATCACGCCGACGCCGACGCCCGCGCCGCCCATGCCGATGCATGCGATGCCCGCGCCGATAAGTTTTGCTGCTGCCGGATCCATTTTAGACTCCTTGGAAGAAAGATTGGGTTGTGGGTGGAAATTCCCCGGACCGCTCAGTGTCCCGGATGAATCGCGTCGTTGAGGTAGATGCAGGTCAGGATCGCAAACACATAGGCTTGCAGGAACGCGACCAGAATCTCGAGCGCGTACAGCGCGACCGTGAGGGCCAGCGGCAGCACGCCGCCGACCCAGCCGAGGGCGCCGAGCGAGAAGCCGAGCATGGCGACGAAGCCCGCGAACACCTTCAGAGCGATGTGGCCGGCCAGCATGTTGGCGAACAGACGGACGCTGTGGGAGACCGGCCGCAGGAAGAACGACAGGATCTCGATGAACATCACCAGCGGCAGGATGTAGCCGGGGACGCCGTGGGGCACGAAGATCGAGAAGAACTTCAGGCCGTTCTTGGCAACGCCGTAGATCAAGACCGTGAAGAACACCAAGAGCGCGAGCGCTGCGGTCACGATCAGGTGGCTCGACACCGTGAAGGTGTAGGGGATGATGCCGACCAGGTTCGAGACGCAGATGAACATGAACAGCGAGAAGATCAGCGGGAAGAACTTCATGCCTTCCGCGCCGGCCGTCGAACGGATGGTCGAGGCGACGAATTCGTAGGAGATCTCGGCGACCGACTGCAGGCGCCCGGGAACCAGCTGCGAGCCGCTGGCAAGCATCAGGATCGAGATGATCGCGATCGTCACCAGCATGTAGAGCGACGAATTGGTGAAGGCGATCGTGTGATTGCCGATATGGCCCAGGGTGAAGAGAGGCTCGATGTTGAACTGGTGGATCGGGTCGATTTTCATCAGCGCGGCATCTCTTGGTCTGCCGGGCAATGCCGGCGGGTCTCGGTCTGCCGGCCGGGCCGGCCCGTACCGGCGAAGCCGGCACGATCATTCCTCTCCTGGTGGAACGGCTTACGAACCACCGCGCCTGTTTTGACCTGCGCCCGCCGTTCTCACCACATTCACCACGCCGGCGACGAAGCCCAGCAACAGGAACACGATGAACCCGAAAGGCGACGTCGACAGCAAGCGGTCGAACCCCCAGCCAATCCCCGCTCCGACAACGACGCCGGCGATCAACTCCGAGGATAACCGGAAACCAAGCGCCATCGCCGAGGCTCTGGCCGCTCCGTCTCCACCGTCACCTGCGGGTTGCTCGGTCTTGATCCGGCGGTCGCGAAACTCGGACAACCTCTGATCAAGACTTCCGAGCCGTTCGGAAAGCGCAGCTTCCTCGGACGATTTATCGCGATCTCCATTCCCGCCGTGTCCCGTGCCCTGT
The DNA here is from genome assembly GCF_032918005.1 of Bradyrhizobium sp. NDS-1. Classification (NCBI taxonomy): domain Bacteria; kingdom Pseudomonadati; phylum Pseudomonadota; class Alphaproteobacteria; order Hyphomicrobiales; family Nitrobacteraceae; genus Bradyrhizobium; species Bradyrhizobium sp. NDS-1. Next base: position 857,708 of record NZ_CP136628.1, read on the forward strand.
GTCATGCAACGAAGACCCGAAACGCCGCGGCTGAATGGAAATTACGCCCGCCACCCTCAAAAGCCGCGCGGACCATACTGATGGCCCATAATCAAGTCAAGCCAAGTCACGATTGCGTCGCTTTCGCTTATGTGACTGATTTATTTGATGATATTGGCCTGCACGGCAGCGCTGCACACAGCGTGACGCCGCACCGCAGCAGCTCGTCTCATGATCGGCGAATGCGGTCGCCCTTTCGCCGCGCCGCCGGGATCAAAGACACCGCGGCGATCGTTGATCTCAAGGCGCGTTTTGGGGCGGCGGATCGTCTCGGCGGGGTGTAGAATTTGTCGGATTGCCACCTGCACGTCGTGGCGGAGAGCGCGATGAGACCCGTGACGTCATCCACAACATCCTGGCTTGCGGTGGCGGCCTTCGCCGCCGCGATGGCTATCGGCGGCGACCTCGAGGCCGCGCAAGCCGCGCCCGACGGCGAAAACGGCCGCTACAGCATGACCCCGATCCCCGAAGGCGTGCTGCGGCTCGACACGCGCACCGGCACGGTATCGACCTGCACGAAGAACGGTGCCGGCTGGGCCTGCTACGCGGTGCCCGATGAGCGGACCGCGCTCGACGCCGAGATCGGCAGGCTCCAGGCCGAGGTCGAAAGGCTGAAGGAGCAGCTCGCGGCGGGGCCGACGGTGTCGGGCAAGATCGGCGAGGCACTGCCGAAATCCGACCCGCTGAAGAAATCCGAGCCCAGGAACGCCGAGCCCAAGAATGCCGAGCCCCGGGGCGCCGAGGGCGAGCGCAAGATCGAGATCCCGTTGCCGAGCGATCAGGACGTCGATCGCGTGATGTCGTTTCTGGAAAAGGCCTGGCGACGGCTGATCGACATGGCCAACCGCGTTCAGAAGGACGTCGCGGGGAGGATTTGATGAGCCGCCCTCGAGTGGGCAAAGCGAAGCGGGCCCACCACCTTTGATAATCGGGAAAGATCGTGGCCACGGCACACACGCGCCTTTGCCCACCCGACGGCAGCTTCCCGACTTGAGAGACCTTTCATCATGACATCAGCCAAATCCGTCACGCGCTCGGCAGCATTGCAAGCCACCACAATCGCTTCGTCATTGCTGAGCGTGCAGACGTCGGGCCGCGGCTTCACGGATCTCACCGGCGAAGCCGCAAAATTCGTCGCCGAGGCTCACGCGCGCGACGGCGCGTTGACGCTGTTCATCCGCCATACCTCGGCCTCGCTGACGATTCAGGAGAACGCCGATCCTTCCGTGCTCGTCGACCTCACTACGGCGTTGTCCCGGCTCGCGCCGGAGAACGCTGGATGGACGCATGACAGCGAAGGCCCGGATGACATGCCCGGGCACATCAAGACAATGCTGACGCACACATCGCTTCAGGTCCCGGTCCTGAACGGCAAGCTCGCGCTGGGCACCTGGCAGGCGATCTATCTGATCGAGCATCGTGCTCGTCCGCACCGGCGTGAAATCGTGTTGCAATTCATAGGCGGCAATCAATAGAGCGTTTTCGAGCGAAGCGGGTGCCGGTTCACATAGAGAAAACGCGTCAGAACAAAGCTCCCACAAAACAAAACCGGCCGCGGAGACCGCGGCCGGTTCGTATCGATTGAGGTAGGCTGCCGTCGATCAGGTCGCCTTGATGTCGACGTCCTTGGTTTCGGGCAGGAACAGCGTGCCGATCACCACGGTAATCGAGGCGAAGATGATCGGGTACCAGAGGCCCGCATAGATATCGCCGGTCGAGGCCACGATGGCGAAGGCGGTTGCGGGGAGGAGGCCACCGAACCAGCCGTTACCAATGTGGTAGGGCAGCGACATCGAGGTGTAGCGGATGCGGGTTGGGAACAATTCGACCAGCATCGCAGCGATCGGGCCGTACACCATGGTGACGAACAGCACCAGGACGAACAGCAGTCCGATGATTGCCGCCGGCTGGGCACGGAAGATGTCGAACGGATGCGACATTTTCACGATGCCGGTGTCGCCTGGCTTCGGATAGCCCGCCGCCTGCACCGCCGCGAGGACGGCCGGGTTGCTGTCCTTCGCGTTGGTGTAGGGCACTTCCTTGCCGTTGACCGTCACCTTCACGCCGGAGCCGGCCGGGCCCGGTGTCGTCGAGTATTTGACCGACGACTGGGACAGGTAGGCACGTGCGGTGTCGCAAGGCGCGGTGAAGACGCGGGTGCCGACCGGGTTGAACAGGTCGCCGCAGCCCGCGGGATCGGCCACCACCTCGACCTTGACCTGCTCGATGGCCTTTTCCAGCGCCGGGTTGGCGTTGCTGGTGATCATCTTGAAGATCGGGAAGAAGGTCAGTGCCGCGATCAGGCAGCCGCCGAGGATGATCGGCTTGCGGCCGATCTTGTCGGAGAGCATGCCGAACACGATGAAGAAGCCGGTGCCGAGCAGCAGCGACCAGGCGATCAGGAGGTTGGCGGTGTAGCCGTCGACCTTCAGGATCGATTGCAGGAAGAACAGCGCGTAGAACTGGCCGGTGTACCAGACCACGCCCTGGCCCATCACGCCGCCGAGCAGGGCGAGCAGCACGAGCTTGCCGTTCTGCCAGTTGCCGAAGGCTTCCGTCAGCGGCGCCTTCGAACCCTTCCCCTCGTCCTTCATCTTCTGGAAGATCGGCGATTCATTGAGGCGGAGCCGGATCCAGACCGAGATGCCGAGCAGCAGCACCGAGACCAGGAACGGAATGCGCCAGCCCCACGCCGCGAAGTCGGCTTCGCCGAGCGCGGAACGGGTAAACAGGATCACCAGCAGCGACAGGAACAGGCCGAGCGTCGCCGTGGTCTGGATGAATGAGGTGTAGTAACCGCGCTTGCCGTTCGGCGCGTGCTCCGCGACGTAGGTCGCCGCACCGCCATATTCGCCGCCGAGCGCGAGGCCCTGGGCGAGGCGCAGCACGATCAAGATGATCGGAGCCGCGATGCCGATGGTGGCTGCGTTGGGCAGCAGGCCGACGATGAAGGTCGACAGGCCCATGATCAGGATGGTGACGAGGAAGGTGTATTTGCGGCCGACGATGTCGCCGACGCGGCCGAACACGATCGCGCCGAACGGACGGACCAGGAAGCCGGCTGCGAACGCCAGCAGCGCGAAGATGTCGCGGGTTGCCGGCGGATAGGCCGAGAAGAACTGGGCGCCGATGATGCCGGCGAGCGAACCGTAGAGGTAGAAATCGTACCACTCGAAGACGGTACCGAGCGAGGAGGCGAGAATGACGAACCGTTCGTCCTTCGTCATCCCTCCCGCGCTTGTTTGAGATACGGCCATTGTCGACATGTTGAGTCGCTCCCCGAAAATGTTTCCTCGCGGCCCAGACGTCCGGACATGCCGGATCAACCCAGGTCTTGCCCGCAAGGTAACATCGGCGTGAAAGCAGCCCCAATACGACTTTCGGCCTTGCGCACTGGCGTGGAGCTGGCGCCGGTATCAGGCGCTGGCCTGCGGTCGCGGCGGCTTTTGGATTAACCCCTTTGCAGCAAAGGGATAATGTGCACTTGCATGCCACGGCCGCTCGGGGAAGAATTGACGCACCCGGGAATCTGTCCGCCGGCCCGCGAACGACAGCAAGAGAACGATGAACGCTCCCTCGACCCATCTCGTCATCGCCGATGACCATCCGCTTTTCCGGGACGCACTGCGACAGGCGGTGGCCGGGGTCCTGACCTCGGCCAGAATCGACGAGGCCGGATCGTTCGAGGATCTGACCAAGCTGCTGGAACAGGCCTCGGACGTCGACTTGATCCTGCTCGACCTCTCGATGCCCGGGATCTCGGGCTTTTCCGGCCTGATCTATCTGCGCGCGCAATATCCGGCGATTCCGGTGGTGATCGTTTCGGCTTCCGACGACAGCGCCACGATCCGCCGCTCGCTCGATTTCGGCGCCTCCGGCTTCATTCCGAAGCGGTTCGGCGTCGAGACCTTGCGCGACGCCATCCTCAAGGTGATGGAAGGCGACGTCTGGATTCCCGCCGACACCGATTTGTCGGCTGCGGCCGATCCGGACATGACGCGCCTGCGCGACCGCCTGGTGACGCTGACGCCGCAGCAGGTCCGGGTCCTGATGATGCTGTCGGAGGGGCTCCTCAACAAGCAGATCGCCTACGAGCTCGGGGTCTCCGAGGCCACCATCAAGGCACATGTCTCGGCGATCCTGCAAAAGCTCGGCGTCGAGAGCCGCACCCAGGCGGTGATCGCGGCCGCCAAGATCGCCGGGGGCCAGTGGAAGCAGGGCACCCCGACGGGGTGAGCTTCTACTAAAGCGTCTTCAGGAGCGCATCGGCGGCCCTGACGTCCGCCGTCTCGGAACCTGCAGCGAAACCTCCGAGCGCCGATTGGAGCAATAGTCTTGCATCCTTGCGGCCGCTCCGTCCGGCAAGAAACTGCGCAAGATCGATCGCCGTGCGAAGCTCCCACGCCTTCGCTCCCTTGTCGCGGCTGAGCTCCAGCGACTGCAGGAGAGCGGCCTCCGCGCCCCCTCTGTTGGGCTCGGGAAGAGACAGCAGCGCCTGGCCCTTCATGCGCAGCAGCTCGGGCATGTAGAGGTGATCGCCGCCTTGCTCGACAAGGCGGATCGCATCCTCGATCAGTTCTGCGCTCTGCTCGATCTGCCCGAGCGCCAGCAAGCCCTGAACCAGCGCGATGTTGAACGTGGTGGTGAGCAGCTCGTAGCCGGCATCGTGGAGCTCGCGCAGGCAAGCCCTGATCGTCTCGACGCCAGCCGCGGCGTCGCCGCGCCGGATTGCCAGCTCGCCTTTGACACCCCGGCCGACGGCGAGATAAGGCCCCATCGAGCGCGCATTGGCATGCGCGATGAAACGGTCGATGTTCTCCTCCGCATTGTCGAGGTCTCCGCTCCAGAGGTCGATCGAGACCGCCCAGATCAACGCGATGCAGAGCGTGATCGGGTGATCCATCTGCGCGGCCTCGGTGACCGTCTGCCGCGCCAGTTGCAGCGCATCTGCGGGCCGGCCCTGCAACCAGAGTTCGCGGGCCAGCGTGATGCCGGCCCGGTTGCGATGATCGAAGCCATGCACGGTGCTGATTCGTTCCGTGCCGGGTCCCTGCCAGGCGACCTCCAGCATCTTCAGCGCGTCGCGATGATCGCCGGCCAGATGCAGCGAGACGCCGAGGAGGGAATGGGCGAGGGCGATCGAGGCGGGGTCGCCCAGCGACCTCGCGACGCTGAGGCTCCGCTGCGCGTAGCCGAGTGCGGCGTCGAACTCCCCCATCCGCTCGTGAAAGATGTGCATCCGGCCGAGCAGCTGGAGCTGGTTGATGTCGTCGCTGCGCGCCTCGGCGATCGCAAGGCTCCTGCTCAGGGCGCTACGCGCCGCCTCGCTGCCGCCGCGGGTGAACATCAAGGTCAGTCCGAGGGCGGCCTGGATGTGCATCTCCTCGGCGCTGCCGCGCGAGGCGGGAGCGATTGCCAGTAGCGCACGTTCCGACCAGCGCCGGCATTCGATCAACAGTGACATCGCCAGGAAAATCGGCGCCGCGGCGGCGGTGAGCGCAATACCGATGTCGAGGTCGCCGTCCGCGCCGAAGCACCAGTCGAGCGCGGCGCGCACATTGTGAAGCGCGGAGAAGTGAGCCGCCCGTTCGTCGGCGCTCGGCACCGCGGCCCATGCCATGCCGGCCTGCTCCAGCCATCGCCGGTAGTAAGTCGCGTGGCGGACGGCGAGAGCCGCGTCGCCGGGTTCGACCTCGAGCAGATAGGCGCGCGTCGTGTCGAGCAGACGGTAGCGCATCATGGCGCCGATCGGCCGCGGCGCGACCATCGATTTGGCCACGAGGCTGTCGACGGCGTCGAACAGGCGGGCGTGGTCGACGCGCTCGTCCGGAACGACCTGGAGCGCTGCATCGATGGTGAAATGCCCGGCGAAGACCGCGAGCCTGCGCAGCACGAGGCGTTCGAGATCCGACAGCAGGCCGTAGCTCCAGTCGAGCGTGGCCTGCAATGTCTTCTGCCGGGGTGGCGCCGTTCGCTGGCCTTGCCAGAGCAGATTGAGGCGCTCGTCGAGCAATGCGGCCGTCTGCTCCAGGCCGTAGGCTTCGACCCGGCCGGCGGCGAGCTCGATCGCCAGCGCCATGCCGTCGAGCTTGCGGCAGATCCCCGCGATGATGGTCGCATTGGCGTCATCGAGCGTGATCTGCGCGCCGCCGGCTGTGGCACGTTCGAGGAACAGTTGAAGCGCGGGATAGGTCCGGGCTGCGGCGAGCGTCAGCGACGTGCCGTCGTCGGGCGGAACGGCGAGCGGAGCCAATCGATAGACCTGCTCGCCCTCGACGCGCAGGGCCTCGCGGCTGGTCGCGAGGATATGGACATGCGGCGCCGCTTGGAAGATGTCTGCCGCCAGCGGTGCAGCGGTCGCGATCACATGCTCGCAATTGTCGAGGATCAGCAGCATCCGCTTGTCGCGGAGATGCGCGAGCAGAGCAGGCAGGGGGTCGTCGGCCTCTGCCGGCAGGCCGAGCATCAGCAGGATCGATGTGATTACGAGATCGGGATCGCTGAGCGCGGCAAGGTCCACGAAGTGCGCGGCATCGGAGAATGTTTCGAGTAGCTCGTGCGCGATCGCCACGGCGACCGCGGTTTTGCCGACGCCGCCGGGGCCGGCAATCGTGACGAAGCGCGAGGCGATGAGCTTGTCGGAGACGGCGGCGATCGCATCGTCGCGCCCGACCATCCGCTGCAACCGGTTCGGCAATTTCACTGGCGGCAATTCCAGCCGCGGGGCGGGGCGCTGTGCCGCCGCAACGTCCGTTCGTGAAATCGGCGCCACGAAGCAATAGCCGCGGCCGGGGAGCGTTGTGATGTAGCGGGCGCCATCCTTGCCGTCGCCGAGCGCCTTGCGAAGCGCTGCGACGTGAAAGCGCAGATTGGCCTCCTCGACGGTGACGCCGGGCCACACCAGCGCCATCAGGTCCCATTTGCTGACGGCCTCGTTCGGCCGCGACATCAGGGCAATCAGCGTGTCGAAGGCTTTCGCGCCGAGCGGCAACGCGACGCCGTCGCGCATCACGAGCCTTTCATGCGGCGTCACGGAGAATGGCCCGAACGACAATGTTCCCGTCGCGGTGCCGGCCGGCTCAGTCATGGCGAAATCTTGGTCCTTTCGACAGGACCGGATAGCCAGATGATCGCGATCCCGCAAGGCGCCTCCCTGCATCGGCATCAGACCGCGGATGCAGGCCTTGTGAGGCGCGTAAGGTCAGGCCTCACAACTTCTCACAAGTCCAAACGGGTGTGCTGCCGCGGCCGCTGCTAGTCAATGGCGTGACGGCAAGGAGATCACTATGACGCAGGCGGCAAAGACGCTCTACACGGCCAAGACCCACACGAGCGGCGGGCGGCACGACGGCATGTCGCGCAGCTCTGACGGTCGGCTGGACGTCAAGCTGTCGCCGCCGGGCGCCACAGGCACCGGCACCAATCCCGAGCAATTGTTTGCGGCCGGCTGGTCGGCCTGCTTCGAGGGCGCGATGGAGATCGCGGCCCGCAAGCGCAGCATCGAGCTTCCCAGGAAATGTGCCGTCGATGCCGAGATCGATCTCGTGCTCGACGAGGGCGCTTATTCGCTGCGGGCACGCCTCAATGTCAGCCTGCCAGGGCTCGCCCCTGAGATCGCGCGCGGCATCATCGACGATGCGCACCGGACCTGTCCCTATTCCAAGGCCGTTCGCGGCAATATCGACGTCACGGTCGCACTGATCTGACGCGCCATCACCCACCATCAAAAGGTAGCACGACCATGAAACAGATCATCGACCAGCATCGTCGCCAGTTCTTCGGCGTCGCCGCCGGAACCGTCGCCGTCGGTCTCGGCGTGATCGACCTCGCGCGCGCCGAAACGGAGACCTCGCGTACCCAGGCATCGAATGCGTCCTTCGGCGCGATCAAGCAGATCGATGCCGGTGTTCTCAATGTCGGCTATGCCGAGGCAGGACCTTCGAACGGTCCCGTGGCGATCCTGCTGCACGGCTGGCCTTACGACATTCACGCCTTCGTCGACGTCGCGCCGATCCTGGCAAAAGCCGGTTATCGCGTGATCATCCCGCATTTGCGCGGCTACGGCTCGACGCACTTCCTCGCCAGTGAGACCCCGCGCAACGGCGAGCCGGCCGCGATGGCCGCCGACATCATCGCGCTGATGGACAAGCTCGACATCAAGAAGGCGGTCGTCGCCGGCTTCGACTGGGGCGCGCGCACGGCCGACATCATCGCCGCGCTATGGCCGGAGCGCTGCCGCGCGCTGGTGTCGGTCAGCGGCTATCTGATCTCGAGCCAGGCCGCGGGCAATGCGCCGCTGCCGCCGTCGGCCGAGCTGCAATGGTGGTATCAGTTCTACTTCGCGACCGAGCGCGGCCGGGCCGGATACGAGAAGTACACGCATGATTTCGCCAAGCTGATCTGGAGGCTCGCCTCGCCGCAGTGGAAATTCGACGACGCCACCTTCGCCCGCAGCGCGGCGGCTTTGGACAACAAGGATCATGTCGCGATCACGATCCACAACTACCGCTGGCGACTCGGCCTCGCCCAGGGGGAGGCGAAATACGAGCATCTCGAAAAGAAGCTCGCGGCGGCTCCCGTGATCGAGGTGCCGACGATCACGATGGAGGGCGATGCCAATGGCGCGCCGCACCCGGATCCCAGTGCCTATGCCAGGAAGTTTTCAGGCCGATACGAGTTTCGCCTGATCACCGGCGGCATCGGTCACAACCTGCCGCAGGAAGCGCCGCAAGCCTTTGCCAAGGCCGTCATCGACGCCGACGGCGCTTGAAGATCCGTCAAGACCTTGGTCCAGCCAGGCTGCACCGAGGTTCGCCCGTCGATCCCAGCTTGATGAAACATCATGACGCCCATCGAATCCAAAACGAAAAAGCACTCCTATGCCATGGCTCTCACCCTGGCCGCGCTCTTACTTGTCGTGCTCCTGACTTGCCTGCCGTATCTCGTCACGATCGCTCTTGCCGAGGGGCCGGCGCAAGGCAGCGGAGCCGACGCTTCGCCAATCTTCGGCGTCACCATTCCGCCCGGCTACAAGCAGTGGGAACTGATCGCGCCGGCCGAAGAGGCCGCGCCGCTCGACGAGCTTCGTGCCGTCATCGGCAACCAGACGGCCATCGACGCGTATCAAGCCGGCAAGCTTCCGTTCCCGGACGGTACCATTCTGGTCAAGCGCGCCTGGAAGCGGAAACAATCGCCGGAGTTCGCGTCCGCGACGATTCCCGGCGCCGCCACCACGGTTCAGGTGATGGTCAAGGATTCCAGGAAGTACGCCGCCACCGGCGGCTGGGGGTTTGGCCGCTTCGTCAACGGCAAGCCGGTCGACGAAGCCCAGCACCGCACCTGCTTTGCGTGCCATGAAGCGCGGGCCAAGAGTCGCGATTACGTCTTCACGCGGCTCGCGCCTTAAGGCCATCTGGAGATCGCCATGAAGACTTGGTTCGTGAGCGGCGCCTCGCGTGGACTTGGTCGTGCCATCGTGGAGGCCGCACTCGAGGCGGGAGATCGCGTGCTCGCCTCGGCCCGGGACCCAACGCCGCTCGAGCCCTTGCTCGGCCCCTTCGGCGAACGGCTCCAGCTTGCAACGCTGGACGTCACCGACGAGGCGGCGGCGCATGCGGCCATCGGCCTTGCCGTAGCGACGTTTGGCAACCTCGATGTGGTGGTGAATAATGCCGGTTACGGCGAGCTCGGATCGGTGGAGGACACCAGCCTTGATTCGTTCCGTCGGCAGATCGAGGCGAACCTGATTGGCACCATCATCGTCACCAAGGCGGCGATCCCCGTGCTGCGCCGGCAGCACCGCGGGCACATCGTGCAAGTGTCATCCGTCGGAGGCCGCATCGGCGCTCCGGCACGCGCGGCCTATTCGGCCGCGAAATGGGGGATCGAGGGCTTTTCGGAGTCGCTGGCACGCGAGATGGCGTTGATCGGCGTGCACGTGACGATCGTCGAACCCGGCGGCTTCCGCACCGGCTTTGCCCAGGCCGCGCATGCGGCGGGCGAAGGACACCCGGATTACGACGCGGTCGTCGGCGCTGCGGTTAGGATGCAGCGCGACTACGATGGCCGCCAGCCCGGCGACCCCGCCAAGGCCGCAGCCGTCGTGTTGAAGCTTGCGGACATGGATCGTCCGCCTCTGCGGATCGCACTCGGCAGCGACGCCGTCGACGCCATCGCCGTGACGGATCGGCTCCGTCTCGAAGAGCTGGAGAAGTGGCGCACGCTCAGTGTCTCGACCGATTATTGACCGACGCGTCCTACTCCGCCGCGACCAGCTGCTGCGTGCGCCACTGGCCGAGCAAGGCGCGGAGTGAGGCTGGTTTCACCGGCTTGTTGAGCACCGCGACCTTCTCGTCGCGCGCGGCGATTTGCACGGCGGGGCTGCGGTCGGCGGTGATCAGGATCGCGGGGATGGTGTCGCCGAAGCGACGGCGAATGTCGCGGATCGCGGCGATGCCATTGCCGCGGTCGAGATGATAGTCGACCAAGAGGCCGGTGACGCGTCTGCCGGCGGCCTCGATGGCGGCGATCGCGCCTTCCGGATCGGCGACCGCGATCACCTCGGCGTCCCAGGCCTTCAGCAGCGTGCGCATGCCGTCGAGGATCGCCGCGTCGTTCTCGATGCACACGATCAACGCGCCCGAGATCGGCGTGCGCGCCAGTGGCGTCGCACTGGTCACGGCGGCGGTATGGGTGATCGCCTTGGCCGTCGGCACCGTCACGGAGAACACCGAGCCGCCGCTCTTGTTGCCGTCGATGGCGATGCCGTGCTTGAGCACCCGCGCGAGGCGCTCGACGATGGAGAGGCCGAGCCCCAGCCCGCGCGCGATCCGCGCGCCCTGCTCCAGGCGATGGAATTCCTTGAAGATCTCGCCGCGCTTGACCGGCGGGATGCCGACGCCGGTGTCGTAGACGCAGATCTTGAGCGCGGCGCCTTGGCGGCGGCAGCCGACCAGCACGCGGCCACGAGGGGTGTATTTGATCGCGTTGGAGATCAGGTTCTGGAGCAGGCGCCGCAGCAGGAGGCGGTCCGACTCGACCGGCAGCGAGCAGGGCACGAAAGCGAGCTCCAGGCCCTTGGCGCGCGCGATCGGCGCGAACTCGATCTCCAGCGAGCGCATCAGGTCGGCCATCTTGAAGCTCGAGATCGAGGTCGTCATCGCTCCGGCGTCGAGGCGGGAGATGTCGAGTAGCGCACCGAGAATCTCTTCGATCGCCTGCAGGGATTCGTCGATGTTCTCGACCAGCCGGGTCTCCTCGCCGCTGTGTTGGCGCTCGACCAGGCTCGTGACATAGAGCCGCGCCGCGTTCAGCGGCTGGAGGATGTCGTGGCTGGCGGCGGCGAGGAAGCGCGTCTTGGAGATGCTGGCGTCTTCGGCCGCGCTCTTGGCCAGGGCCAGTTCGGAGTTCAGCCGCGTCAATTCCTCGGTGCGGTCGCGCACGCGCTTTTCCAGGGTCGCGTTGGCGCGCTCCAGCGCTTCGGCCGCCTCGAAGCTGGGCGTGACGTCGGTGAAGGTGATGACGAAACCGCCGCCGGGCATGCGGTTGGTGAGCACCTCGATCACCATGTGGCGGTCCGGCAGGCGCTCGAGATAGGGCTCGCTGTCGGTGGTGTAGGCGGCCAGGCGCCGCTCCAACATGGCTTCGCGCTCGACCGGATCGTCCGGACCGGCCACGCCGATGAACTCCAGGATCTCGCGCAGGGGCGAGCCGAATTGGAGGATGTGCAGGGGGACGTTGAGGAGATCGCCGAACTGCCGGTTCGAGCAGATCAGTTGCAGGTCGGCATCGAACACCGCGATGCCCTGGCGTACGTGGTTGAGTGCGGTCTGGAGGATCTCGCGGTTGAAATGCAGGGCCGCGTGCGAATCGTCGAGCAGCTTGAGTGCGGCCTTCGCCGACACCGTCCGTTTGCGCAGCAGCAGTGACATCACCAGCCGCGAGGAGGCCGCGCCGATCGAGGAGGCGATCAGGTGCTCGGCATGCTGCAACAGTTCGAAATCGGCGGGGGCCCCTGGCTCCAGCCGCAAATTGCGCTGCGCAGAGAACGCCTCGAAGGAATGCCGTGCGCGGTCGGGTCCGAGATATTGCGCGACGGTGGTCTGGATGTCCTGCACGGTGACGGTGGTGCGCCAGCGGCGGAAACCCGGAGAGATCGGCGCGAGCGTGTCGGGCACGAACAGGTCGGCCTGCAACAGCTCGATCGACGACGGCCTTCGCGCCAGCGACAGCAGCACATAGGTCAGGATGTTAAGCGACAGCGACCAGATGACGCCGTGCATCAGCGGCGGCAAATCGGCGCCGAACAGCGCCTGCGGCCGCAGCGCCTCGATTCCGAACGGTCCATGCTGGAGCAGCAGGATTCCGGTGCTCGAGGTGTCCATGAAGCTCGGAATGAACAGCGTATAGAGCCACACCACGAAGCCGACCAGCATCCCGCCGATCGCGCCGCGCGCGGTCGCGCGCCGCCACAGCAGCCCGCCGAAGAAGCTCGGCGCGAGCTGGGCGATGGCAGCAAAGGAGAGCAGGCCGATCGCCGCGAGCTGGGTACTGCCGAGCGCGCGGTAGTAGAAATAGGCCATCACCATGATGGCGAAGATGGCGAGCCGCCGCGAGCGCAGCAGGAAGTCGCTGAAATCGGCGCCGCCGGCGCGCCCCTCAGGCCGTCGCTGCAGCACCAGGGGCACCACGAGGTCGTTCGAGACCATGATCGAGAGCGCGACGCATTCGACGATCACCATCGCGGTTGCCGCCGACAGGCCGCCGACGAAAATGGCGACGCTGAGCAGGTCCGCACCGCCCTCCATCGGCAACGCCAGCACATACATATCCGGGTCGGCCGTGCCGAACGGGAAGCTGACGAGGCCGGCGAGCGCGATCGGGATCACGAACAGATTGATGGCGATGAGGTAGAGCGGGAACAGCCAGCGTGCGCGGCCGACTTCGGCATCGGAGGAGTTCTCGACCACGCTGACGTGGAACTGGCGCGGCAGCAACATGATCGCGCATAGCGACAGCAGCGTCATGGTGAGGAAGTTGCCGATCGACGGCGAATAGTTGATGGCGCGCACCGCCTCCGGCGTCTTCATCGCGCGCTCGATCAGTTCCTGCGGCGAGAACATCCAGAAGGTGACGAAGATGCCGGCGGCGAGGAAGGCGACCAGCTTGATGATGGATTCGGTCGCGACCGCCAGCATCAATCCGTGCTGGTGCTCGGTGGCGTCGGTCTGCCGCGTGCCGAACAGCACCGCGAAGGCCGCCATCGTCAGCGTCACCATCAGCGCCATGTCGCCGAGAATCGGGATGTGGGAGAAGGCCTGATCCTCGCTCAGGATCGTCGCGAGCGAGGAGGCGACCGCCTTGAGCTGGAGCGCGATGTAGGGCACCGAGCCGATGATCGCGATCAGCGCCACCGTCGCCGCCACCGCCTGGCTCTTGCCGTAGCGGGCTCCGATGAAATCGGCGATCGAGGTGATGTTGTGGGCTTTCGCGAGCTGGATCACGCGGCGCAGGACGCCCGCGCCGAGCCCGATCATCAGGATCGGGCCGAGATAGATCGCGAGGAAGTCGGTCGAGGTGCGGGTGGCGAAGCCGACCGAGCCGAAGAAGGTCCAGGAGGTGCAGTAGATCGCCAGCGACAGCGGATAGATCAGCCCGGAGGCACGACCGCGCCCGGCCGGCGAGCGGCGATCGCCATGGCTCGCCACCAGGAACAGGAAGCCGATATAGCCGAAGGCGGCGGCGATCACGCCCCAATCGTGCAGCATGGGTCGGGGGCTCTCTCCCTGGGCGCTGGCGGCGCCCGAGCTTATTTTCCCTGCGAACCTAGCGCGTTGGGCCGGTGGAGGCGACAGCCAAATGCCGGGCGAGGGCGGGAACTGGGCTCGTCGTTAAGGGAGGCGCCCTGTCAGCGCTCCCTCCCCCCGCAAGCGGGGAGAGGCGAAGGAAGAAGCTCTACTCCGCCGCCATCGACTTCGCGCGCAGCGGCAGGCCGAGGCGGTCCCATACCTGCAGCAGGGCTTCGGCGAGCTGATCGATCAGGCCGTCGTCGTGATAGGGCGAGGGCGTGATGCGCAACCGCTCGCTGCCCTTGGCGACCGTCGGATAGTTGATCGGCTGGATGTAGATGCCGTGCTCTTCGAGTAGGAGGTCGGAGGCCTGCTTGCACTTCTCGGGATCGCCGACGAACAGCGGCACGATGTGGGTGTCGCTCGACATCACAGGCAGGCCGGCGGCGTCGAGGATCGCCTTGACGCGGGCGGCACGATCCTGGTGGCGCTCGCGCTCCCAGCTCGAGGTCTTCAGATGCTTGATCGCGGCGGTCGCGGCCGAGCAGATCGCCGGCGGCAGTGCGGTCGTGAAAATGAAGCCCGGCGCGTAGGAGCGCACGGCATCGATGATCTGGCCATTGGCGGCGATGTAGCCGCCGAGGCAGCCGAACGCTTTCGCCAGCGTGCCTTCCAGAATGTCGATGCGGTGCATGACGCCGTCACGTTCGGCGATGCCGCCGCCACGCGGGCCGTACATGCCGACCGCGTGGACCTCGTCGACATAGGTCATCGCTTTGTACTTCTCGGCGAGATCGCAGATCTTGGCGAGCGGGGCGACGTCGCCGTCCATGGAATAGAGGCTCTCGCAGACGATCAGTTTCGGCCGGTTCGGGTCGGCCGCTTTCAACAGCGCCTCGAGATGCGCAACATCGTTGTGGCGGAACACGACCCGCTCGCAGCCCGACTGGCGGATGCCCTCGATCATCGAATTGTGGTTGAGCTCGTCCGACAGAATGAGGCAGTTCGGAATGAGCTTTGCGATGGTCGGGATGCCGGTCTGGTTCGAGACATAGCCCGAGGTGAACAGCAGCGCGGCTTCCTTGCCGTGAAGGTCCGCGAGCTCGGCCTCGAGCTGGACCAGCGGATGATGCGTGCCGGCGATGTTGCGGGTGCCGCCGGCACCGGTGCCGACGCGGGTTGCGGTCTCGACCATGGCACCGACCACCTTCGGGTGTTGGCCCATGCCGAGATAATCGTTGGAGCACCAGATCACGACGTCGCGCTTGCCCTTGGGCGAGTGCCAGCTCGCGTGCGGGAATCGGCCGGCCGTGCGCTCGAGGTCCGCGAACACGCGGTAGCGCCGCTCGGCGTGGAGACGATCGAGGGCGGAATCGAAGAACTGGTTGTAATCCATCGGCAAGACCTGCAACGGAACCCGGCCACGGCGGCCGCTCATTTTTAGAGCTTTTCCAGCTCCAATGTCTATGCGCCAGCTCACATTTGTAGCGAGGCGCGCGGGTGTATTGATAGCGGCCTATCGCCGGCGATAGTTGATGTGGATCAAACGCCTAATACGGGCCTGCGCGCGGGACCGAGGCTCCAGGGAAAGGCAGGGACCCTGGCAGGTGCCATGGACATTTTGTCCAAGGCGCGCGCTCCGTCCGCTCACGTCGTCCGGAACTGCAGCACGCCGTCCTTCGTCTCCGCCGTCAGCCGGCCCTCGACGATCATGTAGTTGACGTGCGCGACCAGCTCGCCGGCGGCGAATCCCATCTGGTGCTCGTCGAGCACGTGCTTGTTGAACACGACGGGCACCAGGGCGCGCGAGGTCTGCGGCACCTCTCGGCAGGCTTCCGCGATCAGGCGGCAGCGCTCTTCATGGTGGTCAGCGAGCTGCTTGATGCGGGTCTTCAGTCCGTAGAACGGCACGCCGTGACCGGGCAGCACCAGCACGTCGTAGGGGAGCGTCGTGGTGAGGCTGGCAAGCGAGGCCAGATATTCGCCGAGCGAGTTCTGGTCCGGCTCGACCGCCCAGACGCTGACATTGGGCGAGATCTTGCTCAGCACCTGGTCGGCGGAGAGGAACAGCTTGTCGTCGGCGCAATACAGCATCACCTGGTCGAGCGCATGGCCGCCGCCGGTGATCACCTTGAAGCGGCGTGTGCCGATCACGACGTCGTCGCCGTGGGAGATGCGGCGGTAGGAGGGCGGCAGCACAGAGACGCGCTTGAGATAATCCTGGCCGCGGCCCAGCAGCTTTTCGGTGAGCGACTCGTCCATGCCATGGCGGCGGAAGAACAGCCGCTGCGCTTCCTGCCGCTCGGCGGTGCCGCGGTTCTGGTGATAGACCGACTGCAGATATTCGACCTGCGACATCACCAGCGGGCAGTTGAACCGCTCGACGACCCAGCCCGCAAGTCCGACATGGTCGGGATGGGAATGGGTGACGATCAGGCGCGTGATGGTGATGCCCTTCAGCGGTCCGTCGAACAGCTTCGTCCAGGCCTCGATCGTCTCCTCGTTGCCGAAGCCGGTATCCACCATCGCATAGCCGTCGCCATCGGCGAGCAGGTAGATGTTCACGTGGTTGAGGCGGAACGGCAGCTTGAGCCGTGCCCACAACACGCCGGGCCGGACCTCGACGATCTCTTCGGGACCGGGGTGCTGGTCCCAGGGGTAGCGCAGGGCCTCGGCGGAGGACTGCACGGTGTCGGTTTTTGAACTCATGCTACCGGATTAAACCCGCCGCGGGCGGCGCGCCAGCCGAAAAAGGGCGGGCGCGGTGTCCGCATGGCGGTCATACCGGGCGCTTTTTCCGTAGCCCGGATGGCGTCGTCGAAAAACGCAGTCATTCCGGGACGCGCGCGAGCGCGAACCCGGGTGCGCGGTTGCGCACCCGGGAGTCCCGAGATTGTGGCGCGAGGGTTCGGCGCTGCGCGCCGCCCCGGAATGACGATCAGGCCGCCCGCATGTTGTTGAGGAAGGCGTCGATCTCTCCGCGCAGCAGGTCGGCTTCGCGCCGCAGCGCGTCGGAGGCGCCCAGCACTTCGTTCGCGGCGGCGCCGGCTTCGGCCGAGGCGGTGGAGACCCCGACGATGTTGCTGGAGACTTCGCTGGTGCCGCCGGCCGCATGCTGGATGTTGCGCGCGATCTCGCGGGTGGCGGCGCCCTGCTCCTCGACCGCGGCCGCGATCGTCGTGGTCACGCCGTCGATCTCGCCGATGATCCGGCCGATGCCCTGGATGGCGCCGACCGCCGATGTCGTGATGTTCTGCATGCTGGCGATCTGGCTGCGGATTTCCTCCGTCGCCTTGGCGGTCTGGCTCGCGAGACTCTTCACCTCGGAGGCGACCACTGCAAAGCCGCGGCCGGCCTCGCCGGCACGCGCCGCCTCGATGGTGGCGTTGAGCGCGAGCAGGTTGGTCTGCGAGGCGATGGTCTGGATCAGATCGACCACGACGCTGATGCGGCTTGCGCTGTCGGCAAGGCTCTGCACCGTTGCGTCGGTGGCGCCGGCCTCGTCGACCGCCTTCTTGGCGATCGCAGCCGAAGTGACGACCTGCCTGCTGATCTCCTCGATCGAGGACGACAGCTGCTCGGTGCCCGACGATACGGTCTGCACGTTGACCGAGGTCTCCTCGGCGGCGGAGGCGACCGCGTTGACCAGTGCGTTGGACTGGTCGGCGGTGGTCGACATGCTCTGAGCCGTCGATTGCATGGAATTGGCCGACTGCGCCAGATTGTCGAGCGCGGAGCGCACCGTATTCTCGAATTCGGCGATCTTCGCTTCCATGCGCGCGGCCCGCTCGGCCTTGGCGATTCGGTCCTTGTCCTGCTCGGCGGCGAGCGCGCGGGCTTCGATCATGCTGTCGCGGAACACTGTCAACGTGTCGGTCATCGCGCCGATCTCGTCATTTTGCCTGGCGCGCGGGATCTCCGTGTCGAGATCGCCGGCCGAGAGCCGCTGCATGGCGCGCTGCAGGCCGGTGATCCGGCGCAGGATGTTGCGGCCGACATAGAGCCAGACGAACAACGCCGAGCCGACCAGCATCATGGCCCCAAGGGCCAGCATCGCGGTCGTCGCGAGCGAGATCTCCTGCTGTGCCTGGAAGGTCGAGGCGTTGGTCTCTTTCTGCACGCCCTCGACGAGCTGCTGCACGCTGATGCCGAGGCCGACATTGAGCTTGCGGGTCTCGTCCAGGATGGTCTGGCCGTAGTCGACGGAATCGAGCTCCTTCTCGCGCAGATTGAACACGCCGGTCTTGCCGGTGCCGAGCGCGAGCAGCTTCTCCGCCGTTTCGCGCAGCATCTTGTTGCCCTGATTGTCCGGCAACAGATCGAGGTTGGAGCGCAGGCGGCCCTGTGCCGTCTTGAATTCCTTCTGGATGTCGTCGAGCTTGTCGCTGGTGTTGGCCGACAGCGCCGCGCTCATGTTGGCGGCTGCGAGATTGCCGCTGGCGACGACGTTGCCGAGCTGGCCGACGGTCTGCGCGGCGTCGGAGGCGTCCGCGGCGGACAAATCGGCCGAGCCGAGAATGGCGTTGACTCGGGTTTGCGCGTCGAGCATCGCCGGGCTGGCCGCGCCGACGAAGGCGCCCTGCGCGCTGCGCAGCGCGTCATACTGCTTGTCGTGAAGGGCGGCGATGTCCAGCCGCTCGCGGGCGGCCTTGGCCAGGCTCTGGGCCGCCTCGTTGATGCTCTTCATCGTCTCGCTGAGTCCGGAGACGACGGTCTTGTCGCCGCCGAGCTCGATGATCTCGTTGAGCTTCTTCTGCGTCTGCTCCTGCAACTCCTTGAGCTTCGCGGTGCGCTCCTTCAGGGCTTCCTCGGTCTGAGCCGCAAGCAGGGCCGGCCCCTGTGCCGCAAGGCTCGCGCTCAGTGCCGATAATTGCAGACTGGCGGCGAGGCGCGGAATGTCCCGCCCGCTCAGCTCGTTCATGCGTCCGCCGAGATTTTGCAGCACGAGGCCCGCGCCGGCCGAGATCACGAGGCCCATGCCCGCGATCACCGCGAAGGCCGCGAACAGGCTGCCACGCACGCCCCAGGTCGGCATTTTGAGACGGGGCCGCATTCGGCCAAGTGAGCCGCTAAGGCTGAGACGGATCGCCATCGAAATTCCCCCAACGTTCTTGCTTCTGGTTGTGGTGGGCAGTATCCGCACGGCGAGTTAAAAAATCGCAATCTGCGCAAACGGTTGGCGTGTTCCGCACAGCGAAAAAAGAAGGGCCGGCGACATCGCCGGCCCTTGGTATTGGTAAGGTTCTGGTAACCGATCAGTAGCGCGCCACAGTCGGGGCTGCCCAGTTGAAGCGGTAGTTGACGCCCGCCTTGATGGTGTGATCGTCGGTGGTGAAGCTGCCGGTCCCTACGAGCGGACCGGCGGTGAAGCTCGCGTCGCCGAAATTGTAGTACTGGTACTCGGCCTTGGCCGACCAGTTCGGGGCGAACATGTATTCGAGACCAGCGCCGACGGTGTAGCCGTTGCGGTGATCGCCAGTGATCACGAAGGCGGTCGGCACGCCGCCGACGGTCACCTTCTCGTTGTTGTCCGAGTAGGCATAGCCGCCCTTCACGTAGATCAGACCGGGGCCCCAGGTGTAGCCGACGCGGCCGGTGATCGAGCCGAGGCCGCGCTGGTCGTTGGTGTAGGCGATGCCGCCCGGAAACACCGCGCCGACGCTGCCGGATAGCCAGGAATACTGGCCCTCGACGCCGACCAAGAAATTCGGATGGAACTGCCAGTCACCACCGACCTGCACGCCGCCGAGGAAACGGCCGTTGCCGTTGTTGCCGGTGGAGAGGCCGTTGAAATTGTTGTCGCTGGAGAAGGCGCCGCCGATATGGCCGCCGACGTAGAAGCCGGTCCAGTTGTAGATCGGCGCGGCATAGGCCGGCGCGGGCGTCTTGTAATAGTTGCGGTTGCCGAGATCGGCACCGACGGCCGGCGCAGCAGCGCCCACCACGAGCAGCGCAACGGTCGCAAACAGAATCTTCTTCATCGTCTTGAACTCCAGCACTCAATGTCCCCGGCAGGCGCGCTGTCCGCGCCGCGTTGGTTTTGCAGATAGCTCGCTTTTGACGAAAATGCTGTCACATGCATGGCACAAGGGCAGCCAACCTAACTTATTGGGCTGCAAATGATTTTCGTGCTTAATGTCGGCTTAAGAAGTGCTGAAGAAAGACCTAATTTCGGCTCTGCCCGGTAACCTCTGGCGCGTGCTTCGTTAACCAAGACGCCGTCGCGCCTCATCCCGCATCTGTTCGCGGAACGCCGCGCGCTTTGCGGGTCGGTCCTCTACGCGCACGTCATGGCGATCGAAGATGTCGAACTTCTCCAGGATCGGATAGCGCTCGCTCGCCATCGCGAGCACGCGCAGCACTTTGGTCGCGGAGGGCGTCGGGCCGCTGACCTCCCAGCGCCGGATGGTGTCAGCGCCGCCCTTCTCCGGTAATCCGCACAGCTTTGCCATGTCCGCCGCCGTGAGCTTGCGCTCGAGCGCGTCGGAGAGGTCATTGCGGAGTTGCTTCAGTTCGGCGCCGGTCATGCTGCTCGCGTCCAGGGGAGACTGAACGCAATGCACTAACGCTGATTCGGGTCCATCCGAAGGCGCGCATGATCGTGATAGTGTTTTCCGCGCCGGTCGAATGTCAGCGAGGGAATTGCCATGCCCGTGTTCAAGCTGCCCTTGTCGGGGGATGTCGTCCAGTCCATCTATCCGTCGTTCTTCAGCCCTACCGGCGGCCAGTTCGGCCTCGTCAACATCACGGTCGGACAGTCCTCGGCGCCTGATGTCGAGAAGGACCTGCTGTCGGATGTCGGCAGCTACGGCAAGCAGATCGGGCAGGTCGCCGACGCGCTGCTGGCCGTGATCGAGCATCTCGAAAGCCGCACCGATTGCGCGCCGGTTGAAGATGAGGCGATCACCGTCTTCAAGGAACTGATGCATTCGATCGCGGCTGTGAAGGAGCGGCACGACCGTCATGCCTGCCGGCCGACGCGGCGCTGACGTGCGGCGCTATCGTGCCCGGCACCTTCGCGCGCGCACGGAGTTATGAACTTGTGCCTCTGGAAATCGTCCGGCGAACGACCAGATGGCGAAAGGGGCCTCAGCGACGCAGGGATCAGCCATGACAGGCATCAAACTCGCAATTGCCGCACTCGTCTCTGCCGGACTTTTCGTCGCGCCGTTCGCGGCTGAGGCGAAGAAGCTCCGGTCGAGCAGACATTCCAGCACCGGTGTGGTGGCGCCGACCTATGGCGGCGCGGGAGCGCCGGCAGCGCAGCCGAGAGCGTCCTACGGGTCGTCCGGACAGTCGGTCGGCACGGTCACGGCGCCGTCGATCGGATCGTACAATTGGCCTTCGGTCGGTGTGACCAATTCCGCTCCGACCTGGAGCAACACCACCCGATAGAGCGATGCCGATCAGCGTGCCGGAAGCGCGGGCCATGAATTCGCCGGCGGCGAATTGTCCACACTCGCGTGCTCGCTCGGTCGGAAGAAGCTTCGTTGCTAGATTCCCCTGCCGCTCTGCTTCCCGATCACGCAGCGCCATGCAGCGAGGCGTTCGGCCGGATGCTGGTTCATCCAGTCGGCGAGCTGCGGCGCGCCCATCAGGCAGGATTGTACCGAGATCTCGGCGAAGTCGGAGGTGGTCACGACCTGCTCGTGACAATTGCTCGGAGAGGCGAGGCTGCAGAGCACGGCGATGATCTTGATCATGCGAGGTGACTCCCGTCGGCGCGGCCAAGCGCGCGGCCCGTCGCCTTGTCCTGTCTCTCGCTGGCGGGATCAGCCGGCGGGAAGATGCTGTCGTAGATGGCGCGTGCCTCCTGAATGAGACGAACTCGCTCGCGCTCGGACTTCGAAACAAATTGGATGACTTCGCCCATGGTGGCTCCGAATATCAGTTGGCAAATCCGTCATCAGATGACGGTGATCATTCCATCCAGATCTATGACGTCGTTTCGACTTCGAAACGGCACAGCCGGTCACGTCAGAACAAATGCGCGTGATGGCACTCCGGCGGTCCGACGTCCCTGTTGTTCTCTCGCTTGAATTGCGAAGCCGCGCACCGCCTCATAACGCGCGAGTGCCGGTGCCAACTTACCCCTTGCTGCCGCCAGCAAGACAACTCGCCAGGCAAATGCCGCTCGATCGAATATGTTTCTCGCTGTGCGGCGGGCAAGTTTTGGAACATTCCCGAATTCGGGGCCGCACGCGTTTCGCTCAGGCCGCCGGCGCGCGGTCCTTGCGTCCCGGCACCGCTGCAAGCAACTCCCGCGTATAGGGATGCTCCGGGGCTGCGAAGAGCTGTGCCGTCGGCTTCAGCTCGACGATGGCGCCGCGCTGCATCACCGCGATGCGGTCGCAGATTTGGGCCGCGACGCGCAAATCGTGGGTGATGAACAGCATCGACAGGCCGAGGCGCACCTTGAGGTCTTCGAGCAGCCTCAGGACTTGCGCTTGCACGGAGACGTCGAGCGCGGAGACGGCCTCGTCCGCGACGATGATCTCGGGCTCGAGCGCGAGCGCCCGCGCAATGCCGATACGCTGGCGCTGGCCGCCCGAGAACTCATGCGGATAGCGTTCGAGTGCGCCGGCATCCAGGCCCACCATCTTGAGAAGATCGCGGGCGCGGTCGAACGCGACCTTCGGATCGATGCCGGCCGCGATCGGGCCGTCGGCGATGATGTGGCCGACCTTGCGCCGCGGATTCAGCGAGGCGAACGGATCCTGGAAGATCATCTGGATGCGATGGCGCTCGGTGCGCAGCGCCTTGCCAGCGAGCGAGGTGAGATCGGTGTCGCCGATCCGCACCGTGCCGCGGTCGGCCTCGATCAGCCGCATCACGAGCCGCGCCACCGACGATTTTCCGGAGCCGGATTCGCCGACGAGGCCGAGCGTCTCGCCCTTGAAGATATCAAAATTGACCGCGCGCGCCGCATCGACGCGGCGATCCTCGCGAAACCAGCCGCCCGATGTCACATAGGTCTTGTCCAGCCCGATCACCTCGACCGCCCTGGCCTGATCATCGAGCGGCTTTCGCGCCGGCGGATCCATCGAGGGGACCGCTGCGAGCAGCGCCTTGGTGTAGTCGTGCTGCGGCTCGTTGAAGACGGCCGCGGCCGGGCCTTCCTCGACGACCTTGCCATGCCTGAGCACCACGACCTGGTCGGCGATGTCGGCGACCACGCCGAAATCATGGGTGATGAACATCACCGCCATGTTGCGGTTGCGCTGGAGGTTACGGATCAGCTTAAGGATCTGCGCTTGCGTGGTGACGTCGAGCGCGGTGGTCGGTTCGTCCGCGACCAGCACGGCCGGCTCGAGCGCGAGCGCCATTGCGATCATGGCGCGCTGGCGCTGGCCGCCCGAGAGCTGGTGCGGGTAGGCGCGGACGATGCGCTCGGGGTCGGGCAGGCCGACCTCGCGCGCCAGCGCCAGCGCTCGCGCGCGTCGCTCCCTGGGCGTCAGCAGGCCGTGCGCCTCGAACATCTCCGCCATCTGGTCGCCGATCCGCATCAACGGATTGAGCGCGGTCATCGGCTCCTGAAAGATCATCGCCAGCCTGCGGCCGCGCAGATCGCGCCAGCCGTCGTCATCGAGCTTGAGCAGGTCGCGGCCTTCGAACTGGATCTCGCCGGAGGCGATGGATACCGTATCCGGCAACAGGCCCATCAGCGCATGCGCGCACATCGACTTGCCGGAGCCGGACTCTCCAACGACGCAGACGATCTTGCCGGGCCGCAAATCCAGCGAGACGCCGTCGACGGCGAAGGGCCGCTCGGCGCCCTTCGGCAGCGCGATCCTGAGGTTCTTGATGGAGACGGCGGGCGGCGCGGTCATCGTCAGCGTCCCTCCCGCGACAGGCGCGGATTGAGCGCGTCGTTGAGGCCTTCGCCGATCAGGTTCAGCCCGAGCACGGAGATCAGGATGGCGACACCGGGGAATACGGTGATCCACCAAGCCTGGCGGATCACGGTGCGGCCGGCGCCGACCATGTAGCCCCAGGAGATCAGGTTGGGATCGCCGAGACCGAGGAAGGACAGCGAGGATTCCAGCAGGATCGCGGTCGCAACCATCAGCGAAGCCAGCACGATCACCGGCGACAGCGCGTTGGGCAAAATCTCGCGCAGGATGATCCAGCTGTTGCTCTGCCCGGTGACCACGGCGGCCTGGACATATTCGCGCGTGCGCAGCGACAGCACTTCGCCGCGCACGAGGCGGGCCACCGGCGGCCAGCTCACCAGCGCGATCGAGGCCACGATCGAATAGATGGAGGGCTGCAGGATCGCGACCAGCACGATCGCAAGCGCGAAGCTTGGAATGGTCTGGAAGAACTCGGTGAAGCGCATCAGGGCGTCGTCGACCTTGCCGCCGAAATAGCCGGACATGGCGCCGATGGGAACGCCGACGACGAGTGCCACCAGTGTGGAGACGAGACCGACCAGCAGCGAGACGCGGGCGCCAAAGATCATGCCGGCGAACACGTCGCGGCCGAGCGCGTCGGTCCCGAGCGGCACCGTCGAGAGCGTGAAGGGCGGCAGGAACGGCCGCTGCACCATGCGCCAGGGCGAGTTCGGGAACAGCATCGGCCCGAACAATGCGACCGAGATCGCGAGCACGAGAATGACGAGCCCGATGACGCCGCTCGGGCTGCGCAACATCGATTTCCAGAACTGCTTCATGCGGCGAATTCGATGCGTGGATCGACCAAGCGATAGACCAGGTCGGTGATGAGGTTGAAGATCAGCACCATGGCGGAGCAGATCACGAAGACGCCGAGCAGCAGATTGTAGTCGCGCTGGAGCAGGGCGTCGTACATCAGGCGCCCGATGCCGGGCCAGGCGAACACGGTCTCGGTGATGACGGCACCGCCGATCAGCGTGCCGGAATGCACGCCGGCGAGCGTCACGACCGGCAGCAGCGCGTTGCGCAGCACGTGGCGGCGCTGGATCACGGCGTCGGACAGGCCCTTGGCCCGCGCCGTCTTGACGAAGTCGAGCCGCTTCACCTCCAGCATCGAGGCGCGCGTCATGCGGGTGTAGGTCGCCATGAAGAACAGGCCCAGCGTCATTGCCGGCATGATCAGGTGTTTTGCGACGTCGATCGCGTGGGCAAGGCCAGTGAGATTGGCGCCGACCGTCTCGTAACCGAAGCTAGGCAGCCAATCCATGGTGACCGAGAACAGCAGGATTCCCATCAGCGCCACCCAGAAAAGCGGCATGGCGTAGAAGATCAGCGCGAACACGGTGATGGCCGTGTCGAGGAAGGTTCCGGCAAAGCGCGCGGCGAAGGTGCCGAACAGAATGCCGAGCACGAGCGAGATCGCGAATGCCGTCAGCGTCAGCAGCAGCGTCGCCGGCAGCCGTTCGCCGATCAGCTTGGCCACCGGCGCCTGCTGGCGGAAGGAGAATCCGAGGTCGAGCGTGACCACGCCCTTGACGTAGATCAAGAGCTGCTCGGGCAGCGGCTTGTCGAGGCCGAATTTTTCCCGGAGCTGCTTGACGAAGACCTGGTCACTGGCCCCGGCCTCGCCCGCCATCACGACCGCGGGGTCGCCGGGCGCGAGCCGGATCAGGAAGAAATTGAGGACGACGATCGCGAGCAGGACGATCACGCCCTTCAGGACACGCTGAGCGATGAAGGAGAGCATAGTTAGAGCGACGCTTGTTTGACGAGAGGGTCGCCGCAGCGACGGTGCGCCCCCTCTCCCGCTTGCGGGGCAGGGTTGGGGTGGAGGTGTTTCCGCAGTGGAAGTCTTCGCGTGGAGAGCGCCTCCACCCGCCGCGCTTGGGACGATGCTTCGCATCGCCCGGCGCGCGTCGACCTCCCCCGCAAGCGGGAGAGGTGCACCTTTTCCGTGGCTCGGACAGTCATCATTCGGCGAAAGCTACAGCACGAGAGATCAGACGCGAGGCGTCCCTCACTTGTCGAGCCACGCGTCCTTGAAGCCGTCATTGACCCCGATGCCCGTGGTGATCAGGTTCTTGACCTTGCACCGTGTGATCGTCGGGAATTGCAGCTCGAGCATCCAGGCCACGGGCACGTCCTCGACCAGGATCTTCTGCGCCTTCTCGTAGATCTCCTTGCGCTTGGAGTCCGGGGTCGCGACCGCGCCGTCTGCGAACAGCTTGTCGATCTCCGGGTTGGAGTAACCCTCGACATTGTTGAAGACCTGGCCCTTGGCGATGTTGCTGGAGATGTAGTTGCGGCCGACGCCGAGTGCGGGATCGCCGTATTGGTAGAGATAAGTGAAGGCGATGTCGTAATCCCAGTCGCCGATCTTCTGGTTGCCGCCGGCAACGTCGGTGGCGATGGTCTCGATGTTGATGCCGACGTCCATCAGGTTCTGCTTCACGGCTTCACCCCAGCGCTGCCAGGTCTCGCCATAGGCGAGCGGCAACAGGCGGATCTTCTCGCCCTTGTAACCGGCCTCCTTCAGAAGCGCCTTGGCCTTCGCGGGGTCGTACGGATATTTCTTCACATCGTCGGTGTAGTATTTGATGGTCGAGGCGGACGGCCCCGTGGCGACCTTGCCGAGCCCGTTCCAGATCACGTGCTTGGCGAAGTCGCGGTCGATCGCATACATGACCGCCTGCCGCACCCGCTTGTCGGCGAGCGGACCCTGGCGGTTGTTGAGCCACAGCCAGGAGAGCGGCGAGAAGAACTCCCAGCCGGCGCCCGTGACGCAAGTGTCTTTGAGCTTGGACAGGCGCGGCACGTCGAAGTTCTCGACCGAGCCGCCGGGCAGCACGTCGACCTTGCCGGTCTCATACGCCACCGAGCGCGCGGCGGCGTCGGGAATGATCTGCCAGTAGATCTCGTCGATATAGGGCTTGCCCTTCTCGTAATAGTTCGGGTTCTTGACCAGGCGGATGAACGAACCCTTCTGCCATTCCCTGAACATGAAGGGTCCGGTGCCGATGGGCGCGTTGTTGTAGGGATTGGTCTTGAAGTCGGTGCCTTCATAGAGATGCTTCGGCACCATCGGCATCGAGCCGACCTCGAAGATGCCGAGGAACGGGCCGAACGGCTGCTTCAGCGTGAAGACGACCGTATGGTCGTCCGGCGCCTCGATCTTGTCGACCTGGGCGAGGTTGGTGCGGGCACGCGCATGCGTCTGCTTCAGCATCTCGACCGAGAACAGCACGTCGGCCGCAGTGAAGGGCTTGCCGTCATGCCAGGTCACACCCTTCCTGAGCTTGAAGGTGTAGGTCTTGGCGTCCTCGCTCACGCTCCAGCTCTCGGCGAGCTCCGGCTGCGGTTCGAGCTTGGGGCTGTAGCGCAACAGTCCCTCGAAGATGTTGCCCGACACCATCTGTGTCGGACCGTTCTGGACGATGGCGAGCATCAGGCCGGGCGGCTCGGGCTGGATCACGGCGTTGATCACGCCCCCCGTTTTCGGCTCTTGCGCCAGCGCCGGGGCCGTGAGGCCGCAAGCCAGGAGGAGACCAAGCAACACTCGTTTTGGCATGTCGTATCTTTCTCAAGCGAGACCAGCCGTGAACGCTTTGCAACGTCCTCGCGCGCAAAGCGACGGCCGACCCATCCCAGTCCCCATCCGGCATCAAGGCTCACATAGTCTCGTTCGGCGCTGCAAGATGAAAGTCGCGACAGTGTTCGCACAAAAAATGTACAGCGCGTCCTGTTTCCACTTGATTCATCGTCGTGTCATGGGGACAAGTCGGTCATGGACAACGCCAGCCGCTCCGAACGATCCCGCAACGCTGCGCTCGAGGCGGCCATCGCGATCGTCGCGCGCGACGGGCCGGGCCGGTTGACGCTCGATGCGATCGCGCGCGAGAGCGGCCTCAGCAAGGGCGGCGTGATGCATCAGTTCCGCACCAAGGAGGCGGTGCTGAAGGCGTTGCTCGAGCGGCAACTGGCGCATTTCGAGGAGTTCTCGACGCGCTATATGGCGAAGGTCAGTGCGACCTCGGCAAATCCCCATCTGGCGACCCAGCTCGCCACTATCAGGGAAGCGGCCAGCTCGCCGAATTCCGCCGCGCTGGCGCTGGTTGCGGTGATGGTGGAAAATCCTCGCCTGATGGCGCTGCCGCGCGAGCGCGAGGCGGAACGGATGGCGGCGATCAAGGACGAGGCCACGGATCCCGATCTTGCGATGCTGCGCTGGGCCGGAGCGATGGGTCTGCTGCTGAGCTCGTTGTTCGGCATGTCGCCGCTTAGCAAGAACGAGCATCAGCGGCTGTTCGCGCGCTTGCTCGACGATTCGCAATGGGCCGATCTCACTCAGCCGGCCGCAACGGGCGCCGCCAAATCCGGAACGGCCGCGGTCGCCAAGGCCGCAAGCCGGCCCAAGCGCGCCTGATTCACCGTTAACGAAAGCCCAATGATGACCTGCACAAAGCCGCGCCTGCGGCCAAATGCGCCAGGTCTTCAATTTCGAACTTTACAAACCATCTGGTCGGTTTTATAAATCCAGGCACTGAGACAACCCGAAGCTTCCGAGATGGCCCCCAACGAAGCCGAGAGTTGGCAATGGTGAGCGCCGCAGCCGTGTCTGGTCCCTGACGCGGCTGCGGTCGCCAACGCACTCAGCAGTGCCAAGAGGAGTCTGGAATGGATCGCTCGATCGCGCTGCGCGGTCTGGGAACGCTGGTGCTTTGCGCGGGCATGGCCGGCTGTGCCTCGGTTGCGCCGGTGCCTTATTCGGAGATGGCGTCCTCGGCCTATCTGGCCCCGGACAAGTCGGATGCCTCCGGCCGCGTGCCCTACCGCTATTCCACGCCGGTCGACTGGCGCGCCTATAACAAGGTGATCCTCGATCCCGTCGTGGTCTATCGCGGGCGGGATCACCAGTTCGGCGACATGTCCGACAGGGACAAGGCGACGCTCGCTGCCTACATGCAGAACTGCTTCGCCGACCGGCTGCGCGGTCGCTTCGCGCTGGTGCGCGAGCGCGGACCGAGCACGCTGCGGGTCAGGCTGACGCTCACCGGCGCCGTCGCCAACACGCCGGTGCTCGGCACGCTCTCGCGCTTCGACATGGCCGGCGCGATCTACAACGGCGTGCAGGCCGCGCGCGACGGCGAGGGGACGATGACCGGCTCGGTCATCTACGGCGTCGAGATCTTCGACGCGACGACCTCGCGGCTGCTCTCGGCCTACGTCACCAAGCAATATCCGGCTGCCTACGACATCAAGGCCACCGCCGGCGCGCTCGCGGCTGCCACGGCCGGTCTCGACAAGGGGGCCGACGCGCTGATGGCGCAACTGCGCTGACGCCCGAGATCCATTCAACGAAAGGTGCTGCCGATGAACATTCTCCTTCGCTTCGTGCTGCGTATCGCGATCACGATCGCGATGCTAGCGTTTGGCGGCCGCGCCGGCGCCACCACACCGGCAGATCCGAGCGGCACCTGGCTGGTCGAGGACGGCCGCGCCCGCATTCGCCTCGAGCGCTGCGGCCCCTCGCGCGACCGTCTCTGCGGCTTCATCGTCTGGATGAAGGAGCCGGTCGACAAGCGCGGCCAGCCTTACCGCGACAGCCAGAATCCCGATCCCGACAAGCGCGCCCGCGTACTCCTCGGCCACCAGCTCATCATGGGCCTGCAGGCGACGCCCGAGGGGCGCTTCGTCGGCGATATCTACAACGCCGAGGACGGCAAGTCCTATTCGGTGTCGATCTGGCGCGAATCTCCGGACCGCCTCAAGCTCAAGGGTTGCCTCATCAAGTTCCTTTGCCAGACCCAGACCTGGCAGCAGACCCTCGATGTGCTGCCCGGCCAGCTCGTCGGCCTGACCGGCGATCTCAACGGCCCCCGTGCCGACAGGGAATGGGCGGCGCTGCCGGCCCCGAGGCCGATCCAGGCGAAAGCCAAGTAGCCTTCAGGAGCTCCGCAGCGCCTGGCGCAATTCGTCGAGCGCATCCGCGAGCTGCTCGCGGTGTGCGATGTCGTCCTTGGGGAGGGCGGCGACGCTGACGGCGAGCTCACGCAGGATGCCGGCGAGGAGGCCGAAATTGAGGTGGAGGTGCACCGATTTTCGCTCGTCGGCCGCGCCGGGATGTTGCAGCACCAGCGCGACACCGCTGCCGTCGAGCCGCGCCTCGAACCGCGATGAATGCTCGAAGGTGCCGACATAGAATTTGTCGGGATATTCGAGCGCGACCTCTGCCTTGTCGGGAACCGGCCTGGACATCTGAACCTCGTCGATATCAGTCACTTCTGACCGGGAATGAACCGGGCTGCCTTGCGATAGGTCAGAGACGGCGTTCGGATTTGATCCGGATCAAAGCCGGGTTGCCGCTTTTGCGATCGAATGGCAACTGGCTGGACCCGGAACTGCGTGTCCAGCTCCCTTCAGCCGTGAGACGATCGATGGACATCCAAGCCGCGACTGTTGCCGTGGATCACGAGTGCGGACCTGATGTCGCCAGCCATGAGCACCCGCCGGACGCGGGCGTGCAGCACTGCCTGCAATTGTTGGGCAATGCCGGCCTGCGCCCGACGCGTCAGCGCCTCGCGCTCGGTCAATTGCTGTTCCTGGGCGGCCATCGTCATGTCACCGCTGAGAGCCTCTATGAAGAGGCGATGGCGGCGAACGCGTTTCTGTCGCTCGCGACGGTCTACAACACGCTGAATCAGTTCACCGAGGCGGGCCTGCTCCGCCGGATCGCGGCCGACGGCATCAAGTCGTTCTTCGACACCGACACGTCGGTGCATGCGCACTTCTATCTCGAAGGCGAGGATATGCTGGTCGACGTCGCCGACGGCCTCGCCTTCACCAAGATCCCCGAGGCGCTTCCCGGGCACGAGATCGCGCGGCTCGACGTCATCGTCCATTTGCGCCGCAAGCGCACGACGTCCTCGCTGATCCCATAGCCGAAATAATCCTGTGCGGCATCGCCGCTCATGTTCTCGAAGGCGTGCACGGCGATCGCCTTCACCGGCCGCTGGGTCCTGCGCGGCGGCATTGATCCCTCTGTTCAGCGCGGAATCCGAGACGACTTGATTGCTCCAGATCCGGCCGATCGGGTCAGCCTTGCTGACCGCACGCGCGCGTTGCGCGACGAGATAGAGCAGGCGATCGAACACTTGCTGCCGCAAGCGGCACGGCGGCCCTGCCGCAGGTGAGTTCCCGCAGAAACGCCGTCGCGCACGTCGTTTTCAACGCGAAAACGCACGTTTTCGTCGTCTCAAGCAAAAATCAAAGTCGCCTCAGGCGAAAATCAATCGTTCGCGAAAGCTCCGGGCCCGTCCGGGATGCATGGTGTGGTGACCAACGAAGTGCCGGCGCTTTGGCACAACGGAGTTTTCCATGTCTCAGATTGATCAGATTCATTCGATCGGCCCAGCGATTGCGGGCTCACGTATTTTCAAGGTCGCCGCCTTTCTGTACGGAATTGCGGCTTATCTCGTGTTCTTCGTCACCATTCTCTATGCCATCGGCTTCGTCATGGGGGTGATGGTACCCAAGACCATCGACACAGGAACGCAGACTCCGCCGGTTGAAGCCGTCATCGTCAATCTGCTCTTGATGTCGCTGTTCGCCATTCAGCACAGCGTGATGGCGCGCCAGCGGTTCAAGGCGTGGTGGACGCAGTTCGTCCCCAAGCCGGTCGAGCGAAGCACCTATGTGCTGGCGGCGAGCCTGTCATTGCTGCTCCTGTTCTGGCAGTGGCGTCCCTTGCCGTCCGTGGTATGGAACGTCGAGAATCCGGATCTTGCGGTGACACTGGTCACGCTGTCCTTCGCCGGCTGGGTGGTGGTGTTCACCTCGACCTTCATCATCAATCATTTCGAATTGTTCGGATTGCATCAGGTGACCAACCACCTGGCCGGGAAGGAGATGACGCCGCCGCGCTTCAAGACGCCGCTGCTCTACAAGTTCGTGCGCCATCCGATCTATCTCGGATTCATCATCGCGTTCTGGGCGGCGCCGACCATGACCGCGGGTCATCTGCTGTTCGCGGTCGTCACCACGCTCTACATCTTCGTCGGCATCGCGCTGGAGGAGCGCGACCTCGTCGCTCTCTTCGGTGACGAGTACCGGCAGTACAAGCAACGGGTCTCCATGCTCATTCCCTGGCGCAGGTCAGTCTAATCTCGGCCTCGTGGCAGCAGCTTCAACGGGCCGACGAAGATCAGCCTTATTCAGGCGTTAGCGCCGTCGCGAAGGACGAGGCGTGCGCTCGGCGCTCTCCAAAGCGCGGCTTCTGCATCATATCGAGAGGGCGGCAGTACGCCGCCCTCTCCTTTCTTCAAGGCAGAACGACGGATCAGCCGCCGCGCGATTCGACGACCTTGCGGCAGGAGTCCGAGAGCTTCGACTTGTTCTCGCGCAGACAGGCGTTCATCTGCGGGGGCTTGCCGACATGTTCGGCGCAGAACTTTCCGGCATCACCGCGGCAGGCCATTTGCTCCTGGACCGATGGACCGGATTGCGCGGCAGCGGGCAGGACGGCGGCAGTCAGCAGCAGCGCGGCAAGAGCTGAAATCTTCATGAAGCACCTCATTGGATCGGCGTTGGTCCCGACCGGGATCAATCGGCCCGAACCATTCCGCGAAGGCCGCTCACGGGTCCATGCCATGTTCATGGCATCGGCGCCGCAGTGCGGTCACGGCATCCCCCATCTTCATGGCATGTATCCGCGCGCCGACTTTTGCCATTCAGGCTGCACCTCGGCTGCGAAATCCGGTGATTGCATCGGAACGCCGAACGGAAGCAGGAGAGCGAAGGATGTCGAAGAAAGCTGGAACGCTGAGCGCGGGGTTGACGGCCATGGCGCTGGCCGGCGCGGCGATGGTGTCGCTGGGCACGAGCCCGGCGCAGGCGGTGGTCTATTGCAAGACCGTCGGCGTGCCCAAGGGCTGCGTGGTGCGGCCGACTGCGGTGGTGGTGGGAGCCCCGGTCGCGAGGGCCGCGGTCGCAACCCCCGGCGTCGGTGCGCCCGGTGTCGGCGTGCGGGCGGGAACGCCGATGAATCGTGGCGGCCCGGTCAATCGCGTCGGCGTGCGCTGATATTTCCATTCGATTGAATGGATTGCATCGCTTCGGGCCAGGGCCTTGCGGACGAACGCCCCCCGTCCTCCGCAGGCAAATCATCCGGCCCGTTCCCTCTCTCCGCGTGCCCCACACGTTCGGAGAGGGGGCCTTTCAGCCCGCGGCCGCGTCGCTGTCGGGAAAGCGCTGCGGCAATTGCAGCCGCACGCGCGTGCCGGACGCATCCGAACTCAGATCGAGCACCGCACCGCAGCGCGCGGCGCGGCTTCTCATGTTGCGCAGGCCGCGCGCGGTTTGGCCCGCGCTGGCGGCCTCGCCATGGCCGCCCGGCGCGAAACCATGGCCGTCGTCGGTCACGCTGATCACGCCGTACGGCCCCCGGTCCCCGTCGAGCGTGTCGATCGTGACCGCGATGCGGCGGGCCTCTGCGTGCTTGACCGCATTGGTCACGGCCTCGTCGAGGATGCGCACGATCTGGATGACGTGCCATGGCCTGAGCTCGGGATGCAGCGGCAGGCCCTGCGGCGTCGCCACGCGCCAGTCGAGCGTGATGTCGTGCGGCCGCAATTGCGCGCTCGCGCGTTCGCGCCAGGAGCCGAGGGCGAGCATCAGGTCGCCGCCGATGTCGTCCATGGAATCGATGACGAGACGCAGATCCTTCAGCGCGGCACGGGCGGCGTCGGTGATGGTCGCGCCCTCATGGCCGCGCTCGGACAGCGCGACGATGCTGACGAGCTGGCCGCCGAGGCCGTCATGCAGGTCGCGCATCAGGCGCGTGCGCTCGTTGGCGAGTGCGGCGGCGCGCGCGCGCTCCTCCTCGCGGGCAAAGCTCGCCTTCAGCCGCTCTTCGGCCTCGCGCACCCGCGTCACGAGCTGGCCGGCAAAGCTGTCGACCTGGTTCAGCGCGCGGGCAAAGCGCCAGGTCAACCCGGCGCCGATCGCGACCAGCATCGCCGAATAGGACAGGCGCGAGACGAAGATGCGATCGTTGCTCACGATCTCGAGCACGGTGAGCATGTCCTGGATCCAGCAGACCAGCACGATGGTCACGGCACAGCCGATCGTGAAGCTCGCCGCGTCCTGCCGCCGCACCACGGCGGTTGCGGTGACGCAGGCCATCAGGGCCAAGCAGAGCCCGACGGTGGGGATGCCGAGCACCAGGAACAGGATGCGCGGCAGCGGCGGGCCCCCGATCAGCCCGACCACGAACACGACGATTCCAGGCACGAACAGCAGCATGGCGTAGCGCGGCCAGCGCCAGCCGAAGAACAGCACGGCGAACATGACGATCAGCGCGCTCTCGGTCGGCGCGGACGCCAGCAGCACTGCGGCCAGCCGGGACACGGCGGCCGGCGGCACCGGCGGCGGCGCGAAGGCCTGCACCACGCCGAGCACCATCGCGGCGGCCAGCACGCCGTAGACCGGCTCGTGGCGCCGCATCAGCCACATGATCGCGAGGATGACGGCCAGGATCGACTGCCAGGCCGAGAACACCACGGGAAGCGTGACGAACAGCAGCGTGCGCGTTTCATAGGCCGGGCGCAGGGCGGCGTCCGGCCCGACATAGACCGTATCGAGAAAGCCCTTGAGCGGTCCCCATACGAACAGCCGCACCGTGATCTCGTTGCTGCCCTCGCGCAGCAGCGATGCGGGGATCGCTGCGATCTGCGGCGTGTTGCGGTCGGGCCGGTTGGCATTGGCATCGCGCCGGGAGTCGAGCACGACGACACCGCCGACGGCGACCTCCACCGCGTTGCTGAAGCGCGGCAGGTACACCGACCATCCCGACGCCGCGTCGCCGCTACGGAACGTGAAGGCGCCGGTGTAGAGCGGCGGATCGGCCAGCGAATGGCGCGACGCCGTGAAATGCGGCAGCGTCACGGGCAACGTCACGCCCTCTTCCCGCAGCGAAAACCCGCTTAGCGCGAAATCGTCGGGATCGCTCGGCTGCAGCAGCCGCAGCCCCAGAACGGTGGCGATCACGATCAGGGCCTGCAGCAGCAGATAGGGCACGAGGCGCGAGGTAATCAGTCGGCGCCGCGGTCGCGTGGGTGCCTTTGCAGGTGCCTTCGAGGACGCCTTGGCCGCGATCTCGCTCACAGCTTGATCAGGCCTTGCTGCACCGCCTCGAACACCGCTTCGCTGCGCGTGTGCACCTCGAGCTTGCGATAGATGTTCTTGATGTGGCCGGGCACGGTCTGCTTGGACAGGCCGAGATGGCTGGCGATCTCGGCATAGCTGAAGCCTTTGGCGATGCCCCAGAGGATGTCGATCTCGCGCGGCGTCAGCCTCGCCGTGTTCAGCGCGGGGCCGGGCGGCGGCTCTGCCGAGCTCTGCGCCGCACCTTGCGTCCTGCGCACGATGAAGCGCGCGATCGAGGCCGAGATCGGCGAATGGCCGGCGACGAGATCGCGCACGGTGGTGGCGATGTCGGTTGGGAAGGCGTCCTTGAGCAGATAACCGGTGGCGCCGACCGTGATCGCGGAGATCACGCTTTCCTCGTCCCCCAGCGCCGAGATCACCATGATCTCGGTGTCGGGAAAGCGCTGTCGCGTTTCGCGAATCAGCTCGATGCCGTGGCCGTCGGGCAGCCGCAGATCGGTCAGCAGCACGCGCGGCGCGCCGCCGGCAAGCGCAGACCGGGCTTCACCAAGCGTGCCGGCGCTGCGCACCTCGTAGCCGGCCTTCACCAGCGCATCCTGTAGCCGCCAGCAGGTCGGCGCGTCGTCCTCGACGAGGAGGATGGTGATGGTGTCACCCGTCTCGCCCTGTTCGGTCATGATCATGGCCCCGCGACCCGCGTGTCCCCCGCGGCGCAAGACAAGTTTACCCGGACCGGGGATGACGGGACACCCATAATCATGGGGGCGGCGACAACTCGGTCCGGGGTCAGGCGTGGAGGGTTGGTTGCGCCTGGGCGAGCGCGCGTCCTCGTCGTTCGCGCTGCAATCGGGGCGCTGATGAGGTCTGCTCTGCCCCAGATACCGGGCCATTGTGGCAGCTCATCGAACGTCCGAGTTGGCCAGAAGCAGACTTGAGTCGCCAATGTCCCAACGCTATCCGCCCTATGTAGCCTTCGATCTCTGCCTCTACTTCGGAGACCTAACATCGATGTTGTAAAACGCTTCCATTAACCAGCGACCATCTCGCCGCACAAAAACTTCCATAAGCTGCGTTCTGCTTACGCCATCACCTGATAGAGCAGCGCCGCTGGGTGTGTCCTTGAGGCCGTGTATCTCGTTATCGATATCCACGATGGCTACGTCGCCCGTGATGAAACGAAGCCGTCGAATGTTTTGTTTTTTTGTCGTTCCTTTGAAGATGCCCGCCAAGATTTGAACCTGTCGTTGGCAGAAAACCTCTTTGCCAGACATATCAGTTCCCGATGTATTGAACGCCGAGATGTCCAGTGCCGCCGATTGGCAAAAGCGGGATCCATCGCCATCGTTCCATGCGGACACTTGCTCTGCAACAATGGCGCGTATAGCCGCTTCCCCAGCACCATCTTGTGCGTTTGCGGAATGAGAAATCACAGTAGTCACCAAGATCAGAACAAGGCGATTTTTCAACATGATCAACACCTCAACGCCGGGAGGAGCGGGGCCGTCAAGAGCGTCGCAATGACGTTGTCAATTCAAATACGAAATTGCTCTGGCGAAAAATTAGGATTGCGGTCGGTCGTCGTAGTTGTCGTAGTGTTCGGTATCTAGCTATCTGAACCGAGCACCACCTATCTGCCGCTGTGGCGAAACGCAATCCTCTCCCCATTCTGTACGAAGGTCGGACTGGGAGGCAAGGTCTTCAGGCCAAGTTGGCCAACCAAAATGTCCGCTTCAAGTCAAAAATTGCCCTCAACATGTCCGCTTGGGTCACAAGCCGCCGATCACGATCACGCGGGGTAACTTCCGCTTTGCCTTGCGGACCAAACGTTAGCAGCGCACACCCCAGCCCGGCTCAGGAAAGATCACCCCGCGGCGGCGGATAGCGCCCGGCCAGCATCGACAGCGGCAGACGCCGTTCGTCTTGCGGCAGCTCCAGATAGGCCAGCACGAGCGGTCGCTTCCAATCGCCGACGCCGAAATCCATCGCCGTCCATTTCTGCGGCTCGGGCCCTTCGAGGCCCCGCACCCAGACGAAATAGCGGGGAAGGTCGTCGGTGTCGGCTTCCGTCGTGCGTCTCCTGGCCATCGAAGCTGTCCCACTGCACCAACAATCATTGCAGCACGATATAGGAAATATCCGGGCGAAGTCGAACGCCATGCGGATTAAGGAAGCTGCCCGCGCGGGCCGGCGAGCGGCATGGCAGCCGTTGCCGTCAGGATTCGATCCGCTCCAGAAATGATCGCGTCAGCGAGACAACCTCATCGAGGTTGGTTTCAAGCAGCCAATGGCCGCCATCCAGGAGATGCAGTTCGGCGTCCGGCAGGTCACGCAGATAGGCTCGCGCAGACTGTTCGGGCATGTAATGATCTTGCGGCCCCCACACGATCAATGTCGGCGGCTTGTGCTGCTGAAGATAGCGGCGGTGCTCGGCAAACCATTGGCGGTTCGCCTTGAGGCCGAACAGAACGTCTGCCGCGGCGTCCTTTCGCCGCTCGGTCATCAGCGACCAGTGCAATTGCCAAAGATCCGGTGCGATGAGGCCCACCAGATCTGAACGCACGTGGTTGAGGAACTCGTCGCGGAAATTGTCCTCAGTGACGGCCGCCCGCATCGCGGCACGCAATTCCTCGTCGGGCAGCGACCAGGACTTCTCGATGTCGGCGTATTTCGGGCCCAGCGCATCTTCGTAAGGGATGTCACCGTTCTGAATGATCTGGGCCACCACCCTCTCGGGCCGCATGATCGCCAACCTGGCTCCGACCGGTGAGCCGAAATCATGAAGGTAGATCACGAAGCGCTCGATCTTCAGCTCCGTCACGAACTGGTCGAGCCAGCTGGCGTTGTCGGCCAGTCTCGGCATCAGATTGCGGAATTCGTAGGATGAGCAGGGATAGCCGTGCGGCAGGAGAACGACGGGCGCGCGTTCTGGTCCTGCTTCGCGGTAAAAAGTGTCCACCGATCCGATCTGAACCCTGCGATGTCTGACGCGTGTGTCCATGTTCGCTTCCTTTGTACATAAAGCGCCCTTTGCGGAAGGGGTTCCCCGGCATTCCATCTGTTCGCGCCGGGTAGAACACGCGTGGTTCGGACGGAACAACGATCGCAAGCGACCGTTACGAACGACATTGGAACGGGGAGGTGGTCTTGATCCACCATGTCTCGGTCGGCACGAATGATGTCGAACGCTCGAAGCGCTTTTACGATGCCGTCTTGCCCATTCTCGGCATTGTTCCGATGGCCGAGGACGAGGGTGGACTGGGGTACGGAAGCGGCACCTTTCACTTCAGCGTTCAGGTTCCGATCGACGGACAGCCTGCGACCGTCGGCAACGGCTCGCATATCGCCTTCGCCGTCGAAAACCGTTCGATGGTTGATCGATTTCACGCAGCAGCATTGAAGCACGGCGGCAGCGACGATGGCGCTCCGGGGCTGCGGCCGAATTACGATCCCAACTACTATGGGGCGTTTGTCCGCGATCCGGATGGTCACGAGATCGAGGCCGTGACCTATTCAGCGAAATAGTCGCGAGCGGGAGGCGCCCATGTCGACCATTTCCTATGCCATCATCGAAGCTCCTTCCACGCTGGGCCTGGCGACCGACGGTGTGGAGCGCTTGCCCGAGCAACTCTTGGACCTTGGATTTGCCGAGCGCATCGGCGCGCGACGCGCCGCGCGGCTGGCGGTGCCGCCGAAGGACCCGGCGCCCGATCCCGAGACCGGCACATTGAACGCCAGGGCACTTGCCGCGTGGTCCCCCAAGCTCGCCGACGCGGTGGAAGCGGTGCTTGACGCGGGTGAATTTCCGGTGGTGCTGGGCGGCGATTGCACGATCCTGCTGGGCGCGATGCTCGCGTTGCGACGGCGCGGCCGCTACGGCCTGTTCTTCATCGACGGTCACGCCGATTTCTTCCAGCCCGAGGCGGAGCCCAACGGTGAGGGCGCTTCGATGGAGCTCGCTTTCGTGTGCGGCTTCGGTCCCTCGCTCCTGGCAGACATCGAAGGTCGCGCTCCTCTGGTCCGCGCTGAAGACGCTGTCGCGTTCGCGTATCGCGATCACCGGGATCAGGAGGAGTACGGGAGTCAGCCGCTTCCCGAAGTGCTCAAGGCGCTGGATCTCCCCGCAGTGCGCGCAAGAGGTATCGAGGCCGCTGCGTGCGAGGCGGTCGATCACCTGACGCGAGCCGAACTGGACGGCTTCTTCATCCATCTCGACGCCGACTGTCTCGACGACGCCGTCATGTCGGCTGTCGATTTTCGCGTGCCGGGCGGGTTGTCGTGGCACGAGTTGTCGACCGCGCTCGGCGTTGCCCTGGC
The DNA here is from genome assembly GCF_032918005.1 of Bradyrhizobium sp. NDS-1. NCBI lineage: Bacteria > Pseudomonadati > Pseudomonadota > Alphaproteobacteria > Hyphomicrobiales > Nitrobacteraceae > Bradyrhizobium > Bradyrhizobium sp. NDS-1. The sequence goes on from NZ_CP136628.1 coordinate 896,904, forward strand.
GAGCGGCAAGGCAGTAGGCCTCGAGATCACCATCTACAATCCGCACCTGGATGCAGACGGCAGCGCCGGGCGCGGCCTGGCCGATGTGCTCGCAGCCACGCTCGGAACAGCAGCACCGACACGGCGAACAACCAGCGCTCGCCGGCGCAGCTGAGCGGACTCCGAACGACAGCGTGGGATGTCTGCCGGGCCGGCCACGCGGGACCGGAGGTTGGTCCAAAAGATTCTGGTTGACCGAAATTCGGAAATATCGTATACGTCGCCATCCCGGCCCATGGATAAGGGGCGTTTCGCGATCGTCACGATACGCGGGCGGGGTGGCGGTGGACGTGGAGCGCATCGGCGCGCCAGCAATCGCAGGGCGGGCTTTGCCCGTGAGCGGTTGAGCAGCGCGCACACGACCGGTGCGGTCCGCGTACGGCAAAAGCGTGTCGTCCTGACGCCCGGGGTCTGTGCGTCAAGGCTTGCGGTGATGTCGCTGCCCGACCGGGCGTGCGCGTCAGCCATCCGCAAGGCGACGGGGGCAATAGTGCATCGCTCCCCGGGGAGAGCACGCCATAAGCCGTCAAACCACTGCGCAGGGAAAGGCCGGGATGTCCAGGCTGCCCTGTATGCCGCTGTGCATCTATCTTCGCGCAATTTGCGCACAGCGGACCGCGGGTGCCAGCCGGCGCCCGGCCTTCCCTGCGCCCTTTCCAAGGAAGGGGCGTCAAGAGAAGCACAGGACTCGGGCGTCATGCGCCGCGAGGCTGTAGGGGCGTGTCTTCGTAGCAGGGTGTCTTCGGTCTGGCATGGCCGCGCCACGCGAAACCCAAAGGGCGAAGCGTGGTGCCCCTGGCCGGAATCGAACCAGCACTCCTTGCGGAACTCGATTTTGAGTCGAGCGCGTCTACCAGTTCCGCCACAGGGGCCCTCGGTCGGCCCTTGAAGGGAGCGTCGCGAAGCCGGCGGACTATAGCCATGGACAAAGCGGGGTCAACCCGCGCCAAAGTGATGCCCAGCGTTCTCGACAGCCGCATGGACCGGAGTTAGAGGCTTGGGGGCGCGACCCACCGGAAAGAGGCTGCCGTGACGATCCAGAGTGCCGCGATACCTGCGTTCAAGCCGGCCGCCGGCGGCGCCGCGCTGGCGGCCTCGCTGCTCGTCACGCTGATCGCGGCCGCGACCATCGCGGGCGCCTGGTTCTTCCAGCTCGTGCTGGAGATCTTGCCCTGTCCGCTCTGCCTCGAGCAGCGCTACGCCTATTATCTCGCGATTCCGCTCGGTGCGCTCACGGCGATTGCGGCGCGAAGCGGCGCGCCGCGGCCGTTGCTGCTGGCGGGACTTGCCATCCTCGCGCTGGCGACGCTCGCCAATGCCGGTCTCGGCGCCTACCATTCCGGCGTCGAATGGGGGTTCTGGAAGGGGCCGACCGATTGCTCCGGTCCCGTCGTCAATCTCGGCAATGCCGGCGATCTTTTTTCGAGGCTCGACACCGTGAAGGTGGTGCGCTGCGACGAGGTGCAGTGGCGCTTCCTCGGCCTCTCGCTCGCCGGCTTCAACGTGCTGATCTCGCTCGCGATGGCCGCGATCGCCGCATGGGGATTCGTGGCGACGGCGAAGCGTGCGTAGCTGCCGTGGGTGCCCTAGGGCAAAGGCGCGCTCTTCGCGCGCCGCGCCCACTACCTCTGACGATTGAGAGAGATCGCGGGCACGGCGCAAGTGCGCCTTTGCCCACCCGACGAGAGTGGCGCTCTGCTAATCGTCCACGTCGTCCTGGGTGCGTCCGAACAGATGCACGATCCCCGGCGTCGCGATCGTCACGAACACGAAGCGCGACAGATGATGGGCGCCGACGAAGATCGGGTCGATGTGCAACGTCAGCGCCAGGGCCAGCATGGCGTCCATCGCCCCGGGCGCGAAGGCGACGACGACGTCGGAGAATTTGACCTGCGTGGTGAGTGCGACGATGCCGACGAAAATGGCGGAGACGGCGATCGCCACGGTAAACGAGCCCAGTGCCGCGTTGATGTGGCCGGCGAGCGTCTTGATCCGCATCCGCGCGAAACGGCTGCCGATCAGCGCGCCGATCCCGACCAGAGCCGCGCCGCGGCCCCAGTCCGGCAGGCCACCCTCGATCCAGCCGGCGCCATGCAGCACGCTGGAGGCGATCATGGCGCCGAACATCCAGCTCGCCGGAAACCTGATCAGCCGCAGCAGAAGCGCCAGGGCCAGCGAGGCCGCGACCAGCTCCACGATGTCGAGCGGCGAGGCAATCGTCGTCGCCATCGGCGACGGCGCGGCAGAGGGGGCCACGCCTGCGAGCGCGAGCACCACCGGCAGTGCCGCGGTGAGGATGATGACGCGCATGGTCTGCACCACCGCGATGCCCGGCAGGTCGGCGCCGCGCTCGACCGCCAGGATCGTGATCTGCGACAGCGCGCCGGGGCTGCCGGCAAGGAAGGCCGAGGTGCGGTCCCAGCCATGGATACGTTGGAGGTAATAGCTCGAGCCGAAGGTCGAGCAGAAGGTTGCGAGCGCAAGCAGGCCGATGGTGAGGGGATAGGCGCCGACCTGCTGAAGCAGATGGCGCGAGACCACCGAGCCCAGCGAAATGCCGAGCAGCACCAGCACGGCCTGGGTCAGCAGCGGCGGCAGCGACAATTGGCGACCGGCGATTGCGGCGATGGCGACCGCGATCATCGAGCCCGAGATCAGCCCGCCGGGAAGGCCGGCAAACAGAAACACCAGGCCGCCGGCGGTGCCGATGACGAGCGTCTCCGCCGCGCTCAAGATACTGGCGCGGCTCGGCCATTTGAACGGCAGGGAGGCGGTGATCTGCTTCACGCCGCCTTATTGCAAATCGGCGAGAGGCGCACAATTGCAGGCTCGTCATGCCGCAATGCGCGCGCCTCGCCCTGATGCTCGTGGAGGATCGCGCGCGACTTACTTCTTGTCGGCGGCAGGCGCGGCAGGCGCGGCAGGGGCGGCGGGCGCGGCAGGCGCCGCGGTGCCGGCCCTCGCCTGCTTCTTGCACTCGCGGCGGAATTTCTTGCGCTCCTTGCCCTTCAATCCCTTGGCGTCCGCCTGCCTGGAGCATTCGAGCGATTCCGCCGAGCGTTCCTTCGGCGCCTTCCTGTCGGCAATGGCGGCTGCATCGGGCTTGGTTGCCGGCGCGGCGGTCTGCGCGAAGGCGGCGCCGCTGGCGAGGAGGGAGGCGAGAGCGACGGCGGCGAGGCGGGACGTGAAGGTCATGTGTTGCACTCTGCTTGCGAGAATTACGAAGGGCTGCGAACGTCGGCTCGCGTTGCTGAACGCGACATGAATGATGAGAACGACTCGATCACTATATTTTGCCGGCCTAACGCATCGCATCCTTGTCGCAAGCGGCCGGCACGCTAGGATAGCAATGTTCGTTTCACTTCCGTCGAGGAAGACAAAGGAGGAGAACCAGGGATGACCGTTCAATCGAAACTGTTGTGTGTGATCGCAGCGTCGGGCGTCGTCGCATTCATTGCGAGCGCGCCGGCGCAGGCGCTGACATCGCAGGAATGCAGCGCGAAATATCAGGCGGCCAAGAAGGACGGCTCGCTCGGCACCATGAAGTGGAATGATTTCCGCAAGGCCCAGTGCGGTGCCGACGCAACGCCTGCGGCTGCGCCTGCCGCGGCGGCTCCGGCCGCGCCCGCGGCTCCCGCCGAGCCGAAGCAGGCGAAGAAGGAGGCCGCGCCCGCCGCCGCACCGGCGCTGCCGGCCGGTCCGGCGATCTATCCGAACGCGGTCGATCCGAAATATGCCAAGGAGACCGCCGGCAAGGCCCGCCTGCACACCTGCGTCGACCAGTACAACGCCAACAAGACCACCAACGGCAATGGCGGCTTGAAGTGGATCCAGAAGGGCGGCGGCTATTACAGCGAATGCACCAAGAAGCTGAAGGGCGCCGCCTGAGCTCGGGTCCAACGCGACAACGCGATGGCCGGAGTTGAGCTCCGGCCATTTCTCGCAAGCCAATCGCCTAGTCGAGCAGCTTTTCAGCCGACTTCGCCACCAGTTGCGCCCGCTTTCGCGGGCCGCGCTCGACGAACAAGAGGCTCTGGCCGAAGATGAAGCAGTAGAACAGGAAGGCCTGCGCCTCGGCCTCCTCGGCTGCAAGCCCGGTCGCGCGATAGAGTTCGGCGACGTGCTTGAGCCGCGCGGCATCCACGCCTGCCACCGCGGCCGCAGCGTTCTCGTCCGAACGAGCCCATTGCCGGATCGCGAGCTCGATCGCCATGGCTTCCGGATTGAGCCGCTCCGAATAGAGCTGGATTACCGCCTTCAGCCGTTCGCGGGGCTCCTGGCCGTCGAGGCGAGTCTGTTGTGCAATCGAGGCTGCGCGCCCCTCGCGCCAGCGTTGCAGCATGGCATCGAGCAGCGCGGCGCGGTCGGCGAAGCGGCGGTAGAAGCCGCCCTTGGTGACGCCGAGGCTCTTGGCGAGCACCTCGACCCTGACACCCTCGACCCCCGAGCGGGCGAGCTCGGCAAACCCCGCCTCGACCCAGACATCGCCCTTGCCGTCGCTCATGAAGGAAGCCTCGCCAATTCTTGATACGGTGCCGTATTGCTAGCGCGGCGGCGCCCTGATACGCTACCGTATCAAGAAGCCGCCAAAGGGCAGAACAGAGCGGGAGGAATTGCGATGGAGCGAGAGGCGCCCTATCGCGGCACGGTCTATCCGTGGCAAAGCGATATTGCCGGCTTGCACATGGATCGCAGCCAGCGCAGCTCCACACCGTTCGTCGATGCCATCCGCGAAATTGCGTTGCGGCACCTTGCCGAAGTGGTTGGGGTGTAGGCCATGGCCGCGTTCGAGCCGAAGAATCCGGGGTATCGCGCGGCTGCCATTGCCTTGTTCGACGGTCAACCGGCGATGCGCACGCTCGGCATCGTGATCGTCCGCCTTGCGCCGGGCGAGGTCGAATTGGCAATGCTGCATTCGCCGGCCTTCACGCAACAGAACGGGTTCGTCCATGCCGGCATCATCACGGCAGGCCTGGACAATGCCTGCGGTGTTGCCGCATTCACCCTGATGCCATCAGAGGCGGATATCCTCACCGTCGAATTCAAGACCACGCTGCTTGCGCCCGCCCGCGGCGAACGCTTCGTCTTCAAGGCCGAGGTGGTCAAGCCCGGCCGCACGCTGACCTTCTGCGAGGCCAAGGCCTTTGCCGAGCACGAGGGCAAGACCGCGCTGATCGCCACCATGACCGGGACGCTGATGGCGATGGTGCCCCGCGCCTAGCACGCGATGACATCGTGCCCGCGACACTCTATATGAACGGTAACAACTCCCGGTCCCGAACCGTATTTGCGAAAGATGGGACCGAAACGGGACGAGATATGGCTGAATCTGGGAACAAGGGCCTGGTGCCGACGCGGCGCGCGGCGCTGACACTGATCGGGGCGGGCGTCCTGGCGGCAGGCCGCATCACGTCGGCGCGGGCAGCCGCCGAAAATGACGAGGTGCTGACCGAAGCCAAGGTGCTGCGCGACCCTGATACGCCGGTCGCCGGCAATCCGAATGGTAACATCACCATCGTCGAATGGTCCGACTACAATTGCCCCTATTGCCGCAAGCTCGAGCCCGAGCTGCGCCAGGTCGTCCAGGACGACGGCAAGGTGCGGTTGGTGATGAAAGACTGGCCGATCCTCGGGCCGGTCTCGGTCACGGCCGCGCGGAGCGCGCTCGCCGCGAAATTCCAGGACAAGTACCACCCGGCCCATGACGCCTTGATAGGCGTCAGCTCGCGCCTGACCGAGCCGCGCATCAACGAGCTGCTCGCGGCCGCCGGCGTCGACATGGATCGCCTGAAACGTGATCTTGCCGGCCGTGGCAGCGACATCGACGCCCTGCTCAAGCGCAACAACGAACAGGCCGAAGCCTTCGGTTTCAGCGGCACCCCATCCTTCATCGTCGGCAAGTACCGCGTCCCCGGCGTGCTCAGCATGACCGAGTTCGAGCAGGTCATCGCCGATGCCCGCAAGGCCAAGATGAACTGACGCGCAGCGTTGGTCGTAGCCAACGCAAAGGCGCCGCCGCGGATCCGCGACGGCGCCTCATTCATGATACGGCCTCGTTACTTCGACGAGATCCGGACCCAGTCCTTGTGCGCGCGATCGCGCAGCGCATCCCAATCCGCCTTTGCCACGTCCCAGTTCACGATGGTGCGGTTGGCGGCTGCCACCTCGCCCTTGGCGACCGATGACGTCTGCATGGAATCATAGACGTAGACGCCGCCCGCAAGCAGCAGCGCGCCCAGGATCATTCCGAAAAAAGTCCGCATGGTAACCTCCGGTGACCAGCAATAACGTCGGCGCGATGTGATGGTTCCCCGGCAGTGCGGCGCCGACAGGGAGGAGTTGTTCATCCCGCATTCAGCCACTGCATCAGCTCCGCATTGATCTCGCGCGGATAGGTGTGGCTGAGGTCGTCGATCTCGCGATAGCTGACATCGGCGCCGGCCGCTGCGAGCGCCGCCTGCGTCTGGCGCGCGGTCTGCACGGGAAACATCCAGTCGAGCTTGCCGTGGGTGATGAAGACAGGCAGCCCCTGCAGGCGCGTGGCGTCGGCCATCTCCGCCATCAGCGGATGGAAGGTTGCGGACACCGGCGCCAGATGGGTGAAGGGCGAGGCGCCGTCGAGCCCGCTGACGTAACAGAAGGTGCCGCCGTCGCTCATGCCGGTCAGCAACATGCGCGAGGCGTCGACGGCCCAGCGGCTGCGCACGGTCTCGAGGATACGCATGAGATTGGGCGTGTCGGCATCATCACCCATCAGCGCCCAGGTCGGGCCGGTCGCGGTCGGCGCCACCAGGATCGCGCCGAGGCTGCGGGCATCGCGCAGCCAGCTCCACAGAAAGCCGCGTCCGTTGCCGCTGCCGCCATGCAGCGCCATCACCAGCGGCATGGCGCGACCTGGCGTGTAGTATTCGGGCACATAGACCGAGAAGCCGCCGCGGCTGCCGGGCTCGTTGTGATCGTGGAAGATGCCTGCCTGCTCGCCTGCACCGACTTCCAGCCGCGACAACAGGTCCGCATTTTCGCGATGGGCAGTGTTGAGAAAGAAGTTGCTCACCGGCGGAAACTGCGGCGCCAGCGGATAGAGCGCCTCCTGTGCGCGCGGCAGGTGGCGCAGCGCGCGGAAGACCGCGACGAGATCGCCGTTGCCGCGCTCGACCTCGCGGATGCCGGCAAAGGCGGCGAGCGTCTCGTCGCAGGCCCCATCCAGTCGCTCGCGCAGGCCGGCGAATTGCTCCGGCCAATCTCCGATCGCAGTGCGTGCGGCTCGAAGTGCCTCGTCCGGCGCGCCGATTGCGTTCATGACGGAGGCAAAGGCCGGTGGATGCAATTGCCTTTGGAAAAATCCAAGCGCTTCCAGCGCGTTGAGCAGCGGCGGCAGCACGGCCACGATGTCGTCCACAACGGCCTCGGTCATCGTGGATCCCTTCAGCGTGGACTCAATGCAGCTTCGGCGCCTTCAGCAGCTTGAAGCGGTCGGTCGAGGTCACCGTGACGTCGAAGGTGACGCCTTGGTGGTGCACGGTCAGCGGCACGTCGACGCCGGCGCTGCCGAGCGACCACAACTTCTTGTAGAAGGCGGTCTGGCTCGTGACCTTGTCGCCATCGACGGCGAGGATGATGTCGTCGGTCTTGAGCTCGGCGCGCGCCGCCGGACCGTTGGTGGAGATCCCGATCACCACCACGCGGTTGTCGATCTCGGTCGAGTAGAGCCCGAGCCACGGTCGCGCCGGCTTGTTGACGCGACCGAATCTGCGGAGATCGTCCAGGACCGGCTTCAACAGGTCGATCGGCACGACCATGTTGACGTGCTCGGCCTTGCCGTCGCGTTCGCGATCGAGCTGAAGCGAGCCGATGCCGATCAACTCGCCGTGCTCGTTGAGCAGCGCGGTGCCGCCCCAGTTCGGATGCGCGGGATAGGTGAAGACGGCTTCGTCCAGCAGATATTCCCAGTAGCCGGCGAATTCCTGCTTGGCCACGATCTGGCTCGCAACCGACCGCGTGCGGCCGCCGGCGCCGCCGACCACGACGCGGTCGCCGATCCGGGTTGCCGCCGATGAGCCGAGCGGCAGCGGCTCGATGTCGAGCTGGCCGAGCGCCTGTACAAGCCCGAACCCGGTCTCGGAATCGAAGCCGAGCGCATGCCCCTCCACCACGCGTCCGTCGGCCCGGTGCAACCAGACCGACTCTGCCTCAGTGATGAGATAGCCGATGGTGAGGACCAGGCCGTCGTCAATCACGACGCCGTTGCCGGCGCGTTCGGTGCCCAGCGTCTCGGCGCTGAAGGCGTCCGGCGGGACGATGGCGTGCAGGCCGACGACGGATGCGAGCGCGCGGTCGAGATCGAAACCGTAGTCGCTCGTCCGCGGCTGATTGGCCGGCGGCACTCTCCATTCGGTCAGGGCGGGCATGGAGTTCTCCTGGCTGAGTGCATCGCTCCGCCATGCGAGCGGAGCGACGCGCGAAGCAGGTATAATTTATGCTGGGGGAGGCCGTCTTGAAAGCCTCGTTCCCAACTATTCCGGAGCAGGCCGTCTGAAATCTTCGCAATGCGCAGGAACTGACGTGCACAGGAGGCAGGCGGCCGCTCATTCCGGCCTCAACCGCATGGCTGATGTCCTCGCCGCTGCTAGGCGCCGTGCGATGAAGCTGCTAACCATTGCCGCTTCGTTTGACCAGGGATCACGGAACGAAGCATGGATAACCGCAGCGACATCTGGCGTGGCATCGACACGATCAAGGGGCGTTTCATCGACCTCAGCGACAAGGTCTGGGGCATGCCCGAGGTGTGCTACACCGAGGCGCGGTCCGCCGCCGAGCATCTCGCCGAGCTGCGTCATCAGGGTTTTCGCATTACGGAGAACGTTGCCGGCATACCGACCGCGGTGATGGGCGAATGGGGCGAGGGCGGTCCGGTCATCGCCTTCATGGGGGAATACGACGCGCTGCCCGGCCTCAGCCAGGAGGCAGGCGTCGCCGAGCATCGCCCGGTCGAGACCGGCGGACACGGCCATGGCTGCGGTCACAATCTGCTCGGTTCCGCCGCACTGCTCGCCGCGACCGCGATGAAGGATTGGCTCGCCGAGAACAAGGTGCCCGGTCGCGTGCGCTATTACGGCTGCCCGGCGGAAGAAGGCGGTGCGGCAAAGGCCTTCATGGTGCGCTCGGGTGCGTTCGAAGATGCCGACATCGCCATCACCTGGCATCCGCACAGCTTCTGGGAGGTCGCGGTGACGCCCTCGCTCGCCAACACGCGCGCGGACTTCATCTTCACCGGCCGAACCTCGCATGCCGCGGCCTCGCCGCATCTCGGCCGTTCCGCGCTCGATGCGGTCGAGTTGATGAATGTCGGCGTGAACTACATGCGCGAGCATATGCCGAGCGATGCGCGCGTGCATTACGCGCTGCTCGACACCGGCGGCATTGCCCCCAACGTGGTCCAGGCCCATGCGCGGGTGCGCTATTCGATCCGCGCCCGTGATCTTCCCGGCATGAACGAGCTGGTCGGACGCGTGAGCAAGATCGCAGAGGGCGCTGCGCTGATGACCGAGACCAAGGTGGAGATGAAGATCATCTCCGCGGTCTCGAACATCCTGCCGAACGCGCCGCTGGAGCAGGCCCTGCACCGGGTCATGGAAGAGCTCGGACCGCCGCATTTCGACGATGCGGACAAGAGCTTTGCCGGCCAGATCCGCGCGACGTTGAGCGACAAGGATATCGCGTCGGTCTATTACGCGATCGGCATGGAGCCGACCGATCGGCCGCTGGCCGACTTCCTGGTGCCACTGGATGCCAAACGCAACCCGCTGGTCGGCTCGACCGACGTCGGCGACGTCAGCTGGGTGGTGCCGACGGTGCAGGTTCACGCCCCCACGGTTGCAATCGGCACGCCCTTCCACACCTGGCAGGTGGTGGCGCAGGGCAAGAGCCCACATGCCCACAAGGCCATGGTACAGGCGGCCAAGGCGATGGCTGGTCTCGGCATCAAGGCGCTGACGGATCCGGAGCTGATCAAGGCAGCCAAGGCCGACCTCAAGATGCGGACGGCCAAGACGCCCTATGTCTGTCCGCTGCCGGATCACGTTGAGCCGCCGCTCGACATGTCCGTCGCGTAGAATTCGCCTCGATACTTCGTCTGATCCGACGAACAAATTTTTCGCACTGCAGCGTGCAATCCAGCATGTTTTGATGCTGGATTGCCGAACGGATGGGCTGCGGGACGCTGGTTTTGCCCAACAGACAGCCAGAAGACCGTTTGCATACACACGGTCGCAGTTGACGCGCCCCCCATTCGGTGTGCCATCTACTGCCAGCCAAATGGGCAGCCGCGTTTCCCGGCCGCCCTCATCACGATGGGAACCAGACGGGGGACAACCATGCTGGATAAAGAACTGCGTTCGATGATCGGCCAGGTGAAGGACGGGCGGATGGATCGCCGCGCCTTCATCAAGCGCATGGCCGCGGTCGGTCTTACCGCTCCCCTGGCCAACCAGCTCCTCGCGCTCGGCGGCGTTGCCATGGCGCAGAGCCCCGCGGCCTATAAGCCGACCAAGCGCGGGGGCGGCGGCCCTCTCAAGCTGCTGTGGTGGCAGGGGCCGACGCTGCTCAATCCACATTTCGCCACCGGCACCAAGGATCAGGACGGATCGCGCCTGTTCTACGAGCCGCTCGCAAGCTGGGACGCCGACGGCAATCTCAACCCGATTCTCGCCGCAGAGATTCCCTCCCTTGCAAACGGCGGTCTCGCCGCCGATGCCAAATCCGTGGTCTGGAAAATCAAGCCGGGAGTGAAGTGGCACGACGGCAAGCCGCTCACCGCCGACGACTTCGTGTTTACTTGGCAGTATGCCAGCGACCCCGCCACGGCCGCCGTCAGCATCAGCACCTATGGTGAAATTACGGTCGAGAAGGTCAACGATCTTTCGATCCGCATCCTGTTCAAGACGCCGACGCCATTCTGGGCGAATGCCTTCGTCGGCGCGTATGGCTGCGTTCTCCCGAAGCATCTGTTCACCGACTACAAGGGTTCGAAGTCCCGCGAGGCGCCGAACAATCTGGCCCCGGTGGGCACCGGTCCCTACAAGTTCGTCGAGTTCAAGCCGGGCGATGTGGTCCGCGGCGAGCTCAATCCCGACTATCACATGCCCAATCGTCCGCATTTCGACACGATCGAGATGAAGGGCGGCGGCGATGCCGTCTCGGCGGCGCGCGCGGTGATCCAGACCGGCGAATTCGATTTCGCCTGGAACATGCAGGTCGAAGACGACGTGCTGCTGCGTCTGGAGAAGGGCGGCAAGGGCAAGACCGTCTATGCCACGGGCGGCGACATCGAGTTCATCGCGATCAACTTCACCGATCCCAACACCGAGGTCGATGGCGAACGGTCCTCGATGAAGACCAAGCATCCGATTTTCTCCGATCCGAACGTGCGCAAGGCGCTGTCCCTGCTGGTCGATCGTGAGTCCGTCAAAAAGGCGATTTACGGTCGCGCCGGCCGCACGACCGCCAACTACCTCAACGGCCCCGAGAAGTTCGTCTCCAAGAACACCTCGTGGGAGTTCAACATCGAGAAGGCGTCGAAGATGCTCGACGACGCCGGATGGAAGGTCGGAGCGGACGGCATCCGAGAGAAAGACGGAAAGAAGTTCAAGCTTCTGTACCAGACCTCGACCAACGGTCCGCGCCAGAAGACCCAGGCGATCGTCAAGCAGGCCTGCCAGAAGGCCGGCATCGACGTCGAGTTGAAATCGGTCGTGGCCTCGGTGTTCTTCTCGTCGGACGTGGCCAACCCCGATACCTACCCCAAGTTCTATGCGGACATCGAGGAATTCCAGATCCCGATGACGCAGCCGGATCCGGCCTTGCACATGCGCCGCTACATCTCCGCCAACGTTGCCACCAAGGAGAACAAGTGGCAGGGCCAGAATTTCCCGCGCTATGTCAACAAGGACTATGATGCCGCCATTGCGGCGGCCGAGACCGAGACCGATCCGGTCAAGCGCGCGGCGCTCTACATCAAGTGCAACGATCTGCTCTGGCAGGACACCGTGTTCATTCCGGTGATGCATCGCCTGAAGGTGGAAGCCGCGGCCAACGCGCTTCGGCCAGCGCTGAGCGGTTGGGCCAATGAGACGGACAACATCCAGGACTGGTACCGAGACGCGTGAGGGACGGCCGCTAGGAGGATCCTTCCCTGATGAGTCAGTATGTCCTGCGTCGCCTGCTGATCGCGATTCCGAGCCTGCTCGGCATCTCGGCAGTGCTGTTCTTCGTGCTGGCGCTGGCTCCCGGCGACCCGTTCTCCGAACTGGCGACCAATCCGAACGTGCCGCCCGAAGTGCAGGCCGCGCTTCGGGCCAAATTCGGCCTGGATGATCCGATCTACCTCCGCTACCTGCATTGGCTCAACGCCATGCTGCACGGCGACTGGGGTTTTTCGTTCGTCAGCCGGATGAACGTCGATACGCTCATCCTCCAACGCCTTCCGACGACACTCTATGTGATCGGCTCGGCACAGATTCTGGCGCTGCTGGTCGCAATTCCCGTCGGTGTCTATGCGGCGACCAAGCCTTATTCGGTGTTCGACCAGGTCGCCAACACGCTCGCCTTCGTCGGCTTTTCGCTGCCGACCTTCTTCACCGGCATCCTGTTCATCCTGATCTTCTCGGTCACACTGGACTGGCTGCCCTTCGTCTATACCACCGACATCAAGGGCACCGGCATCCGCTGGGTGCTGGAGATGATCCGGCAGGCGATCATGCCGGTGGCGGTGCTCGGCCTGTTTCAGGCGGCGTCGATGACGCGTTTCGTGCGCTCGGCGATGCTCGATGTGATCAGGCTCGATTACGTCACCACGGCGCGCGCCAAGGGCCTCGGCCAGGCCAAGGTCATCGTCAAGCACGTGATGCGCAACGCCATGATCCCGGTCGTGACGCTGATCGCGCTGCAAATGCCCGCCGTGTTCGGCGGCGCCATCGTCACCGAGCAGATCTTCCGCATCCCCGGTATCGGCTCGCTGCTGATCTCTTCGATCCTGTCCAACGACACGCCGGTGGTGATGGCCGTGACCTTCGTCTTCGCGTGCCTCGTCGTGCTGTTCAATCTCATCGCGGACGTCCTGTATGGCTGGCTTGACCCTCGCATCTCCCTCCGCTGAGCGGCGGGTCTATTCGCCCTGGCGCGAGACATGGCGGCGCTTTAGCCGCCACAAGCTCGCCGTGGTCAGCGCCTTCCTGCTCCTCATCCTGGTGCTCGCCGTCGTTCTCGGGCCCTTCGTCTGGCGCATCAAGATCAACGAGATCGACATCGTTGCGGGCCTGCAAGGGCCCTCGCTCGCCCATCCCTTCGGCACCGACGATCTCGGCCAGGACATTCTGGCGCGCATGATCTATGGCGGCCGCATCTCGCTCGCGGTCGGCCTCGCCGCGATGCTGGTCTCCGTCTTCATCGGCACGCTGATCGGCGCGCTCGCCGGCATGTCGCGCGGAGCGCTCGGGCACGGTTTGATGTGGCTGACCGACCTGTTCCTGTCACTGCCGCAACTGCCGCTGCTCCTCCTGCTCATCTATCTCTTCCGCGAGGGGCTGAAATCGGTGTTCGGTCCCGAAGGCGGCATCTTCATCCTGATCGTGCTCGTCATCGGAGGCCTGCGCTGGATGCCGGTGGCGCGGCTCGTGCGCGCGCAGTTCCTGTCGATCCGCGAAAAGGAGTTCGTCGAGGCGGCCCGCGCGCTCGGCGCCAGCCCGGCGCGGCAGGTGGTACGGCATATTCTGCCCAACGCGCTCGGCCCGGTGATCATCGCCGGCACCATCGACGTTGCCGCGGCGATCATCGCGGAATCGACGCTGTCCTTCCTCGGCCTCGGTTTCCCGCCTGATACGCCGACCTGGGGCCGCCTGCTGTATGACGCCAAGGACTTCCTCGACATCGGCCCGCATTGGGCATTGTTTCCGGGCGGCGCGATCTTCATCGCGGTGGTCGCGATCAACTTCATCGGCGACGGCCTGCGTGATGCGCTTGATGCGCGACGGGTGATCTGATGGCGCCCCTGCTCGAGATCAAGGGGCTGAAAACCCACTTCTCCACCGACGACGGCATCCTCCAGGCCGTCGATGGCGTCGACATCTCCATCAACCGGGGCGAGACGCTCTGCGTCGTCGGCGAATCCGGCTGCGGCAAGACCGTGACCGCGATGTCGATCCTGAAGCTGATCGCGATGCCGCCTGGCCGGATCGCGGCGGGCCAGATCATCTTCGAGGGCCGCGATCTCGTGCCGCTGACCAGCAATCAGCTCGACGAGATCAGGGCCAAGGAGATCGGCTTCATCTTCCAGGAGCCGATGACCTCGCTCAACCCGGTGCTGACCATCGGCGAGCAGATTGCCGAGAGCCTGCGCCGTCACGAAGCCGTGACGAGGAAGCAGGCGCTCGATCGCACCATCGAGATGCTGAAGCTGGTGCAGATCCCCAACGCCGAAGGCCGCGTGCACAATTATCCGCACCAGTTCTCCGGCGGCATGCGCCAGCGCGTGATGATCGCGATGGCGCTCGCCTGCAAGCCGAAGCTGATCATCGCCGACGAGCCCACCACCGCGCTCGACGTCACCATCCAGGCGCAGATTCTCGACCTGCTCCAGGACATGAAGGAGCGCTTCGGCATGGCGGTGATGTTGATCACCCATGCCATGGGCGTGGTTGCCGAGACGGCGCAGCGCGTCGTCGTGATGTATGCCGGCAAGGTGGTGGAGGAGGCGCCGGTCGACGAGCTGTTCGGCAATCCCCGCCATCCCTATACTCAAGGATTGATCCGCTCGATCCCGCGCATCGATCTCGACAGCGAGCACAAGACGCGGCTCGAGGCGATCGGCGGCACGGTGCCGATCCTGATCAATCCGCCGGTCGGCTGCCGCTTTGCGCCGCGCTGCAAATTCGCCATGGACGTCTGCACCGAGAAGGAGCCGCTGCTGCGCGAGGTTTCGCCCGGCCATCGCATGGCCTGTCACCTCGGCGATCCGAACCTGGGAGCCGCGTCATGAGCGAACCCCTGCTGCGCGTCAGCGGCCTGAAGAAACATTTTCCCGTGCTCGGCGGCCTGTTGTCGCGCCAGGTCGGCACCGTCTATGCAGTCGACGGCGTGTCGTTCTCGGTCAACCGCGGCGAGACGCTCGGTCTCGTCGGCGAATCCGGTTGCGGCAAGTCGACCACGGGACGCTGCGTGCTGCGCCTGATCGAGCCGACCGACGGCGAGGTCACCTTCGACGGCCAGGACGTGCGCCAGCTCGGCGGCAATGATCTGCGCGCGATGCGGCGGAACATGCAGCTGGTGTTCCAGGATCCGTTCGCTTCGCTCAATCCGCGCATGACGGTCGGCGCGATTCTCGGCGAGGCCTTCACCATCCACAATCTCGCCTCCTCCGTGAAAGAGCGCGAGGAGCGCGTCGCCGGTCTCCTGGTCAAGGTCGGGCTCAAGGCCGAGCACATGCGGCGTTACCCGCATGAATTCTCCGGCGGCCAGCGCCAGCGCATCGTGATCGCGCGCGCGCTCGCGGTCGAGCCGAAGCTGATCGTCTGCGACGAGCCGGTCTCGGCGCTCGACGTGTCGATCCAGGCCCAGGTCATCAACCTCTTGGAGGACCTCCAGGCCGAGCTGAACCTCACTTATCTGTTTGTCGCGCACGACCTCTCGGTGGTCGAGCACATCTCCGACCGCGTCGCGGTGATGTATCTCGGCCGCATCGTCGAGCTGGCGAAAGCGAGCGATCTCTACCGCAACCCGCAGCATCCCTATACAAGGGCGCTGTTGTCGGCGGTGCCCGTGCCCGATCCAAAACTGAAGCGCGAGCGCATCCGCCTCAAGGGCGACGTGCCGAGCCCGATGAAGCCGCCGTCGGGCTGTCACTTCCACACCCGCTGTCCGATCGCCCAGCCGCGCTGCGCGGAAAGCGCGCCGGAACTGAGGGAAGGAGCGGGCGGACACTTCGTCTCGTGCCATCTGGCATGAGGATCGTCATCGATCTCGTCACGCGGTCTTCGCGGGCCACGGTATGACCTGTCCCGACATCACCAGCCGGTCACGGCCGCCGTCTTTGGCGGCATAAAGCGCGCGGTCGGCGGCGGCGACCAGCGTGCTGCAGTCCATCGCGGTCTCGGACGGAACAGCCGATGCGCCGCCGAGGCTCGCAGTCACCAGCCGGGACGGCGGATTTTGCCCATGCAGCATGGCGAGCTCCTTCAGTGCCAGGCGAATTCCCTCGCCGACCTCGGCGCAGCCGTCAGGGCCGGTGTTCGGCAACAGGACGGCGAATTCCTCGCCGCCATAACGCGCGGCGAGGTCGGCCGGCCGCCTGGCCTGCGCCGATAGAATCCGGCCGAGCGCGCGCAGGCAGGCGTCGCCCGCCAGATGTCCGTAATGGTCGTTGAACTTCTTGAAATGATCGACATCGATCAGCAACAGCGAGAGCTGCGTGCCGTCGCGCCGGGCCCGCGCCCATTCGTCGGCCAGCCGCTCGTCGAATGCGCGCCGGTTGGCAAGGCCCGTGAGGCCGTCGGTCGTTGCCAGCGAGGCGAGCCTGTCCTGAAGATCCTTCTGCTCGGTCATGTCGCGCACGACCGCGACGACGCCGTCGATCTCGCCGCTGTCTGACGCCAGCGTCACGTGCAGCGCCGCCTCGGCCCAGATCTCGCCCTTGTCGCGATGACGCTGGCGATAGACGAACCGAGCCTCCTCGGCTTCGCCGTTCTTCAGCGCGGCGATGGCCTGCTCGACCCGCTCCATGTCGTCCGCGTGAATGCCGGCGATGGCCGACGTGCCAAGCAGCTCTTCGGCCGACCAGCCGGTGATGCGCGCGCAGGAAGGCGAGACGTAGAGCAGCCGGTTATCCAGACCGATGCGGGTCACCATGTCGCTGGATTGCTCGGCCAGCAGGCGGAAATTGGCTTCCTTGGCGACGAGGGCCTGTGCCGTGCGTTGCCGCTGCAGCAACTGACGGACAAGATAGTAGCCGATTACGGCGATCAGCAGCACGAGGCCGAGGACGAAGGTCATGCGCGCGGCTGCCGCGCGGCGCCAGGGGGCCAGCACGTCGTCCTGCGACTTGCTCGCCAGCACCAGCAGGGGATAGCGGCTGCTGCGCTGGTAATAGCTCAGCCGCTGCACGCCATCGAGCGGCGACTTGAAATAGTAGACCGCCGCGTCGGGGCGGCTTTCCCAGCCATTGAACAAGGGCGCATTGGACAGGTCGCGTCCGACGAAGGCGCCGCTCTCGTCGCGGCTGCGCGCCAGCATGATGCCACGGCTGTTGAGCAACGATGCCGAGCCGTTCGGGCCGATGTCGAACCGCTCGTAGAACTTGACGAAATAGCTGACGTCGATCGTGAGCAGAGCAACGCCGGCGAAGCCGCCGTCGGAATCGTTGATCCGGCGGGACGCGGTGATGATCCATTGGCCTCCGGAGCGGCTCTTGACCGGAGGTCCGATCAGCGTGCCCGGTTCCGGCGAGTCGCGATGGCGCCGGAAATAATCACGATCGCTGTTGTTGAGCTTGGAGAAGTCGAGGCGCTCGGTCGTGGCAAGCCACCGGCCGCTCGCGTCATAGATGAAGATGCCGCGGATGCGGTCCGATGATTTGCGCGTCGGCAGATAGGCCTGGAGCTTTGCGATCGTGTCCGGCCCGGTTCCGTCGATTTCGAGCCGATGGACCAGTCCAACCAGGAGCGTGTCGGCGAGTTCGAACGTGTCGTCCGCATGCTGGACCAAGGAATGCGCCACATTGGCGACCTCGACTTCGGCGTTCCTGAGATCAGCCTCGCGCGCTTCCCATTCGCGCCAGGCACTCAAGCCCAGGATGGCGACGCAAATCAAGGCGACGAACCCCGCCGCCCAGAGCGGAAGAGGCGTCTTGCCGAGTTCGCGGCCCGTGACCATCAGGCTTGCTCCAAATTGGTGCAAACCTCTCACCTTCACCTTAACGGCCTGTTGCAATATTTGCGATGATTGCGCCGGTCCGTAGTGGACCGGAGACGGTCGCGGATATCAGATCCGCTCGCCGGGCGGATGTCACGCCGCGCCGCGCGCGACGGTTCCGCCCGGCGTCCACCGCGTCATCCCTCCAGCGTGAAGCCGACGCGCAGCGTCACCTGGTAATGACCGACGGTGCCGTTCTCGATGTGGCCGCGCGTCTGCACCACCTCGAACCATTTCATCTCGCGAACGGTCTTGGCAGCGCGGCTGATCGCATTCTTGATCGCGTCCTCGATCGAGGTTTCCGACGATCCGACGAGATCCAGGATCTTGTAGACGTGATCACTCTCGGTTGCGGGCATGAGTGTTTTCCTGTTTCATTGGGTGGCCGACGAACGCGTTTGGTGAACGTGCATGCCGGTGCGCATGGCGTCGAGTCTGAACGGGCACGGGCGCTTCGAGTTCCCAGCGTCGTGATGGCCCCGCATGCGCCAGCCGAGGTGGAGCCGGCCGTGCTTGCCTGCTAAGCGCTAGTCATGGATCCCGCGCGACGCGACAGGACGATCGGCGCTCTCTGCCTCTGCGTGACGGCCTTCGGCTGGGCGTTGAACTGGCCGCTGATGAAGCTGCTGCTCCAGCAATGGCCGCCTCTGTTCGCGCGTGGACTTGCGGGCGTTTGCGCCTCGCTCATTCTCGGCGCTCTGGTGCTGAGCCGGAAGGAGTCGTTTGCCGTTCCGCGCGAGGCCATCCCGCGGCTGGTGTTTGCGACCCTCACCAACGTGGTCGCCTGGATGGGGCTCGGCACGGTCGCGATGAAATATGTGACGGTGAGCGAGGGCGCTCTGCTCGCCTACACCATGCCGATCTGGGCGATGCTGTTCGCCTGGCCGGTGCTGCACACGCGGCCGGCCCTGCGGGATATCCTCGGGCTGGTCCTCGGCGTTGCCGGCGTCACGCTGCTCTTGAGCGGAAACGGCTTTGCGTTCACCGCCGACAAGCTGCTGGGTATCGTGCTCGCGCTGCTCTGCGCCATCCTGTTCGCGCTCGGCAACGTGCTCAACCGCAAGCCGCTGCCGATGCCGCCGCTGGTCGTCGTCGCCTGGCAGGTCGGGCTCGGTTGCGCCACGATGCTGGTCCTCGGTGTGCTGTTCGAGGGTCCCGACGTCACTGCGATCACCCCGGTGGGGCTCGGCTGCTTCGTCTACATGACATTGGTGCCGATGGGCGTCTGCTACGTCACCTGGTTCGAGACGCTGCGCCGCCTGCCACCGACGACGGCCTCGACCGGCATGCTGATCGTGCCGGTGATCGGCGTGGTCTCCGCCGCCCTCATTCTGGGCGAGCCGCTGGGCTATCGCGAATGGACGGCAATGGCGCTCACGCTCGGCGGCGTGACGCTGGCGTTGCAGCGGGGATAACCCGTTCGCAGGCTCTCCGCTACGGATCCAGCTCTGTATCCCAGTACAGATAGTCCAGCCAGCTGTCGTGCAGGTAGTTCGGCGGGAACAGGCGGCCGTTGCGGTGGAGCTGGTGCACGGTCGGCGCGAACGCGCTCTGCCGCGGAAACATCCTGGCCTGAGCCGGCGTCAGATTGCCCTTGCGCAAGTTACACGGCGAGCACGCCGCGACCACGTTCTCCCAAGTGGTCTGACCGCCTTTGCTGCGCGGGATGATGTGGTCGAAGGTCAGGTCTTCGGGCGAGCCGCAATATTGGCAGGCGAAACGGTCGCGCAGAAAGACGTTGAATCGGGTGAAGGCGGGGTGGGTGGTCGGTTTGACGAAGGATTTGAGCGAGACGACGCTCGGCAGCTGCATTTGCAGGGTCGGACTGTGGACCGCCTGATCGTAGTGAGCGACGATGTTGACGCGGTCGAGGAACACCGCCTTGATCGCGTCTTGCCACGACCAAAGAGACAGCGGGTAGTAACTCAGCGGCCGGAAGTCCGCATTCAGCACCAACACCGGCCAACTGCCTTGCGAGACATGTGCGTTCAAGTAACGCTCCCGGCCTCCAATGTACGCTGCGAAGCAGCATGTACTGACATACTACATGCAGCGTGACGGGATTGTGAAGCCCGTTGAGCGACTTATTCAGGCCGAAGCAATACGGCGGCGAGGTGGCAGGAGCGCTCAAAAAGCCGCGATCTCAAGGGGCAGCCTGGCTGGTCCGGGACCGCTTGTCCCTGTACGGCGTGATTTGCCGCGCTACTCCCGTACCCGCTCCAGCTTCTGCAAGCACCGCGTTGCGCGCACGGCGGCCGGCATCTCCTCGTCCGGAAAGCTCGTCTTCCAGTCGGTGACGCCGACCTCGCCGACATAGATGTCGCCTTTCGAATCCAGCGCGATGCCGTGGGGCGCCAGGAATTTTCCGCTGGCAACGCCCGGGCCCTCCTCGCCGCCGAGCCGCGCGATGCGCTTGCCCTTGGCGTCAACGATCGACAGCCGCGGGCCGAGATTGGGCACCTTGCGGTTGACGGCCAGGCCGGGCCCGAGCTCGCCGATCACGAAGATCGGACTGTTAGCCCCGCCGCTGCAGCACAGCGCACAGGGTCGGTGAAGATTGTTCCACTGCGTCTCGTATTTGCCCTCGCCGTTGAACACCTGTACGCGATGGTTCTCGCGGTCGGCGACGTAGACCCAGCCGTCGGCATCGGTGGCGATGTTGTGCACGATGTTGAACTGGCCGGGATCGGTCCCCGGCTCGCCCCAGCTCTTGAGCAGCTTGCCGTCGGGGGTGAACTTGTGCACGCGCGCATTGCCATAGCCGTCGGAGACATAGATCTCGCCCTTCGGCGACAGCGCGGTGTGGGTGCAACGGTGGAACGGCTCGCCGCTCATGAACGGCGACGGCTTTGCGGGGATGCCGATCGTCAGCAGCACCTTGCCGTCGGTGGTACATTTGCGCACGGTGTGGTCGCCATCGTCGGTGCAGTAGAGATTGTCGTCGGCATCGATGTGCAGGCCGTGCGCGCGCGAGAACAGCCCCTCGCCGAAGCTGCGCAGGAAATTGCCGTCACGGTCGAGCACCACCATCGGATGGGCGCCGCGGTTGAAGACGTAGATCCGGTCGCGGCTGTCAACGGCGACGGAGGCGACATCGGTGAGCTGCCAGCCGTCCGGCAGCTTGGCGAAATTTTCGACGACGCGGTAGCGGTGCTCGCCGGTGCCGAGAATGGCTGGCATGATTTCTTCCTCCTGTCATTCCGGCTCCTGTCATTCCGGGGCGCGCGTAGCGCGAGCCCGCAATCCATCTATCCGCGCAATAGGCGGCGCAATGGATTCCGGGCTCGCGACTTCGTCGCGCCCCGGAATGACGGCTGGCCTAAGCCGTACTCACCTCACGCCCCCATATCCCTTCCTCGATCGCCTTGATCTGGAGTGCGAGGTATTTCGAGTTGATGCGGCATTGCGCGAGGCTGCCGGCGATGAACCACAGGCCGGGCTGCTTCGTGCGCGCATACATGTTGCGCAGCTCAAAACCGTCGCCGAAGCCCCAGATCGGGCCGACGCGGTCGGCGACGGCATCGCCGAACAGCTTTCGCACCAGATATTCCTGCGGCTTGTAGCCGGTGGAGAGCACGATCAGGTCGGCGGCGATGGTGGTGCCGTTCTTCATCCGCGCGCCTTCCCCGACGAAGCCCTCGATGTCGGAAAACTGCCTGAGCCCGATCTTGCCCTCGACGATCAAATTGGAGCAGCCAACGTTGAAATAATAGCCGCCGCCGCGGGTGAGGTATTTGAATTGCCAGCCCGTCCCGCCCTCGCCGAAGTCGAGCTTGAAGCCGACGCGTGAGAGGCCGTCGAGCAGCTCCTTGTCGAGCTCCTTGGATTGCTCGGTCAGCATCACATGGGTTTTCTTCGCCAGCGGTGTCGGCATCGAGGCCGCGATCAGATCATTGTCCTCGAGCGTGCCTTCATTGTAGGTGGCGTAAGCAAGCTGTGCCGACGGCTCGATATTTGTGACCAGCGTCGGCGAGCGCTGCACCAACGTCACCTCGGCGCCACTGGAATAAAGATCCTGCGCGATGTCGTGGCCGCTGTTGCCGGTGCCGATGACGATCGCGCGCTTGCCGGTCCAGTTCTCGCCGTCCTCGTAGCGGCTGGAATGCAGCAACGTGCCCTTGAAATTGCCGAGCGTCGGAATGTCGGGTATGTTGGCGATGCCGCTGACGCCGGTCGCCATGACGACATGGCGGGGATGCATGGTCCGCATGCTGCCGTCGGCGCGCCGCAGTGTGACCGTCCAGCATGCCTTGGCCTCGTCATAGGCGCCGCCTTCGAACTCGGTCCCGGTCCAGAAGTTCAGCTCCATGGCATCGACGTAAGACTCGAACCAGTTGGCGAGCTTGTCCTTGGGGATATAGGTCGGCCAGTTCGGCGGAAACGGCATGTAGGGGAGGTGATTGACCTGCACTTGGTTGTGCAGGGTCAGTGCGTGATAGCGGTTGCGCCAATTGTCGCCGATCCTCGACTCGCGATCGACGATCAGCGCGTCGACCTGCAACTGCTTCAGCCGCGCGGCGATCGCGAGTCCGGCCTGGCCGCCGCCGACCACCAGCACGGCAGGATCTCGTTTCGCATAATCTCGTGAGGCGTTGCGCAGATCGAGCCAGTTCGGCCCGCGGAAATCGCGCGAATAGGCCTGACCGCGCGAGATGCCGAGCTGCTCCTCGAATCCCTTGAGCTCGTCGAGTGCCGTCAGCAGCGTCCACGCTTTCAGGCGGTCGCCATCGGTGCTGTCAGGAATGAGCCGGACGATGCCGCTGCCGCGCCCGATCGCGCTCTCGAAACTGAAGATCGCTTCGATGGCGCTGGTGCCGGCGCGCGTTACCCAGCGCGGTGGCGCGCGGTTAGGGGCGATCCTGAAACTGGTCGGGCTCGCCTTGGGCACGAGCCTGCTCAGCTCCTGCGTGATCGTATCGCGGCCTGCGATTGTCTGCAGGTTCCAGCTCAGCGCCAGTACATCCCGCCAAAAACTGTCCGCCACGAACAGCTGCTGGAGGGCTTCGCGATCGGGCTCGTTCAGCGTGCGCTCGAAAGCGTCGAGCCAGGCTTGCGCGGCGACGGAAATATCCTTCGTCCTGTCCAGCATGCGACCTCTTGGCCGTCTTCGCGGCGTTTCCTCTGGTCGAAGCTATACGGTTTCGCAGGCCGCCAAAAGCACATCACCCGAGCAATGCCGGCATATGGCCCTGCTCGGACGGAATATTGCGTCCGGCGGCTAAAGCCCGCCCGCCCTCCGGTCCGCCCAGTAGGGATCGCGCAGCTTGCGCTTGAAGATCTTCCCGGTCGCCTCGCGGGGCAGCGTATCCAGGAACTGGATCTCCTTCGGCACCTTGAAGTTGGCCAGTCGCTCGCGCAGAAAGGCCTGCACTAACGTGGAAGAGAGCCGCGTGTCCGTCTCCGGCTCGATGCAGGCGCACAGGCGCTCGCCATACTCGGCGTCGGGAATGCCGAACACGGCACAATCGCGCACGCCGGGCATGGCGATCAGCGCGTTCTCGATCTCGGCGGGATAGATGTTGACTCCGCCTGAGATCACCATGTCGCGCTTGCGGTCGCACAGGAACAGATAGCCCTCGTCGTCGAGATAGCCGACGTCGCCGACGCTGACGAGGCCGTCGCGCCCCGCCTCGGCGCGCGCCTGCGCCTTGCCGTGATAGTCGAAATCGGGCACCGCCGTCTGGCGCATGTAGATCTCGCCGACCTCGTTCGCGCCGCAGAGGCTGCCGTCGTCTCGGAAGATCCTGACGATGCCACCGTCGATGGCGCGCCCCACCGTGCCGGGCTTCTTCAGGGCCTCCTCGGCCGAATGCCAGACCGGGATGCCGGTCTCGGTCGAGCCGAAATATTCATTGATGACTGGTCCCCACCACTGGATCATGGCCCGCTTGACTTCGGGCGGGCAGGGCGCGGCGCCGTGCACGACGAACCGCAGCGAGGAGAGATCGTGGCGCCGCCGGACTGCGTCGGGCAGGCGGAGCAGACGAACGAACATGGTGGGCACCATGTGGATGTGCGTCACGCGGTGGCGTTCGATCAGCGCCAAGAGCTCCTCGGCATCGAATCGCGGCTGCAGGACGATCGTGCAGCCGTTGCGGAACGCCATCATGCCGTAGGAATGCGGCGCCGAATGATACATCGGTCCGTTGATCAGCACGACCTGGTCCTCGCGCGGCTTGATGCCGTAGGCAATCGCGCCGACGCGTTCGGAAGCGGCGGCCTGCTCGGGTTGCATCGGCATGCGCCGCACGCCCTTCGGCATGCCCGTGGTCCCCGAGGTGTAGATCATCGCCGCCGCGCGGCGCGGCGGCTCCTGGGTTTCCGGATGACCGTCGCGCCAGCGGTCCCAATCCGTCAATCCAGCCGGGACCTCGGTTAGATCAGGGGGTATTGCGAAGGTCGCCGCAAGCTCGGGCGGTGTCGCGACGACGAGCAGGCGGACATCCGCCGGCACGCCGTCACGGATCTGCGGCAACAGATCGGCATGGCAGACCAGGATCTTGGCGCCGCTGTCGGCGAGAACGTAGCGGACCTCCTCGGCCTTGAGATGCCAGTTGATCGGCACCACAGGGCTGCCCAATGCGGCCGAGGCCGCGACCACCTCGAACAGGGCGAAATCGTTGCGCAGCATCATGGCAACGGGCGCGCCTTCGCCAAGGCCGAGGCCGCGAAGCCCGCTCGCCGCGCGTTTGATGCGCGCCTGGATCGCGTCATAGCCGATCAGGCGTTCGCCGCTGATGATCATCATCTGTCCTTATTCCGCTAGCCTCAGCGATCATCCAGCACGTCGCCGAATCCCACCCAGCTCTTCCCGTTGAAGCGCCGGAGCTGAAGCTGCTGGAACGGCAGATAGTCGTCGGGGCCGGTGCTCACACTCATGCCCGGCAGCAGCAGCGGCAACTTCACCTCCTTCAGAGAAGCGGCCTGGCGCATGATGTTGTCGCGGCTCACATCGTCCTTGCACCCCTTCAGCACGGTCATCAGCAGCGTCGCATAGTGATAGCCGGCGCCGTAGTTGGAATTCGAGAGGTCCGCATTCGGCATGTACTGCTTCATGAAGGCGAAATACTCCTTCACGCCGGGATCGTCGGCCCATTGCGGATCCATCGTGTCCTTCTGGTTGCTCGACGAGATCAGGCCGACGGCGTTGTCGAGGCCGGCAGGCTCCAGGAACGAGATCGACGAGGCCGAGGTCGGCACGAAGAACAGCTCGGGCTTCCAGCCGATCTCGGCTACGCCCTTGATCATCTGCGAGGTGAACTTGCCGAGCACGACGCCGAACAGCACATCGGCGCCTGAGGCCTTCAGGGTCGAGAGCTGCGAGCTGATCGTCGGGGCGCTGGTCTCGTAGGTCTGCTCCGCGACGATCATGCTAGCTGCCTTGTCGCCCAGCGCGCGCTTGAAGCCTGCGACATAGTCACGGCCGAAATCGTCGTTCTGGGACAGGATGGCGATCTTGGCGCCGGGCTTGGCCCGCAGCACGTGCTTGGCATAGACCACACCCTCGGATTCGTAGGCGGCCATGCCGGGCATGGTCCACGGATATTTCTGCGGATCGGCCCATTTCGTCGCGCCGGAGAGCACGAACAGCTGCGGTACCTTTTTGCTGTTGAGGTAGCGCTGCACGGCGCTGTTGGTGGCGGTGCCGAGCGAGCCGAACATCATCAGCACCTCGTCCTGCTCCACCAGCTTGCGGGTCTGCTCGACCGTCTTCGGCGGCGAATAGGCATCATCCAGCGTGATGAACTTGACCTTGCGGCCGTTGATGCCGCCTTCGGCGTTGATCTTCTCGAAGAAGGCTTCCTGCGTCCGTCCGATCGCGCCGAAACCGGAGGCCGGGCCGCTATAGGGCAGCGTCTGTCCGATGCGGATCTCCCCCGTGCCTTCGGCACGGGCGCTGCCGCCGGCGAGCGTCAGCAACGACAGGCCGATCAGTGCGGCTGCCAGCTTCATGGTGTCCTCCCGTTTTTCTTGTCAGTCCAATTTCCTTGTTCGAACAAGCCTCAGGCGCTTGCGCGCATCAGGAAATCCTGCCGGGCCTGATCGAACTCTCCCTTCATCCGGTCGACGAGTTCGGCGACGGCGGGAGCGTCGCTGATCTGGCCAATGCCCTGGCCGCATCCCCAGATGTCGCGCCACGCTTTCGATTTCATGTTGCCGCCGGAGCCGAAATTCATCTTCGACTTGTCGGCGGCCGGGAGATTGTCCGGATCCAGCCCGGCGGCGGCGATCGAAGGGCCGAGATAGTTGCCGTGCACGCCGGTGAACAGGTTGGTGTAGACGATGTCATGCGCGGCATGCTGGGTCAGCGCCGATTTGTAGGCCGCGTCGGCATTGGCCTCCTTCGTCGCGATGAACCGCGTGCCCAAATAGGCGAGGTCGGCGCCCAGCGCCAGCGCCGAGGCGATGCCAAAGCCGTCGCTGATCGCACCCGACAGCAGGATCGCGCCGCCAAACCATTGCTTGACCTCGCGCACCAGCGCGAAGGGCGACAGCGTGCCGGCATGTCCGCCCGCACCGGCGCAGACCAGGATCAGGCCGTCGACGCCTTGCTCGGCGGCTTTTCGCGCATGCTTGACGTTGATGACGTCGTGGAACACCAGCCCGCCGTAGGAATGTGCGGCCTGGACGAGCTCTGCCGGCGGCCGCAACGAAGTGATGATTATGGGCGCCTTGTGCTTGACGCAAATTTCCATGTCCCTCATCAGCCGGTCGTTCGAGGCATGGCAAATCTGGTTGACGGCGTAGGGTGCGACCTTCTTGCCGGGATTGCGCGATTTGTATTCGCCGAGCTCGTCCTCGATGCGGCTGAGCCATTCATCGAGCTTCTCGACCGGACGGGCGTTGAGCGCGGGAAAGGAGCCGACAACGCCCGCCTTGCACTGGGCGATCACCAGCTCCGGTCCGGAGACGATGAAGAGCGGCGAGCCGACCACCGGCAGTTCCAGATTGTTCTTGAGCAGCGCAGGCAGTGCCATCCGATCCTCCTGACGACGCGCATCGCCGGTTCTTCCGGCCGGCGGTGAGCGCTTCCATGTCGATTGTCGCGGCTGGCAGCGTGCGCCTGCCTCGCGGTTTGACCGCACTATAGGGTTGGACGGCGCGTGCAGGATCGTTCAAGATTGAACATGTGCGCATTCAGTTTTGAACGGAGTGGCCGGTGGATTGGGACCTCTGCAAGACCTTCGTCGCGGTGGCGGATACCGGCAGCTTCACGGCAGCGGCGCGGCGCCTGCACGCGAGCCACCCGACCGTCAGCCGAAAGATCGCGGCGCTGGAGGCGCAACTCGGCACCAAGCTGCTGGCCCGTGCTGCCGACGGCTTCGTGCTCACTGCCGATGGCCGTACTTTGCGCGAGCATGCCGAGGCAATGGCGGCTGCCGCGCTCCGCGCCGAGGCCGCCGTCGGCGCCGGCGGGCGCAAGGCGCGCGGTACGGTCAAGCTGTCGATCGGGGCGACGCTGGCCTCACACTGGCTGATGCCCCGGCTGCACGCCTTTCTCAGCGCGCATGATCACATTCGCCTCGAGATCATCACCCATCCGTTTCCGGCCAGCGTGCGGCGCCGGGAAGCCGACGTCGTGCTGCGGCCGCTCGACAGCGGCGAGGAAAATCTGGTCGGCCGCAAGATCGGCCGGCTCGGCACGGGCTTCTATGCCTCGCGCGACTATGCCGCGGGGCGGTCCCTGCCGGAGCGCCGCGGCGAGTGGAAGGAGCACAGCGTAATCGGCTTTGCCGACCAGGATTCCAACGCGCAGCTTGCGCGATGGAGCGATGCGATCACCCGCCAGGGCACGGTCGTGATGCGCTGCTCCTCGCAGGGCGACATGCTGGCGGCCGTGCGCGCAGGGATCGGAATTTCCGCGCTGTCGTGTTTCGTCGCGGAAAGCTATTCCGACCTCATCCGCGTCGCGCCGCAGAAGCTCGCCAGCGTGGCCGACCTGTGGCTGCTCGCGCATCCCGACCTCGTCGAGCTTCCTGCGGTACGGGCCGTGATCGACTTCGTGGCCGAATGCGCCCGCGCCGATCGCGAGCGGCTGCGCGGCTAGTTTGACCCGGCGAGCACGCCTTCGCGCTTCTTCACCGCGCGATAATAGCTCCACCACAAATGCGCCGCCGCGCCGCGCAGGGGACGCCAGGGTTCGGCGAGCGGCGCCATCTGCTTCTCGGTCGGCCGCGCCTGGAGGCCGAGGCCGATCTTGATGGCCTCCTGCACGGCGAGGTCGCCGGCCGGCCAGGCATCGCCATGGCCGAGGCAGAACAGCAGATAGACGTCCGCGGTCCAGGGGCCGATGCCGGGCAGCGCAATCAGCGTATGATGCGCGGCGTCGGCATCTTCCTCGGCGAGCACGTCGAGGTTCAGCCGCTGCGCGCCGATCTCGCGTGCCAGATGCTTCAGCGTCTTGATCTTGGCGGCGGACAGGCCGAGCCGCCCCAGCCGGTCGGCGCGTGCGCGGCGCACGGCGTCATGGTCGAACGGGTCGAACGCCGCTGACAGTCGTCCCCAGATCGCCGCCGCGCTCGCGGTCGAGAGCTGCTGCCCGCAGACGATGTGGGCAAGACCCTCGAAACCCGGCTCGCGCCGCCGCAGCGCCGGCATGCCCGCCGTGGCCAGCACGGGTTTCAGGCGGGGATCGCGCTTGATCAGCGCGTGGACGGCCTCTTCGAGATCGGACTGGGTTTCGAGGTGGATGGTCATGGTCACTCAACTTGTCATGCGCGGGCTTGACCCGCGCATCTATTATCCTACTCCGTCATTCCGGGGCGATGCGACGGGATCGCGCGAAGCGCGACCCGGACATCGAGCCTGGAATCTCGAGATTCCGGGGTCGGTCCTTCGATCCGCCCCGGAATGACAGCTGTCGCGGCTACGCCCGGCCATGACGAGACTTATTAAATGGCACCACCCGTTTTCCGATTTGCCCCGAGCCCGAACGGCCACCTGCATCTCGGCCACGCCTATTCCGCACTGCTCAACTTCGAGCGCGCGCGGGAGACCGGCGGGCGGCTGTTGCTGCGGATCGAGGACATCGACACAGCGCGCTGTCGGCCGGAATTCGAGGCGGCGATCGACGAGGATCTCGCCTGGCTCGGGATCGACTGGGAGACGCCGGTGCGGCGGCAGTCGGAGCATCTCGCCGACTATCGCGCCGCGCTGGACAAGCTGTCCGCGCTTGGCCTCGTCTATCCCGCCTTCGAAAGCCGCGCCGAGATCGCGAAGCTCGTTGCCGCGCGGGAGGCCGATGGCCCGTGGCCGCGCGATCCCGACGGCGCGCCGCTCTATCCTGGCGATTCCAGATCGCTGCCTGCCGGTGAGCGGTCGCGGCTGATTGCGTCAGGCGCGCCCTACGCGCTGCGGCTAGACATGGCAGCCGCTTATCAGCGCGTTACCGGCCTGAGCTGGAATGAACTGGGCGAGGGCTCCCAGCGCGAGCGCGGCATCGTCCCCGCACGCCCTGAGGCGTGGGGGGACGTGATCCTGGCCCGCAAGGAGACGCCGACCAGCTACCATCTGTCTGTTGTCGTCGATGACGCGCTCCAGGGCGTCAGTGAGATCGTGCGGGGCCGGGACCTGTTTCACGCGACATCCGTGCACCGCCTGATCCAGGTTCTGCTCGGCCTGCCGGAACCCGCCTACCGCCATCACCGGCTGATTTGCGACGGCGAGGGGCGGAAGCTGTCAAAATCGAGCCGGTCGACGGGTCTGCGCGAATTGCGCGCGGCCGGCATCACGCCGTCAGGCATCCGTCGGCTGGTCGGATTAGGTTAAGTTTCTCTGGGGGTTAGCTAAACGCCGCCGTGACTCCGGGGGTTCCGCCGTGCCATGCTTGGCCGACAGCGCGGGGTTCGAAGGGGATACTTCGAAGGGGAGTCATGGCGGCGAAGAAGCGCGCAGCGCGTACCACGCGGACGTCCAAGCGGCCGCCTCGGAAGCGGTCCGGGTCGGTCGCTCCGTTGCGCAAGCGCAGCACCAAGCCGGTCGCGCCGGATGTGGTCCAGGCCGCGCTCGCCGCCTTTGCCCATGAGGTTCGTACCCCCCTGACCGGCATCCTGGCGATCAGCGACCTGCTCGCGACCTCCGATCTCGGCGAACGGGAACGGCGCTGGGCCGACACCATCAAGGCCGGTGCCGAGCATCTGGCGAGCCTTGCCACGCTGTTCGTGGATGCCGCCAGGACCGGCAAGGGTGCGGGGAAGGGGGGAAGCGCGCTGCGACAGGATCTGTTCGACCTGCGAACGCTTGCCCGCAATGCCGGCGATTCGCTGGCCGGCCGGGCCGCGGCCAAGGGACTGAAGGCCGAGGTCGAAATCTCCGGAAAGCTTCCGGGGCTGGTGGTCGGCGACCCCGTCCGCCTGCGCGCCGCGCTCGAGAATCTGATCGACAATGCCGTGAAATTCACCGACCAGGGCGGCGTGGCGCTCGCTGTCGAGCCGTGGCGGCCCGCCAAGGGCAAAGCCAGGGCCAGGGTGGGCGTTGCTTTCGCGGTGTCCGACAGCGGCATCGGCCTGACCATGGCCGAGATCAAGCGGTTGTTCCGTCCGTTCACCCAGGCCAACGTCACCATCGCCTCGCGCTTCGGCGGCGCCGGCCTGGGTCTGTCCTCGGTCAAGCAATTGGCGCGCGCGATGGGCGGCGACATCACTGTCGCGCTGCGGCGCGGCGGCGGTGCCACCTTTACGCTGACGGTGTCGCTCGATGGGGCAGGACCGCGCAAATCCCGCAAGACGAAGGGTGACACGGACGCAGATGCGGTCGCGGCGCTACGCGTCCTCAGCGTCGAGGACAATCCGTTCGGACGCGTCGTGCTCAACACCATTCTGACCGAGCTCGGCCATCACGCCGAGTTCATCGGGCGCGGCGAGGACGCCGTGAACCGGCTGGAGCAGGGCGCGTTCGATGCGGTGCTGATGGACATGGTGCTGCCGGGGATCGACGGCGTCGAGGCGATCAGGCGGATCCGCACGATGCCGGCGCCGCTGGCCCGGATCCCGATCATCGGCGTTTCCGGACGGGGTGAGGACGAGGCGGCCTCGCGCGAGGCCGGCGCCGACGCCTTCCTGGTCAAGCCTGTGTCTCCGAGGGCGCTAGCGACTGCGCTGCTTGAAGCGACACGCCGCGAGGAAGTCGCGACTTGATGATCGCGGCGTTGAGCTCGCCGCCGTAAACGAAGATCGCCGCGATGAAATACAGAAACACCAGCGCGATGATCACCGAGGCGAGCCCGGCATACATCGTCACGTAATTATTGGCGAAGCGCGCCAAATATTGGCCGAACACGATGCTCGAGATCAGCGATGCCACGATGGTGAAGACGATGCCCGGCAGGATCTGAACGAAACTGCGGCGCCCCGCCGGCAGCCAGGCGTGGAGGATGAGCAATGCTACTATCAACGCGCCAATGGAGATGCCGTACCGCAGCCAAGTGAGAATGCTTTCGTTGGACTCGACGAACAACGGAATGTGGCGCCGCGTGGCCTCGATGATCAGCGGACCGAGCACGATCAGAAATGCCATGGCAAGCGCGGTGAAAGCCGCGACAATCGTGTAGGCGATCGATTCCAGCCGCAGCCAGTACCAGCTCCGCATCTCCACCACCGCATAGGCACGGTTCAGCGCGACCCGGAGCGCCTCGACGCCGTTGGAGGCGAAGTAGACCGACAGCGCCGCGCCGATGGTCAGAAGGCCGGTGCGGGTGGTGGTCAAGACGTCATGGACCTCGCCCGAGATCGAATCTGCGACCTGCTTGGGCCAGACCTGGAGCATCAGGCTTGCGGCCTGGTCGGCGAGCTCCTTTGAGCCGAAGAAGCCGGCGAGCGAGGTCAGCACGATCAGGAACGGGAACAGCGCCATCAGCGTCGATAGCGCGATATGGCTCGCGATCGCCCAGCCGTCATCGGCCAGGAACGTGTAGAACGCGTCCTCCACCACGACGTAGATGTAGCGGATCGCTTTCATGCGCGACCTACAAGACGGGTACTGCTCGCGCGCGCCGTGCGCGGGGAGAGGTGAGGGGAGGCGAGCGGCGCAAATCGGAGGTCATCTCGCTACCTTCTGACATTATTCCCCCAAAAGCCAGATCGTGAAGCACCTCGCCGTCATTCCGGGGCGCGCGAAGCGCGAGCCCGGAATCCATCTCGCCGCATTGCAAGTCGCGCGATGGATTCCGGGCTCGATGCGCCGGGCCTCGCTTTGCCCGGTCCCGCCGCATCGCTCCGGAATGACGCTCGGGAGATGGCGGACCGGCGCGCACGGTGTTATCACCCCCCAATGGTATCTATCCTCACTACTTTCATCCTGCCGATCGCGGTCGGCGCCGTGGCGTTGGTGCTGCTGCTCGGTCTCATCAACATGATGCGCGGCGGCTCGCCCAACACCTCGCAGAAGCTGATGCGCTGGCGCGTGCTGCTTCAGTTCGTGGCGATCGTCATCGCGATGGCTGCTGTCTGGGCGATGGGGCGCTGACATGGTCACGTTGAACCGCATCTACACGAAGACCGGCGACGACGGCACCACGGCGCTTGGAACCGGCGAGCGGCGTCCGAAATACGATCGTCGCATCGAGGCCTATGGCACCGTCGACGAGACCAACGCTGCCATCGGCGTCGTCAGGCTCCATACCGGCGACATGCCCGAGCTTGATGCGATGCTCGGCCGGATCCAGAACGACCTGTTCGATCTTGGTGCCGATCTCGCGGTGCCCGAGCGCGAAGGCAAAGCGGAGCGGCTGCGGGTGGTTGCGAGCCAGGTCGAGCGGCTAGAACGCGACATCGACGAGCTCAACGACAAGCTCGCGCCGCTGACCTCCTTCGTGCTTCCCGGCGGCACGCCGGCCGCCGCCTATCTCCACGTCGCGCGCACGATATGCCGCAGGGCGGAACGCGTGATCGTGGAACTGGCGGCCCGTCCGGGCGAGCCGGTCAGCACGGCTGGCATTCAATATATGAACCGCCTGTCGGACTTCCTGTTCGTGGCCAGCCGAGCCGCCAATGGCAATGGTGCCGGCGACGTGCTCTGGGTTCCGGGCCAGAACCGCTGACCCATCGAGCGGCCGCATTTCAGAAGGCCAAAATTAGGCCCGTTCGCGCGTTGACCGGGGCAGATCCGGCCTTTAGGTTCCGCGCCAGTTGATAACCCCCCTCCCAAATTGAGTGAAAGAGGATCGATGAAGGTCTTAGTGCCGGTAAAGCGGGTGGTCGATTACAACGTCAAGGTCCGCGTCAAGGGCGATGGATCGGGCGTTGAACTCGCCAACGTCAAGATGTCGATGAACCCGTTCGACGAAATCGCGGTCGAGGAAGCGCTGCGCCTGAAGGAAGCCGGCAAGGCCACCGAGGTCGTGGTGGTCTCCATTGGACCGGCGCAGGCGTCGGAGACGATCCGCACCGGTCTTGCCATGGGCGCCGATCGCGGCATCCTGGTGAAGGCCGAGGGCAGCGTCGAGCCGCTCGCGGTTGCCAAGATCCTGAAGAAGGTTGCGGATGAAGAGCAGCCCGGCCTGATCATCCTCGGCAAGCAGGCGATCGACGACGACTCGAACCAGACCGGCCAGATGCTGGCTGCGCTGCTCGGCTGGTCGCAGGCGACGTTTGCCTCGAAGCTCGAGGTCGAAGGTTCTGACTTCAAGGTCACCCGCGAAGTCGACGGCGGCCTGCAGACCGTCAAGCTGAAGGGACCGGCGATCGTCACCACCGATCTGCGTCTCAACGAGCCGCGCTATGCCTCGCTGCCCAACATCATGAAGGCCAAGAAGAAGCCGATCGCGGAGAAGACCGTCGCCGATTACGGCGTCGATGTTGCCGCGCGTCTCGAGGTTCTCAAGACGACGGAGCCGGCCGGCCGCAAGGCGGGCGTCAAGGTCAAGGACGTCGCCGAGCTGGTGTCGAAACTCAAGAACGAAGCCGGGGTGCTCTGATGACGACGCTTCTCATTGCCGAACACGACAACGCGTCGCTCAAGGATGCGACCAACAAGGCCCTCACCGCGGCCGCCGCGCTCGGCGCGGACGTCGAGGTGCTGGTCGCTGGCCAGAACGCAAAGGCCGCAGGCGACGCCGCCGCCAAGCTTGCCGGCGTGAAGAAGGTGCTGCTCGCCGACGGCGACCTCTATGCGCACGATCTCGCCGAGCCGCTGGCCGCGCTGATCGTCTCGCTGGCTCCCGGCTATGACGCGATCGTCGCGCCCGCGACCTCGCGCTTCAAGAACGTGATGCCGCGTGTCGCGGCCCTGCTCGACGTCATGCAGGTGTCGGAGATCACCAAGGTGGTCGCGCCCGACACCTATGAGCGTCCGATCTATGCCGGCAACGCCATCCAGACGGTGAAGTCCAAGGACGCCAAGAAGGTCATTACGGTGCGGACCTCCACCTTCGCCGCAGCAGGCGAAGACGGCAGCGCCGCGGTCGAGAGCGTCGCGGCGGCGGCCGATCCCGGCCTGTCGTCCTTCGTCGGCGAGGAGGTCGCCAAGAGCGACCGTCCCGAACTGACCTCGGCCAAGATCATCGTCTCCGGTGGCCGCGCCATGCAGAGCCGCGAGAACTTTGCCAAATACATCGAGCCGCTCGCCGACAAGCTTGGGGCCGGTGTCGGCGCCTCGCGCGCGGCGGTCGATGCCGGCTATGCGCCGAACGACTGGCAGGTCGGCCAGACCGGCAAGGTGGTGGCCCCCGAGCTCTATGTTGCCGTAGGCATTTCCGGCGCGATCCAGCATCTGGCCGGCATGAAGGACTCCAAGGTGATCGTTGCGATCAACAAGGACGAGGACGCGCCGATCTTCCAGGTTGCCGATTACGGTCTGGTCGCCGACCTCTACCAGGCGGTTCCGGAGCTGACGGCCGAACTCGGCAAGCTCGGCAAGTAAAACGAGCCAAAAACACCGGCCGGAGCTATAAACTCCGGCCGGTGTTTCATTTCTGAGGCGTTTTCTTTGGCGTGGGGCACGCCTTGGAGGCGATCCAATCTAGGTTTCGAGCCAAGGTTCTGATTAAATCGGACCTCCCGGCTCTGGGGATAGGCAGGCGCGACATGCGCGCCGTTCCGGTGGATGACAAGATGGCGGCAGTGATCAAGAAGGTCGGCGTGATCGGCGCGGGGCAGATGGGCAGCGGCATCGCGCATGTTGCGGCGCTGGCCGGCTTCGACGTGGTGCTCAACGACATCTCGGCCGACCGCCTGAAGTCGGGCATGGCCACCATCAACGGCAATCTGGCGCGACAGGTTTCCAAGAAGGCCGTCTCCGAAGACGACAAGGCCAAGGCGATGGCGCGCATCACGCCCGCCGATAAGCTGGACGACCTCGCCGATTGCGACCTCGTGATCGAGACCGCGGTCGAGAAGGAAGAGGTCAAGCGCAAGATCTTCCACGAGCTTTGCGCGGTGTTGAAGCCGGAGGCGATCGTGGCCTCCGATACCTCGTCGATCTCGATCACGCGGCTCGCCGCCGCGACCGATCGTCCCGAGCGCTTCATCGGCATTCACTTCATGAATCCGGTGCCGTTGATGGAGCTGGTGGAACTGATCCGGGGCATCGCCACCGACGACCAGACCTTCGAGGCGTCCAAGGAGTTCGTCGCCAAGCTCGGCAAGCAGGTCGCGGTCTCCGAGGATTTCCCGGCCTTCATCGTCAACCGCATCCTGCTGCCGATGATCAACGAGGCGATCTACACGCTGTATGAAGGCGTCGGCAATGTCGAGGCGATCGACGCGGCGATGAAGCTCGGGGCGCACCATCCGATGGGCCCGCTCGAGCTTGCCGATTTCATCGGCCTCGATACCTGCCTTTCCATCATGCAGGTCCTGCACGAGGGCCTGGCCGA
The DNA here is from genome assembly GCF_032918005.1 of Bradyrhizobium sp. NDS-1. Lineage (NCBI taxonomy): Bacteria > Pseudomonadati > Pseudomonadota > Alphaproteobacteria > Hyphomicrobiales > Nitrobacteraceae > Bradyrhizobium > Bradyrhizobium sp. NDS-1. The sequence continues at coordinate 932,713 of NZ_CP136628.1, forward strand.
CTCCAAATACCGCCCGTGCCCGCTGCTGGTGAAATACGTCGAGGCCGGCTGGCTCGGCCGCAAGACCCAGCGCGGCTTCTACGACTACCGCGGTGCCAAGCCGGTTCCGACGAGGTAAGGCGGCGGTTCCGTAGGGCGGCCAGAGGCGCAAAGCGCCGTGCCCACGATATCTCTTCGATCACACGATGGGTTTGGTGGGGCACGCTTCGCTTTGCCACCCTCCGGCACTTTTGACGTGGGGCGGCTCTGTGACGTTTCATGTCGCGTTAACCTCTCGCGCCTAGGTTACGGCCGGTAAGAGGGTTCGCGTAATGGACATGATGGCAATGGTCAGCACCATGCTGGCCGCTCAGCAAGGCGCGCTGCAGTCGAATATTGCGGCGACGCTGACCAAGCAGAACGCGGATATGGAGAAATCCACCGTCCTGACGCTGATGGGTGCCGGTCAGCCTTCGCTGGCCAATGTCGGTGCCGGTGTCGGCGGCAACCTCAACGTCACCGCTTAATATCCCTGGAGCGCAGCGGCGGCTTTGCCCGTTGCCGCCCGGATCAGCTTGAGCGCGTCCTCGCTCGCCCATTCCGCCGGCCCCGCGATCGTCGCAATCTCGCAGCCTTGCGGATCGACCAGCACCGAGGTCGGCATGCCCAGGGCCCGGCCTACAGCCTTAAGATCCTGGAAAACCTTGGCTTTCTGGTCGCTGAAATAGCCGAGCCGGGTCAGATTCGCCTCTTTCAGGAAGGTCTTCGGCTTCTCGGGGTCGCGGGTGTCGATGTTGATCGCCACCACCTCGAAATTCGGGCCCGACAGCTTGCCCTGGAGTTCGTCCAGCGCCGGCATTTCCTTGCGGCAGGGCACGCACCAGGTCGCCCACAGGTTCACCAGCAGCGTCTTGCCGCGGAAATCCGACAGTTTCTTCGGCTTGCCGTCGGCGTCCTCGAAAGCGAGGTCGGGCAGCTTCAGCGGGGCGCTCGCCATGGTCAGCGCCGCCACCTCGCCATGGGCGAGCGGGGCGATCTTCTGCGCCGTCGCCACCGCCGCCTTGCAGGTCGGATCGCCCGAGGGGGCCCGGCTCAGGCCCAGCCCGTACAGCGCGGCGAAGCCGGCCAGTCCCACGACCGCCACGGCGGCGATGACGAGGGGGACCCGGCGCGTGGCGGAGGGCGTCTTGTCGAGCATATCGTTTGTCATCCGGTCGCAGATATGGCTATCAGGGGCCTCTTAATACGGCTGGCGGCGGCCAGCAAACGTGGCTAGCGACAGGCGTGAGCAGGGGATCATGAGCAACAAGATGTGGGGCGGCCGGTTCTCGGAACGTCCCGATGAGATCATGGAAGAGATCAACGTCTCCATCGACGTCGATCGTCACCTCTACGCCCAGGACATTGCCGCGTCCAAGGCCCACGCTGCGATGCTCGCCAGCCAAGGCATCATCACGGGCTCTGATGCGAAAAATATCGGCAAGGGTCTAGACACGATTTTGTCAGAGATCGGCAAGGGCGACTTCGCGTTCAAGCGCGCGCTCGAGGACATCCATATGAATGTCGAGAGCCGCCTGTCCGAGCTGATCGGCCCGGCCGCCGGTCGCCTGCACACCGCGCGCTCGCGCAACGACCAGGTAGCGACCGATTTCCGTCTCTACGTGCGCGACGTTCTCGATGAGACCGACGCCGCGCTCGCTGCCTTCCAGCAGGCCCTGGTCGAGCGTGCGTTGGAGCACGCAGGCACCGTCATGCCCGGCTTCACGCATCTGCAGACCGCGCAGCCGGTGACCTTCGGCCATCATCTGCTTGCCTATGTCGAGATGGCAGCGCGCGATCGCGGCCGTTTTCAGGATGGGCGCAAGCGGCTGAACGAATCGCCGCTCGGCGCCGCCGCGCTCGCAGGCACCTCGTTCCCGATCGATCGCCACGCCACCGCGAAGGCGCTTCTCTTCGACCGTCCGATGGCGAACTCGCTCGACGCGGTGTCCGACCGCGACTTCGTGCTGGAGACGCTGTCGGCCGCCTCGATCTGCGCCGTGCACATGTCGCGCTTTGCCGAGGAGATCGTGATCTGGACCTCGCCGCTCGTCGGCCTGATCCGGCTCAGCGACAAGTTCACCACGGGCTCCTCGATCATGCCGCAGAAGCGGAATCCGGATGCGGCCGAGCTGGTGCGCGCCAAGACCGGGCGCGTCATCGGCGCGCTCAACGGTCTGTTGATCGTGATGAAGGGCCTGCCGCTCGCCTATCAAAAGGACATGCAGGAGGACAAGCAGGGCGCCATGGAGGGCTTTGCCGCGCTGTCGCTGGCGATCCGCGCCATGACAGGCATGGTCCGCGACCTCGTGCCTGACGAAGCCAGGATGAAGATTGCCGCGGGCGAGGGCTATGCCACCGCGACCGACCTTGCCGACTGGCTGGTGCGAACGCTGAAAATGCCGTTCCGCGAGGCCCATCACGTCACGGGCCGCATCGTCGCCAAGGCCGCCGAGGGCGGCGTGGCGCTGCATGAGGTGCCGCTCGAAGAGATGCAGGCGATCGAGTCGAAAATCACCAGGGACGTGTTCGGCGTGCTCTCGGTCGAATCGTCGGTGAAGAGCCGCACCAGCTTCGGCGGCACCGCGCCGAAGAACGTGACGGCCCAGGCCAAGGCCTGGTTGAAGCGGCTGGAAAAAGAGCGAAAATTGGGCTGAGGGTAAAATTTCGCTGATGTTTCATGGTCATCCAGCTCTCGCCAGAGCAGGCCAATCTCTGTATGGTGCACCGCGCGTAGTGGGGATTTCGTCGTGACGTCAAAGTTTCGCCCGGCCGGTTCGGGGTGGGCCATCATTGTCTTGAGCCTGACGGCGCTTGCGCTTGCCGGCTGCGGCCGCAAAGGTCCGCTGGATCTGCCGCCGACCGCCACCAACGCGCCGACGGCCAACGGCGCCGCGCCTGTCGACACCGACACCGCAGCCCAGAAGACGTCGAGCATGTTCAATCCCACCTCAGCCTCAGGTGCGGATGCCGAGCCCGCGGCGGCCAAGGGCCGGAAGAAACCGTTTATTCTCGACCCACTTCTGGACGAACCTCCCGGCAAGAAATAAGCCGGGACAACCGAGCCCAAGCCATGAACCATTTCGACTATCGCAACGGCGTACTGCACGCCGAGGCGGTGAATCTGTCCGAGCTGGCCGCGTCCGTCGGCACGCCGTTCTATTGCTATTCGACCGCGACGCTGGAGCGGCACTACCGCGTTTTCACCGAGGCCTTCGCCGGCGAAAAGGTGCTGGTCTGCTACGCCATGAAGGCGAATTCCAACCAGTCGGTGCTGCGTACGCTGGCCAAGCTGGGAGCCGGCGCCGACGTGGTCTCAGGCGGCGAATTGAAGCGCGCGCTGGCTGCCGGCATTCCGCCAAGCAAGATCCTGTTCTCCGGCGTCGGCAAGACCGAAACCGAACTGCGCGCCGCGCTCGCCGCCGATATTCTCTGCCTCAACGTCGAATCCGAGCCGGAGCTCGAGCTGCTGTCGCGCGTTGCGACTGAGATGGGCAAGACCGCGCGCATCTCGCTCCGCGTCAACCCCGATGTCGATGCCGGCACCCACGCCAAGATCTCGACCGGCAAGTCCGAGAACAAGTTCGGCATCCCGATCGTGCATGCCCGCGAGGTCTATGCCCGCGCCGCGAAACTCCCGGGCATCGAGGTGACCGGGACCGACGTGCATATCGGCAGCCAGATCACCGATCTTTCCGGCATGGAGACCGCGTTCCGCATCCTCTCCGAGTTCGTGCAGACGCTGCGCGCCGACGGCCACAACATCTCGCATGTCGACTTCGGTGGCGGTCTCGGCATTCCCTATTACATGGACCGCGAGGCGCCGCCGGCGCCGGCCGCCTATGCCGCCATGGTCAGGCGCGTCAGCCACAATCTCGGCTGCACGTTGATGTTCGAGCCGGGCCGCATGATCGTCGGCAATGCCGGCATCCTGGTCGCCAAGGTGATCTATGTGAAGCACGGCGACGGCAAGAATTTCGTCATCATCGACGCTGCGATGAACGACCTCATCCGACCGACGCTGTACGAGGCGCATCACGACATCCTGCCGGTGAAGCAGCCGGCCGCGGGTGCCGCCACCATCGTTGCCGATGTCGTCGGCCCGGTCTGCGAGACCGGCGACTATCTCGCGCTGGATCGTACGCTGCCGACGCCCGCGCCCGGCGATCTCCTCGCCATCATGACCGCGGGCGCCTACGGTGCGGTGCAAGCCGGCACGTACAACACCCGGCCGCTGGTGCCGGAGGTGCTGGTGAAGGACGATCAGTACGCCGTGGTGCGCCCGCGCGTGGAGGTCGAGCAGCTGATCGCGATGGATACGCCCGCGCCGTGGCTGTGAGGCGTTGAGAGAAAGCTCAAGCGCGTTCGCGCGTTGCGCGCCTCGGGACGACAGCGGAGATTGCGACGGCTATTTCCCCGTTACTCCACTCTTCGCTCCACCCACCACCACGCCCGCCTTCTTCTCGATCGGCTTGATGGCCGCGGTGAAGTCGGACTCGGCGCCTTCCGCGGCTATTACGGTTTCCCACAACCGGCCGACCGCGTCCGCGACCTCCATCGACAGGCCGAGCTGCTTCATCTCCTCCAGCGCCAGCCGCACGTCCTTCACCATCAATCCCGTGGCGAAGCCGAAGTCGAATGTGCGCGGCAGCACCGCGCGCGGAAACTTGTCGCGGCTCGCCGTGTTCATGCCGGAGCCGGCATTGATCACGTCGATCATCACGGCGGGATCGAGCCCGGCCTTCACGCCCATCACCACGGCTTCCGACGTCGCCACGATCGCGGTGGCCGACAGGAAGTTGTTGGCGAGCTTCATGGTCTGCGCCGCGCCGGGCTTCTCGCCGATGAAGAACACTTTTCCGATCACGTCGAGCGCGGGCTTGAGCAGCTCGAATTCCGCCTTCGGCCCGGAGACCATCACCGCCAACGTGCCTTTCTCGGCGCCGCCGACGCCGCCGGAGACGGGGCAGTCGATCTGCACGATGTTGTGCTTGGCGAGAAGGCCGTGAATCTTTGCGGCCATCGCCGAGCCGACCGTGGAGAGATCGATGAAGCGTTTTGCGCTTCTGCCCTCGATCACGCCGTTCGCCCCGGTTGCAACCTCGAGCGAAGCCTGCAGCGAAGGCAGGCTCGCCATGACGGTCTCGACCCGATCGGCGACGTCCCTTGGTGACGTCGCGGGCGTAGCGCCGCGCGCAACGAGCTTGCCCATGATCTCCTTGCGTGTGTCGAACACGACGAGGCTGTGCCCCGCCTCGATCAGCCGCCGCGCCATCGGGAAACCCATGTTTCCAAGGCCGATGAATCCGATGTCCATGGTGTTTCCTTTCTGTTGTCATTGCGAGGAGCGAAGCGACGAAGCAACCCAGGGATGTGTCCGTGGAGGGATTTCTGGATTGCTTCGCTTCGCTCGCAATGACGGAGCGATACGTTGAAAGCCGTTTGTTCGGCTCAAGCCTTGCCGTCGATCTCCGCGAACACCTCGCGCGCGATGCGGAAACTGTCGACCGCGGCGGGCATGCCGCCATAGATCGCGACCTGCATCAGGATCTCGCGGATTTCCTCGCGGCTGACGCCGTTGGTGAGCGCGCCCTTCAGATGTACGCGGAACTCGTGCTGGCGGTTGAGGATCGCGATCATGGCGATGTTGAGCATGCTGCGGGTCTTGCGCGGCAGCTCCTCGCGGCCCCACACCGCGCCCCAGCAATATTCGTTCAGCATCTCCTGGAACGGACGGTTGAAATCATCGACGTTCTTCAGGGCGTTGTTGACATAGGTCTCGCCCAGCACCGCTTTGCGGACTTCCAGGCCCTTGTCGTGCATCTTCTTGTCCATGGCGTTTCCCTTGCTTTCTTGCGCTTCTCGGAGGTGGCGGCGCGCGGAAATTACGGGGTTGGACGGGCCCAGTCACGTCCTCGTGTTATGCGGGAAAAGGGGTGTCTCCCGTACGGGAACGGATGCCTCAGTGCTGCCGTTGTGATAGGCTCCTCTCTACCGGGCAACCTGGAGAGTTGATTGAACGGCGTCACCCCCGACCCGTCAGACCCGATCCGCAACAGTGACGCTCTGTCGCGGTTGAAGCTGGCGCAGGCCCTCGACCGGGCCACCTATGCCATCGCGTGGGAGCGTGCCTGGCCAAATCTGGCGCGGCTTCTGACTGTCGTCGGCCTGTTCCTGGTGGTGTCCTGGGCCGGCCTGTGGCTGGTCCTGCCCTTTATCGCCCGTACCATCGGTCTCGTCGTTTTCGCCGGGATCGCGATCGCCGTCCTGCTGCCCATGATTCGCTTCCGCTGGCCGAGCCGCGACGAGGCGCTGGCCCGGCTCGATCGTGGCTCCGGCATCCGTCACCGCCCGGCGACCACGCTGACCGACACGCTGTCCTCGCAGGATCCGGTCGCACAGGCGCTGTGGCAGGCGCAGCGCGAGCGTACGCTGGCCTCGATCAAGGGCATCCGCGCCGGTCTGCCCCATCCGCGCCTTGCGCTCCATGATCCCTGGGCGCTGCGTGCCCTCGTCATGGTGATGCTGGTCGCGACCTTCTTCGCCGCGGGCGACGAGCGCGCGATGCGGCTCGGGGCCGCCTTCGACTGGAACGGCGTGCTGGCGCCGGCGAATGTTCGCGTCGATGCCTGGGTCACCCCGCCGCTCTACACCGGCAAGCCGCCGGTCATCCTGTCGGCCGCCAACAGGGAGGCCGCAGCGCTGCCGGCTTCCGGCCCGCTCGCCGTCCCCGCAGGCTCGACCCTGATCGTGCGCTCCTCCGGCGGCAGCCTGGATGTGGCCGTCTCCGGCGGCCTCAAGGAGGTCGCTCCCGCGGAGGCCGCACCGAAGGGCACCAACGAGAAGCATTTTGCCATCACCGGCGACGGCACCGCGCGTGTCCGCGCGCCCTCCGGCCAGCCGCAATGGGCGTTCGCGGCGACGCCAGACCGTGCGCCGACCATTGCGCTCGCCAAGGATCCCGAGCGCCAGGCGCGCGGCGGGCTGCAGCTCTCCTACAAGATCGAAGACGATTACGGCGTCACCGGCGCCGATGCGCACATCGCCTTGCGCCCCGCCGAGACCAAGGATGCTGTCAAGGATGGCAGCAAGGATTCCGACGGCAAAGCCGCGGCGCGGCCGTTGTTCGAGCCGCCGCAATTTCCGCTGGTGCTGCCGAACGCGCGCACCCGCAACGGCGTCGGCCAGACGGTGAAGGACCTCAGCGAGAACCCCTATGCCGGCGCCGACGTCACGCTGACCCTGACCGCCAAGGACGAGGCCGGCAACGAGGCCAGAAGCGAACCCTTCAACATGCGCCTGCCCGAGCGTCTGTTCACCAACTCGCTCGCGCGCGCGCTGATCGAGCAACGCCGCATCCTCGCGCTCGACGCCAACAGGAATTCCGACGTCTACACCGCGCTCGACGCGCTGATGATCGCACCCGAATTGTTCACGCCGGATGCCGGCTGCTATCTCGGCCTCCGGAGCCTGGCGACCCAGCTCGAGGCTGCCCGCACCGACGAGGCTCTGCGCAATGTCGTGGCGAGCATGTGGGCCTTCGCGGTCACCATCGAGGATGACGGTGTCGCCGGCAGCGTCAACGCCGCGCTGCGCTCGGCGCAGGACGCGCTCAAGGCGGCGCTGGAACGCGGTGCCAGCGAGGACGAACTCAGGGTGCTGACGCAGAAGCTTCGTGAGGCCATGGCCGGCAAGGTGCGCGATCTCGCCCGGCGCGCCGAGCAGAATCCGCTCGGTGCCCGGCAGCCGTTCCCTGCGGAGGTCCAGCTCATCCTCGACAAGGCGATCGAGCTGCGGCAGAAGACCCAGCATGCGACGCCCGAGCAGCTCGCAGAGCTGGCGCAGCAGCAGGACGTCTTGCGCGAACAGCTGCAAGCCTATCGAAAGTCGGCGAACAGCCGTGCCAACAAGGCGGGGGACGACAAGGCCAACCAGTTTACGCGGGACCGGAAATGCGGAAGCTAGCGCGCGTGCCAGTCTTGAAGGCGATGTCGATCGCCTGTCTCGCCCTCCTGTTGGGAGGCGTCTCCCCCGCCCTGGCCCAGCAGGACTTGGATCCCGATGCGCTGCTCGATAGCGCGGAAAAGGCGATGCAGGATTCCGGCGACAGCCTGAGGCAGAAGGAGTCCGGGAAGAGCCTGAACAACCAATCCGACGCCATCCAGAAGCTCGAGGAATACAAGCGCGCCACAGAGAGGAGCCAATCTTCCAGTCGCGATCGTTCCGTCATCACGCAGCGGGATCTGGACGATCTCTTGCGGCAGATCGAGAAGGCGGCGCGCGAAGGCAACAAAGAGGCCGCACAGCGCATGCTCGAGCAGCTCGCGCAGATCATGGAAAATCTCCAGATGGCGCAGCCCGGGCAATCCGGCGAGAGCGAGATGGAGCAAGCGCTGAACGAGCTCAGCGACATGATCCGCAAGCAGCAGCAATTGCGCGACAAGACTTTCAAGCAGGGCCAGGACTCCCGCCGTGACCGCTCGCGCGGCAAGCAGGGCGACCAGTCGATGTCGGACCTCCAGCAGGATCAGCAGTCGCTGCGCGACCGCCTGAAGAAGCTGCAGGACGAACTCGCCAAGCGCGGTCTCACGCAGAAGGGACAAAAGGGTCAGAAGGGGCAGCAGGGTCAACAGGGACAGAAAGGCCAGCAGGGCGATCAGGGCCAGAGCGGAGATCAGGACGGCGACGACGGTGATGACGATGGCAGCCTCGACACCGCGGACGGCGCCATGGGTGATGCCGGTTCAAAACTCGGCGACGGCAATGCCGACGGTGCCGTGGATTCGCAGGGCAAGGCGCTCGATGCGATGCGCAAGGGCGCGCAGAAGATGGCCGAGGCGATGCAGCAGGGCGATGGCGACGGGCAGGGCGATGGTCCCGGCAATCGGGCCGGCCGTCAGCAGAGCGGCGGCAATCAGACCGATCCGCTGGGCCGCCCGCTTCAGGGCCGCGATCTCAGCGACGATTACTCAGTCAAGATCCCCGGCGAGATCGACGCCCAGCGTGTCCGCCGCATCCTCGAAGAGCTCCGCCGCCGCCTCGGCGACAGCTCGCGCCCGCAGATCGAGCTCGATTATATCGAGCGGCTGCTGAAGGATTTTTGAGGCGCACTCACCCCTTGTTCACTGTCGTCGCCCGGCTTGACCGGGCGATCCAGTATTCCAGAAGCCTGCGTTGCACTGCTCGCCCTCACCGCGTCCGCCTCGGCGTACTGGATGCCCCGGTCAAGCCGGGGCATGACAGCGGAGCGTGAGGCGGCAGCTTCGCGTCACGTTTTCTTCGCCGCCAGCGCATCCGCTACGGCGGTACGGATGTCGGCGACCGAGAACGGCTTTGTCACGACGTCGTGCACCAGCGCATTCAAATTCGAGGCGCGCTCGCGCTGGTCGGCAAAGCCGGTCATCAGCAGGATGGTCAGATCGGGGAAGTCGCGCGCGGCGGAGAGCGCCAGCGCGATGCCGTCCATGACGGGCATCTGGATGTCGGTGAGCAGCAGGTCGAAGGCGCCGCCCTCGCGGGTCAGGATCTCCAGCGCCTCGGCGCCGTCCTGCGCGGTGACGGTCTCGTGGCCGTCCATCGCGATGGCACGCGCGACCAGCGTGCGCATCGAATCCTCGTCGTCGGCAATCAGGATTTTCGGCATCAGATCAGTCTCTGGGGCGAACCTTCCCAGTGCGGGACTCTACACGCTGATTATACGCTGCCGCCGGCGATGTCGCGCCGGTTGAAGAAGCGAACGTCGATATTGCGGCCCTCCGGCGGCGGCGAGGCGAGGCGAGAGCGGAAGAAGGCGCGCTCGCCGGGCCGCAGCACGGTCTGCTCCAGCACCGCATTCCAGGCGTAGATCTCGGCGCCTTGCCCGTCGCGCACGGCAAAGCGCAGCCGCGGGATGTCGAGCGGCTTCTTGCCCTCGCCGACGATCACGCCCTCGATCACCAACACCAGCTTACCGTCCACGGTCTCGCTGGATAGCTTCACGTCCTTGAAGGCGAGGCCGCGCAGGTTCACCTCGAGCCCGACCATCTTGTAGAACGCCGCCGTCTGCGGCAGCAGCCGCACCATGTCGCCGCGCCAGATGACCAGCGCCAGCACCAGTGCGCCCATGGCGGCGCAGGCGGTCGGGAGGCCGAAATAGGATTTTCGCGGAGCAATGGTGGCAGCCGGGCGGCTGACCCGCGCACCGCGGCGGCCGAACAGGCCGCGGAACCAGGATTGATGCTGCGCGCCGACGACCTCATCTTCGGCCTCGCGCGCCGCCGCTGACCACTCGTCCTCGGTTTCCTTGGCCTCTTCATCGGGCCAGTCGCTGGCGATCGAGGGGCTGTCGACGACAGGCGCATCAGAGGCCCCGTCGTCCTTGGCATAGGAGTTCCACTGCTCGGCAAGGTCGGACTGGTCGTCGGCCTGGCTGGCAGCGGCCATGGCCGGGACGGATGCCTCCTCGATGGCATCCTCGGCATGGGCGATCCAGGTCTCCTTGCAGCGGGAACAACGGACCGCCCGTCCGTTCGCCCCAAGGCTCGCAAGCTTGATGGCGTAGGATGTCATACAATGGGGGCAGACGATATGCATGGACGAGCCTTGATGCATGAACCGAGGACTTGACCATGTATGCTACAGCGCGACCGTTAACGAACCGGAAACCATAACGGCGGCAAAACCCGTTGATCGCGTATGGCGGAGCAGCAGTGCGACCCCGCCCCCCTCTCGAACGGAGCTGAGCTTGGTTCGGTTCGAAAATGTCGGATTGCGTTACGGTCTGGGGCCGGAGATCCTGCGCGACCTCAGTTTCCAGATCCCGGCGCATTCGTTCCAGTTCCTCACCGGCCCGTCCGGCGCCGGCAAGACCTCGCTGCTGCGCCTGTTGTTCCTGTCGCATCGGCCGACGCGGGGCCTCGTCAATCTGTTTGGTCATGATATCTCGCAGCTCGGCAAGGACGAGATCGCCGATTTGCGCAAGCGCATCGGGATCGTGCTCCAGGATTTCCGTCTGCTCGATCACATGACGACCTATGAGAACGTCGCGCTGCCGTTCCGCGTCATGGGGCGCAGCGAGTCGAGCTATCGCAAGGAGGTGATCGATCTGTTGCGATGGGTCGGGCTCGGCGAGCGCATGGACGCGTTGCCGCCGATCCTGTCGGGCGGCGAGAAGCAACGCGCCGCGATCGCGCGCGCCGTAATCTCGCGGCCGCAGCTGTTGCTCGCGGACGAGCCGACCGGCAGCGTCGATCCGACGCTCGGACGCCGCCTGCTGCGGCTCTTCATCGAGCTCAACAAATCGGGCACCGCCGTGATCATCGCGACCCACGACATCGGGCTGATGGATCAGTACGAGGCACGGCGCCTCGTGCTGCACCAGGGACGGTTGCACGTCTATGAGTAGGACCGACGAGCGCGGCGTGCTGGTCGATCTCGGACAGGAGCGTCCGCAGCTCCCGGCCAAGGCGCGCAACATGTCGCCGATCGTGCCGCGCGCCTCGATCCACGGTCGCGCGCTGGTCGCCGTCGTCGCCATCATGACCTTCCTCGCCTCGATGACCACGGGCACGGTGCTGCTGGTCAGCGCCTCGGCCGCCGAATGGCAGTCGGACGTTGCGAGCGAGATCACCATCCAGGTTCGCCCACAGGCCGGCCGCGATCTCGAACGCGACACCGCAGCGGTGACGGAGGCGATGCGCGCGCAGGCCGGCATCGTCGAGGTCAAGCCATTCAGCAGGGAGGAGAGCGGCAAGCTGCTCGAGCCCTGGCTCGGCACCGGGCTGTCGATGGACGATCTGCCGGTGCCGCGCATGATCATCGCGCGCGTGCAGCCCGGCACCTCACTCGATCTCGGCACGTTGCGCGCGCGCGTGACCCAGGTCGCGCCGGGCGCCAGCGTCGACGATCACCGCGCCTGGATCGAGCGGATGCGCTCGATGACCAATGCCACCGTGCTCGCCGGTCTCGGCATCCTCGCGCTGGTCATCATCGCCACCATCATCTCCGTCTCGTTCGCGACCCGCGGCGCCATGGCGGCGAACCGTCCGATCGTCGAGGTGCTGCATTTCGTCGGCGCCGGCGACCGCTACATCGCCAACCACTTCCTGCGTCATTTCCTCCGGCTGGGGCTCGAGGGGGGCTTGATCGGCGGCGGTGCCGCCATGCTGGTGTTCGGCTTCTCCGAGTCGATTGCCGGCTGGTTTTCCGGTACCCCCGTGGGCGACCAGTTCGCCGCCCTGCTCGGCACTTTCTCGCTCCGGCCATCCGGCTACATCGTGCTCGCGGTCCAGGCCGTGCTGATCGGCGCCATCACCGCAGTGGCCGCGCGCCAGACGCTGTTTGCGACGTTGAATGATGTGGATTGAGCTCGCTCTTCTTCCTTCTCCCCGTGTTGGAGAGGGTGACCCAGCTCGCAGCCCGAGCGTTCGTCACATCCGCAGGACTCCACTTCGCGTCAAAACGTCATAAAATCACCTCAGGGAAGGGATCACCGACATCACATGACCTCGCCGACCGACGATCGATCGCCGAACCTGCCGCGCGGCTGGCTGCGCGCGGCATTGGTGTCGACGATTGCGTTCGCCTTCGTCGTCGCTGCGGCGGGTTTCATCGCATTCCTGTCGCAATTGCGCGGCGCCGAGATCGCGCCGGGCCGCAAGGCGGACGGCATCGTGGTCCTGACCGGCGGCTCCTCGCGGGTGTCGGATGCCATGGAGCTGCTCGCTGCCGGCTACGGCAGGCGGCTGCTGATCTCCGGCGTGCATCCGACCTCCACGGCGAACGACATCTCCCGGACCCTGCCGGAGAACCAGTCCTTCATGACCTGCTGCGTCGATCTGGACCGTACTGCGCTCTCGACCCGCGGCAATGCGGCGGAGGCGCGGCGCTGGGCCGAGGGGCGCCGCTTCCAATCGCTGATCGTGGTCACCTCGAACTATCACATGCCGCGCGCGCTGGTGGAGTTCGCCCATGCGATGCCGAAGACGACATTGATCCCGTTCGCGGTGGTCGGCGACAAATGGCGCGAGGAGCCCTGGTGGACGTCGGCGTCCACCTTGCGGCTGCTGTTGTCGGAATATGTCAAGTACGTTGCGGCCGAGCTCAGGGTCAGGCTGGAGAATTTCGGGATTGACCTTTCGCCCGAGATATCGGAGCAGCCTGCAAGCGTGCAGCCGAAGCGGCCCAACACTGCACAGGCCAACTGATTGGCAAATTAATCGGATCATCGATGTTCCTGATTTTCCTGCGCTCGCTCGTGTTCAACGTGCTGTTCTACGCCGTGCTGGTGTGCCTCGCGATCGTGGCGCTGCCGACCTTCGCATTGCCGCCGCGCGCGATGCTGACGGTGGCGCAATGGTGGGCGAAGGCGACGCTGGTCCTGATGCGGGTTGTCTGCAACATCAAGGTGGAGTTTCGCGGTGTCGAGAAGATTCCGCAGGGGCCGCTCGTGATCGTGGCGAAGCACCAGTCGTTCTGGGAAACGTTCGTGCTGCCGGGCTTCTTCGACCGGCCGATCTTCATCCTCAAGCGTCAGCTGATGCAGATCCCGGTGTTCGGTCAGTTCCTGGTCAAGACCGGAATGATCGCGATCGACCGCAATGCCGGCGTGAAGGCGCTGCTCGACATGACGCGCCGCGCGCGTGAGGCGGTGCGCAGCGGAAAGCAGCTCGTCATCTTTCCGGAAGGCACGCGCCGCGCACCGGGCGCACCGCCCGATTACAAGACCGGCTATGCGCAGATCTACTCGTCTTGCGGCGTGCCGTGCCTGCCGATCGCGCTCAACTCCGGCCTGTTCTGGCCACGCCGCACCTTCATGCGCTATCCCGGCACGCTGGTGGTGGAATTCCTCGATCCGTTGCCGCCGGGCCTGCCGAAGGACCAGTTTCTCTCCCGCGTGCAGACGGCCATCGAGGACGCGACCGGCCGTCTCGTCGACGCGGGGCGGAAAGAGCAGGAGCAATTGATCGGCTCCTCGCCGAGCTATGCTCCGTCCGAGAGCTAGCGGTTCTCTCGATCTTCGGTCGGCGCCGGCGCGTGCAGGGAATGCGCATCACCATGCAGCATCAATGCGAGCTGATGCAGCTGCGCGTCGCGAAATCCTTCGGCCTCGATCGCCTTCACCGTCGCCGTCACGTAGTCGCGGTTCGCGCCGGACTGGCCGTGGCCCTGGATGACATAGCGGTGCTGCTCGGCGAGCGACAGCCGGCCGGCATATTGGACATGGCCGCGATCGACGACATAGGCGAGCGCGGAGACGCGCTGCCGCGCATCGTTCTCCAGCCATACCGAGCGCATCACCTCGCGATAGACCGAGGTGACCTGCTCGCGCGCACGCAGGTATGCGACGACCTCAGCGCGGTTCTTCTCAGCGACGCGAAAGGCGATGCCGCGGCAGGCGCCGCCACGATCGAGCCCGAGCACCAGGCCGGGCTTCTCCGGCGTGCCGCGATGGACGAAGGAATAGACGCAGAGCGCGCGGTGCTCGCCGACCAGCCGCGCCGGGACGCGTTCGTCGAATGCGAAGCCCGGCCGCCACATCAGCGAGCCGTAGCCGAACACCCAGAGGTCGCCTTTGGCTGTGGTGACGGAGGGGAGAGTGATTTCCGACATTTCGGGCACGGCTAGCAGAACCCTGCGCCCAAGCGAAGCAATTTCTCTGCCTTTTGTCGCAGGCGCGCCTCGCTTACATTTGCCTGAATCTGGGATCAAAGGGTCGCCGCATGTCCAATATGACCGTTGCCGCAGGCCGCCGCCGCTCCCGTTGGGGCCTTTTCATCGCACCCGTTCTCGTCCTGATCCTCGCCGTCGCTTGGACCGGATTCTGGTTCTATGCGGCCTCGCAGGCCGAAATCGCCGCCGACGCCTGGCGGGCGCAGGAGGCCAAGGCCGGTCGCATCTATGATTGCGCCAAGCGCTCGATCGCCGGTTTCCCGTTCCGTTTCGAGGTCCAGTGCTCCGGCGCCAGCGTCGCCCTGGTTTCGCAGAACGCGAGCAAGACGCCGTTCACGGCGAAGCTCGACAACATCCTTGTCGTCGCCCAGGTCTACGATCCCAAGCTCGTCATCGCCGAATTCTCCGCGCCCGCGACGCTGACCGACGGCGTGACGCAAAACACCTTCGTGGTGAACTGGAGCAAGGGCCGCAGCAGCGTGGTGGGCCTCCCTGCCGTGCCGGATCGGGCCTCCATCGTGTTCGACGATCCCAGCCTCAACCGGCTCGACGGCAGCGTGCAGGTGCCGCTCGCGCGCGCCAGGCAGGTCGAACTGCACGGCCGTCTCGCGGAGGGATCGAGGTCCGACCATCCGGTCATCGAGACGACGCTTCACGTCGCGCAAGGCAGCATCCAGGGCGTTCATCCCCTGCTCGCCGAGCCGTTCGAGGCCGACACGCGCGCCAAGATCACCGGCCTCTCCGACCTCACGCCAAAGCCCTGGCCGCAGCGTTTCCGCGAGATCCAGGCCGCCGGCGGTCATATCGAGATCGTGCAGTCGCGGATCCAGCAGGGCGAGATGATCGCGATCGCGGCCGGTACGCTCGGCATCTCGGCCAACGGCCGGCTCGACGGCGAATTGCATATGACGGTGACGGGCCTCGAGCGGGTGATCCCGGCGCTCGGCATCGAGAAGATGCTGGAGGAGGGCGTGCCGCAGGCAACGCTCGATCGCGTTGCGCCCGGCGTGAAGTCGCAGGACCTCAACAATCTCTTCGGCGCGCTCGACCGGGCCGTGCCTGGCCTCGGCAAGGTGATCAAGCAGAACGCCAATGCCGGCGTCGCCGCGGGTATCAACTCGATCGGCACCGAGAGCACGCTGGAAGGCAAGAAGGCGCGCAGCTTCCCGCTGAAATTCGTCGACGGCGCCGTGCTGCTCGGCCCGGTCAAGGTCGGCCAGATCCCGCCGCTGTATTGATTGATTTTGTCGTCATTCCGGGTTCGCCCTGCGGACACCCCGGAATGACGGAGGGTTACGGCTTCTTCAGCGCCCCATGCTGCCGCCCAAAGTCCGGCGCGGCCGAATCCTGACCGATCTCGACGATGCCGCGGCGGATGGCGCGGGTGCGGGTGAAGTGGTCGAACAGCGCTTCGCCGTCGCCGCGGCGGATTGCGCGGGTGAGCTTTGCGAGGTCCTCGGTGAAGGTGCCGAGCATCTCCAGCACGGCTTCCTTGTTGGCGAGGAAGACGTCACGCCACATCGTCGGGTCGGAGGCAGCGATGCGGGTGAAATCGCGAAAACCGCCGGCGGAGAACTTGATGACCTCGGATTCCGTCACCTGCGCCAGCTCGTCGGCGGTGCCGACGATGGTGTAGGCGATCAGATGCGGCAGATGGCTCGTGATCGCGAGCACGAGATCGTGATGATCCGGCGTCATGATCTCGACCTTGGCGCCCATCGCCGCCCAGAACGCGCGCAGGCGATCGGTGGCCGCGGCATCGACCCCTTCCGGCGGGGTGAGGATGCACCAGCGGTTGATGAAGAGCTCGGCGAAGCCTGAATCCGGCCCCGAATGCTCGGTGCCCGCCACTGGGTGGGCCGGCACGAAATGAACCGACTTCGGCAGATGCGGCGCCATGTCCCTGACGATGGCGCCCTTGACCGAGCCGACGTCGGAGACAATAGCCCCGGGCTTCAGGTGCGCGGCGATCTCCTGGGCCACAGGTCCGCAGGCCCCGACGGGAATGCAGAGGATGACGAGATCGGCATCCTTCACCGCTTCCGCATTCGTTGCCACGACCTGGTCGACGATGCCGAGCTCGAGCACACGCGCGCGCGTCTTCTCCGAGCGCGCGGTGGTGACGATCTCGCCGGCCAGGCCCTGAAGCTTCGCAGCGCGCGCGATCGAGCCGCCGATCAGGCCGAAACCGATCAGCGCGACACGCTGGAAGTGCGGATCCGCGCTCATTTGCCGGCCGTGAAGTCGCGCAAGGCTTCGACCACGAGACGGTTGGCTTCCTCGGTGCCGATGGTCATGCGCAGCGAATGCGGCAGGCCGTAGTTCTTCAAGCCGCGCAGCACGAGGCCCCGCTTGGTGAGGAAGGCGTCGGCGTCGTCGGCCGTCTTGCCCTTGTCGGTCGGGAAGTGGATCAGCACGAAATTGGCGACGCTCGGCGTCACCTTCAGCCCGAGCTTGCCGATCTCCTCGGTGAGCCAATTGCGCCAGGTCTCGGTGAACTGCTTCGACATCGCCTGGTGCGCGGTGTCCTCGATCGCGGCGACCGCGGCATACATCGCCGGCGTCGACACGTTGAACGGGCCGCGGATGCGGTTGACCGCGTCGATGATGTGCTCGGGGCCGAACATCCAGCCGATGCGCAGCGCGGCGAGGCCGTGGATCTTCGAGAAAGTGTGCGTCACCACCGTGTTCTCGGTGGTGGCGACGAGCTCGATTCCCATTTCGTAATCGTTGCGGGAGACGTAGTCGCAATAGGCGGCATCGAGCACCAGCAGCACGTGCGAGGGGAGGCCGGCACGCAGCCGCTTGACCTCGTCGAACGGCACATAGGTCCCGGTCGGATTGTTGGGGTTTGCAAGCCAGACCAGCTTTGTCTTCGGCGTCACGGCTTTCAGGATGGCGTCGACGTCACAGGTGAGGTTGGTCTCCTGCGCGACCACGTTCTTGGCGCCGACCGCCATGGTCGCGATCGGGTAGACCAGGAAGCCGTGCGTGGTCGAGATCGCCTCGTCGCCGTGGCTGAGATAGGTGTGGGCGAGCAAATTGAGGATCTCGTCCGAGCCGGCGCCGCAGATGATGCGGTTGGGATCGAGTCCGAAGGAGCGGCCGATCGCCTCGCGCAGTACGCGCGAAGTGCCTTCCGGATAATCCTCCAGATGGTCCGCTACGCGCTTGAACGCCTCGATCGCCTTGGGCGAGGGCCCGAACGGCGTCTCGTTGGCGGAGAGCTTGAACACCTTGCGGCCCGGCTCGGCGACCGGACTCTTGCCGGGCGTGTAGGGCGCGATATCGAGAATGCCGGGATTCGGCACGGGGCGGGACATCTTCAACTCCGAAAATGGCGGGGCGCGGCGCGCGGTTTACGATTTCGCCCCGGTCGGGGGCACCGTATAGCGCGTTGCGTGGCTGCCGACGAGGGCCGTGGAGCGCACCGAGGCCCCCGCCTCGATCAGGGCAGCCCTGATTTTGTCGATGCTGGTCGCACCCGTGACCGAGACCAGCAATGCCGCGCCGTCGAAGGCGGTATCGGGCACCGCCACGATCTCGGCGAGCGGCGACAGGGCGCGCGCGACCTCGGCGTTCCACCCCGAGACGCGCACGCTGAAGGTCTCGACCTCCGTCACCAGGGCGCTATCGGCGACGCGCGAGATCGCGAACACCGGCAGGGCTGCAGGATGGTCGGCACGCTCGATGAAGGGCATCCGCGCGATGATCTTCGGCGCGCCGTCCGCTTCCAGCTCCAGCCACCACGGCGTGCGGCTGGACGTGGCCGAGACCAGCGCCAAATCGCCCTTGGACTTCGCCACCGCTTCGACTGCGGCCTGCGCGCTGAAATGCGCGACGTAGGGCACGGTGAATCCGAAATTGAAGCGCACGGAATCGCGCATCGCAGGCTCGCTCACCGAGACGTCGGCATGCACCGAGAACGGCGCCTGCACATAAGTGAAGGTCGAGATGATGACGCGCCAGATGCTCTCGACCGTGTCGAGCGGCAGGATGCCGCGATGACGCTGCACGAGCTCGCGCATCATGGCGGCCTCGCGCGCCGGACGGAACGCCGAGCCCACCTCCTGGGTCTGCTTCACCTGGATCAGGCGGTCGATGATGTCGCCGCGCTGCATCAGCAGGCGATGCATGCCCTCGTCGATCGCGTCGATCTCCTTGCGAAGTTCCTGCAGCGATGGTGGCGCGGGCGGACGTTGGGACATGGCTTGGACTGTCGATCGTTCCGATGGGGGATATCCTGATTAGGCAGTCGGGGCGGCGAAAGCAAAGAGAAATGACGTCCTTTTTGGCCCGCGCGACGGAGACCAATCAGCCCGATCCGGTCCGCGACTTGACGAAAACCGCCCAAGACGGTAGCGTTTGCCCGTTCCGTGGTCATTTGAGCCGGCCGGCTTGCAGCCACGTTAAAAAACTCGCTAAACAGGCCGGGGACGCTTTCGATCCCGGCCGAACCTATCGTTCAGGCCGGGTTTTTCATGGCCTGATGCAAGTGGCGATCGAGGTTCGATCGCAAACGAGGTCGATGGTCAGATGGGTGGCGTCAAGTCGATACCGAGTCCTGCGATCAGCGCTGACGAGCGGTCGCACGAGGTGGATCATCCGAGCTCGCAGGTCGCGCATTTCGGCACCGAGCAGCCGCTGCGGCTCGATTGCGGCGTAGATCTCACCCCGTTCCAGATCGCCTACCAGACCTATGGCGAGCTCAACGCCGATCGCTCCAATGCCATTCTGATCTGCCATGCGCTGACCGGCGATCAGCATGTCGCCAACGTGCATCCCGTCACCGGCAAGCCCGGCTGGTGGGAGACGCTGGTCGGCCCCGGCCGCCCCATCGATCCCAAGCATTACTTCATCATCTGCTCCAACGTGATCGGCGGCTGCATGGGCTCGACCGGGCCCGCGTCGATCAATCCTGCAACCGGCAAGGTCTGGGGCCTGGATTTCCCTGTCATCACCATCCCCGACATGGTGCGCGCGCAGGCCATGCTGATCGACCGGCTCGGCATCGACGCGCTGTTCGCGGTCGTCGGCGGCTCGATGGGGGGCATGCAGGTGCTGCAATGGACCGCCGCTTATCCTGCCCGTGTGTTCTCCGCGCTGGCGATTGCCTGCGCGACGCGGCACTCGGCGCAGAACATCGCCTTCCACGAGCTCGGCCGCCAGGCGGTGATGGCCGATCCCGACTGGCACGGCGGCGGCTATGCCGATCACGGCATCCACCCGCATCGCGGGCTCGCGGTGGCGCGCATGGCGGCGCACATCACCTATCTCTCGGATGCAGCGCTGCATCGCAAGTTCGGCCGGCGCATGCAGGACCGCGAGCTGCCGACCTTCTCGTTCGATGCCGACTTCCAGGTCGAGTCCTATCTGCGCTACCAGGGCTCCTCCTTCGTCGAGCGGTTCGATGCCAATTCCTACCTCTATCTGACGCGCGCGATGGATTATTTCGACATCGCAGCCGACCATGGCGGCGTGCTCGCGAAGGCGTTCGCCGATATCAAGACCCGCTTCTGCGTCGTCTCCTTCACCAGCGACTGGCTGTTCCCGACCTCGGAATCGCGCGCGCTGGTGCACGCGCTGAACGCTTCGAGCGCGCGGGTGTCGTTCGCCGAGATCGAGACCGATCGCGGGCATGACGCCTTTCTGCTCGACGTTCCCGAATTCTTCGACATCTCCCGCGCCTTCCTGCAATCGGCAGGCAAGGCCCGCGGACTGAAGGGTAGCTAGCATGTCGGTGCAGGAGGTCTTGCCGCTCGGCGGCGTTGCGACCGGGCAGTCCGGTGATTTTCGCGCGGATCATCGGCTGGTCGCCGAGATGGTCAAGCCGGGCTCGAAGGTGCTCGACGTCGGCTGCGGCGAGGGCGATCTGCTTCAACTGCTGGAGACCCGCGGCATCGACGGCCGCGGCATCGAGCTGTCGCGCGAGGGCGTCAACCGCTGCGTGGCCAAGGGTCTTGCTGTGGTGCAGGGCGATGCCGACACCGACCTCGTCAATTATCCGGATGACGCCTTCGACTACGTGATCCTGTCGCAGACGCTGCAGGCGACGCGGCAGCCGCGTGTCGTGCTGGAGAACCTGCTGCGCATCGGCCGCCGCGCCATCGTCTCGTTCCCGAATTTCGGCTTCTGGAAGATGCGGCTCCAGCTCCTGGTCGGCGGTCACATGCCGCGCACCGAGAACCTGCCGGCGACCTGGTACGACACCGCCAACATCCACTTCTGCACCATCAAGGATTTCGTGCAGCTCTGCGACGAGATCAACGTCAAGATGGAGCGTTCGGTCGCGCTCGATCTCTACGGCCGCCCGGTGCCGCTGAACCTGCCCTGGTGGGTGTGGAACATGTTCGGCGAGCAGGGCGTGTTTCTGCTGAGCCGCGGCGGCGGGAAATAGTCTTGCCGTCATTCCGGGGCGGCACGACGTGCCGAACTATGGTGCGCAATTGCGCACCTGAGAATCTCGAGATTCCGGGTTCGCTCTCCGAGCGCCCCCGGAATGACAGCTAGTGCGGAGCCAGCGACCTCGGATCGCGCGCCGGCCATCTTCCTGCTTCCACCAGCGTCACGAAGCGTTCCACGCTTTCGTTGAACAGCGCGGGCTCTTCGAGATTGAGCACGTGACCTGACTTCGGAAACATCGCCAGCCCCGCCGCTGGCAGATGCTTCTTCAGGAACAGGCTCGGCCCAACGCATAGATCGTCCTCGTCGCCGCAGATGATCAGCGCCGGCGTCGTCGCCTTCTTGATCGCATCCGCCATCGTGTAGATCGAGGGACGTCCGCCCTGGAAGCCGCGCATCGTGCGCGCCGATCCCTTCGCGTCATGCCGCGCCAGCGCGGCGTAGAAATCGGCGTGCCCGCGCGGATCCTTCACCAGGAAGGGAATCCGGCTCGGCGCTTCGCGCGTGACTTTTGCCACTTCCACTGATCCCAGCGTCTCGAACTGCTCGGCATTGGCGCGGCACTGCTGGCGCCAGGCGTCGAGGTTCTCGAGCTCCGAGCCGGAGCCGACGCCGGCCAGCGTCATCGACAATGCGCGCTGCGGCGCGTTCAATCCGATCTGGAGCGACGAGTAGGCGCCCATCGACAGGCCGACGAGATGCGCGCGCTCGATCCCGAGATGATCGAGCACCGCGAGCGCGTCGCTGTAGAAATGCGTGTAGCCGTAGACTTCGCCCTCGGGCACGTCCGAGGGCGTGTAGCCGCGCGCCGAATAGGTGATGCAGCGATGGCCGCGCGAGAAGTAGCGCATCTGCGGCTCCCAATTGGTGTAGTCGGCCGCGAATTCGTGCAGGAAGATGATCGGCGTGCCGCTGCCTGCTTCTTCGAAATAGAGACGGCACTTGTCCTCCGTGACGGCGTAAGGCATCGGGTTTTCTCTCTGAGGGTGTTGCGGCATTGGAATGCCGTTCTGCAGTTCACGCATGTGAGTTCTAACATCCGTTAACCTGCGCGCAAAATCTTCCAGAACGCGTCTTGATCTCGCCACATCAGGATTCTGATACGCAAAGCGGATGTCGGCCGCCGCACGGGCCGATCGGGAAGTGGGGTGTCAACGAAGGATGAAGAATGTTCGAGTTGCTTGCGTCTCGCCTGTCGCGTCGTGTTGTCGCGCTGGCGATCTTCCTCGCGGCGGTCGCCGCGTTCGTCTCTCCGGCCTCAGCGCGGCCGTATCATCGTCATAGCGCAGAGCGGCACGCTTACGTGCACCACGCCAGACATCATCATCACCGCCACCACGCACGCAGCTCGCGCTTCGAGCGCAGCGCGGCACAGCTGCAGGCGAACGGGTTCGGCAACACCTTTGCCAGCTATGATCCGAACGCCAACAGCCCAGGCATTGCCATGAGCGGCAATGGTGAAACGATCATTAGAGGCAGCGGTCGCATGGCCACGAGCGGTGTCCGTCGAATGGCCATGCGCGATGGCGATGGAATGGCCGCCAGCGCGAACGGCGGCATGGCCAGCAACGGCATGAGTGGCGGCGGCTTTGGCGGCGGATCGGGCCTCGTCTCGGAGGCGCGCCGCTATGTCGGCAGCAATCCGACCGGGCGCGGCAGTCTGTGGTGCGCGCGCTTCATGAACATGGTGCTGCAGAAGACCGGGCATCAGGGCACGGGATCCGACATGGCGAGCTCGTTCGCGCGCTACGGCACCCGCGTCTCCGGTCCGCAGGTCGGCGCCATCGCGGTGATGTCGCGTGGCAGCCGTGGCGGCCATGTCGGGGTCATCACCGGCATCGACGCGCACGGCAATCCGATCATGATCTCCGGCAACAACGGCAACCGCGTCCGCGAGGCGCCGGTCTCGCGCGGGAAGATCTATGCGTATGTGATGCCGAATTGAGGTGAGGCGCGTAGGATGGGTTGGCTGGCGGGCGCGCGAAGCGCGGTCGCTGGCGTAACCCACGCTACGGCAACGTGGCTCTCACAGCAGCTTCGGTTCTTCCACCGCAACCGCGTCGCCCACACCGATCTCGCCGCCTTCGATCACCTCGGCATAGATGCCGCAGTCCATGTGGCCGAGCGTGCGCGAGAGCGTGGGCGGGATTTCGAGATCGCGCTTGCCGGTCTCGGGATCGACGTTGGTGGCGGGGCAGCGCACGATGCGCTTGACCACCTTCAGCCGGGCCTGCCCGATCGCAAGCGTCTGGCCAACGAGATCGAGCTCCGACCAGGCCGGCCAGCCCTTCACGTAGAGATTGGCGCGGAAGCGCAGCGGATGCACGGCAACGCCGCCCAGCATGGCCTCGATGGCACGGACACTGTCGAGATTGATGATGGAGACGACCTTGCGGGCGACGTCGGAAAAGCTGTGGTCGCGGCCGGACAGAACCTTGGGCGGACCCTTCAGCTCGGGCTGAAAATTCTCCGTGAAGTAGCGCTCGATCGCGGCACGTCCGGTTGCGGTCTCCAGGTCGCCGCTGGCGACGGTCTGGCCGTCCTTGCGGATCGTCAGCACATTGGTGGCGTCGTCGAAGCGGCTGTCGAGCTGCGCCAGCCGCTCATTGCGAGCGAGCATCAGAAACTGGATTTTCGGCTTCCATTCGGGCGCGTCAGGGTCGAATCCGCTCGGGCCGTTTTCGATCGCGTAGCGGCGGTCCGCAGGGAGGGTCTGGCCGGCCCGCAAAGGGACCCGCGACAGGCGTTCGGGCGTCAGGCCCTTGATCGGGTAGCGGTAGAGGCCGGTGATCTCGGCGGTGTGGCTGGCGGACTTTGCGGTAGGGGTCATGCCGCTACTTAAGGGATTCGGCCGATCCGAGCCAACCCCGCCCACCAACGCACGAAATTGTGAAGTCGCCTCTTTCGCATCCGCAATCTGCTTCCCACATCTGCGTCAGGCCGGCGGCAACGTCGGCAAAATGCGACCGTTACCGGTTGAGAAACGTCAATGCGGTAATTGGAAACCCAATGAAGATGCCGTTTGGGGTGCCTTAGGGGCCCCGATGGCAGGCCGAGGGACAGAAAGATGAATATCGACAAATATACCGAACGCTCCAGGGGCTTCGTCCAGTCTGCGCAGTCGCTTGCGATGCGCGAGGGACACCAGCAGTTTTCCACCCTGCACGTGCTGAAGGTCCTGCTGGACGATAATGAGGGCCTCGCTTCCGGCCTGATCGACCGCGCCGGCGGCAATTCCCGTGCAATTCTGAAGGCGACCGAGGACGCCCTGAACAAGGTGCCGAAGGTCAGCGGCGGCGGCGCCGGGCAGATCTATCTGGCGCCCGAACTCGCCCGCACCTTTGATGCCGCCGAAAAGGCCGGCGAGAAGGCCGGCGACAGCTTCGTCACCGTCGAGCGGCTGCTGCTCGGGCTCACGCTGGAGAAGACCAGCGAGGCCGGCACGATCCTGAACAAGGGCGGCGTCACCCCGCAAAACCTCAACGCCGCGATCGAGGCGCTGCGCAAGGGCCGCACCGCGGACTCGGCGACGGCCGAGAACGCCTATGACGCGCTGAAGAAATATGCCCGCGACCTGACCCAGGCGGCGCGCGACGGCAAGCTCGATCCGGTCATCGGCCGTGACGAGGAGATCCGCCGCACCATCCAGGTGCTGTCGCGTCGAACCAAGAACAACCCCGTCCTGATCGGCGAGCCCGGCGTCGGCAAGACCGCCATCGCCGAGGGCCTTGCGCTGCGCATCGTCAATGGCGACGTGCCGGAGAGCCTGAAGGACAAGAAGCTGCTGTCGCTCGATCTCGGCTCGCTGATTGCCGGCGCGAAGTATCGCGGCGAGTTCGAGGAACGGCTGAAGGCCGTGCTCCAGGAGGTTACCGGCAGCGAGGGCACCTTCATCCTGTTCATCGACGAGATGCACACGCTGATCGGCGCGGGCAAGGGCGACGGCGCGATGGACGCCTCCAACCTGCTCAAGCCGGCGCTCGCCCGCGGCGAACTGCATTGCATCGGCGCGACCACGCTCGACGAGTACCAGAAGCACGTCGAGAAGGATGCCGCGCTGGCGCGGCGCTTCCAGCCGATCTTCGTCAGCGAGCCCTCGGTCGAGGACACCATCTCGATCCTGCGCGGCCTGAAGGACAAGTACGAGCAGCACCACGGCGTGCGGATCACCGATTCCGCTCTCGTGGCCGCGACGACGCTGTCCAACCGCTATATCACCGACCGCTTCCTGCCCGACAAGGCGATCGACCTCATGGACGAGGCCGCGGCGCGGTTGAAGATGCAGGTCGATTCCAAGCCGGAAGAGCTGGATTCGCTCGACCGCGAGATCATCCGGCTCAAGATCGAGCAGGAGGCGCTGAAGAAGGAAAGCGATCCCGGCTCCAAGTCCCGGCTCCAGACCCTGGAGAAGGACCTCGCCGAGCTCGAGGAGAAGTCGGCTGCGCTGACGGCGCGCTGGAGCGCGGAGAAGAACAAGCTCTCCGATGCCCAGAAGCTGAAGGCCGAGCTCGACGGCTTGCGTGTCGAGCTCGCCAATGCACAGCGTCGCGGCGAATTCCAGAAGGCCGGCGAGCTGGCCTATGGCCGGATCCCCGAGCTCGAGAGGCAGCTTGCGGATATCGAGGCGCGCGAAAGCTCCGGCGAGATGATGGAGGAGGCGGTCACCGCCAACCACATCGCGCAGGTTGTCTCGCGCTGGACCGGCGTGCCCGTGGACAAGATGCTGGAGGGCGAGAAGGAGAAGCTCCTGAAGATGGAGGAGCAGCTCGGCAGGCGCGTCGTCGGCCAGGCCGAGGCCGTGCGCGCGGTCGCAACCGCCGTGCGCCGCTCGCGCGCGGGCCTGCAGGACCCGAACCGTCCGACCGGCTCATTCATGTTCCTGGGGCCCACCGGCGTCGGCAAGACCGAGCTGACCAAGGCGCTCGCGGAGTACCTGTTCAACGACGAGACCGCGATGGTCCGCCTCGACATGTCCGAATACATGGAGAAGCATTCGGTCTCGCGGCTGATCGGCGCGCCTCCGGGCTATGTCGGCTATGACGAGGGTGGCGCGCTCACCGAAGCGGTGCGACGCCGGCCTTACCAGGTGGTGCTGTTCGACGAGATCGAGAAGGCGCATCCCGACGTCTTCAACGTCCTGTTGCAGGTGCTCGACGACGGCCGCCTGACCGACGGCCAGGGCCGCACCGTCGACTTCCGCAACACGCTGATCATCATGACCTCGAACCTCGGTTCGGAGTATCTGGTGAACCAGCCGGAGGGCGAGGACACCTCGGCCGTGCGCGAGCAGGTGATGGGAATGGTGCGGGCGCACTTCCGCCCCGAATTCCTCAACCGCGTCGACGAGATCATCCTGTTCCACCGCCTGCAGCGCAGCGAGATGGGCCGGATCGTCGAGATCCAGTTCGCGCGGCTGCAGAAGCTGCTCACCGACCGCAAGATCGTCCTGAGCCTCGACACGGCCGGCCGCGACTGGCTCGCCGCCAAGGGCTGGGATCCCGCCTATGGCGCAAGGCCGCTCAAGCGCGTGATCCAGCGCCATCTCCAGGATCCGCTCGCCGAGATGATCCTGGCCGGCGACGTCAGGGACGGCGATGCCGTTGCCATCTCGTCCGAAGGCAACGTGCTCACCTTCAACGGCAAGGCGCCGCAGACCGCCGAGATTGCCCAGTTCGAGGCGCCGGTGGCGAAGCGGAAGCTGAACTGATGAAGTAAACGCCCTCCGCGCCAAACGCGCGGAGGGCTTTTTTCAATCTGCGAAGAAGGCGTCCACCACGGCCTGATCGCGGTCGTAGACCCAGCATTCGCTCAGCAGGCCTTCACGCACGGCATAGACCAGCAACCGTTCCAGTTCAGCCGTGCGACCGTCCCGGCTGAATGATTCCCGTGCGAGAATGGCGCCGCGCCGCGGCCCGGCCATCACCTCATCGATGCCGAGAAGTTTTCGGTTGGAGCGGCGTGCGACCTCGGCCAGAGTGGCAAGCGCGGCCGCCTTGCCATGGTGAGTGCCGGAGAGCGGGTTATGGCCGGCATAGTGCAGCACGAATTCATCGTGGTAGCAGGCGGCGATCGCGGCGCGGTCACCGGCCTGCCAGGCGGCCGCGTAGCGCGTGACGGCGGCGCGGATCGCGGCGATTTGTGCGGCGTCATCCGCCAGAACTTTCTCCATCGATATAATCTCCCGGGTCCTCGGCAGCGTGGTGCCGGTGCGCTATGATAGGGCATGATCTCGCCACCCGGCTTTCAGGAACTGGCTATCGGCACGCCGCCCAGCGGCGGGCCGAAGAAGGCGCGGATGCTCGATTGGGACGCGCGGGTGCTCTATCTCGGTCCGGCCTTCGGATTGACACCCCACCGCAATGCAGCCGGCGTGCTGGCCGTGGCGCTCGACCGGGCGATAGGCGTAGCTGACCATCCGAGGGCACGCTCACCGTCTTATCGCCAGACCCGCAGCGTGCTGATCATGCCCAACAATCTGCACCATCTCCGCGTCGATGCCGGACGGATGGCCTTCCTCTATGTCGATCCCCTCGGGCGCGATATCGAGGCGCTTCGCTCACGAATGAAGGATGTCGGGTCGAGGGCCGCGTTCGACATGATCGACGAGAGGTCGGTGGTCGCGCTGTTTGGCGACATCGCGGATCGACGCCTCGCAGCCGAGGACGCGCGGCAAGCAGCCCGCGACATGCTTGGGATTGGATCAAGTGCGCAGCCGGATGCGAGAATTGCCGCCGCCATCAAGCGGATGCGCGAGGAGCCCGGCGGTTCGCACACGCTTGTTGAACTCGGCCGCAAGGCCGGGCTTTCGTCCTCGCGCTTCCTGCATCTGTTCAAGGACGTCACGGGTGTGCCGCTCCGCCGCTATCGGATCTGGTCCCGGATCGGCGCTGCCGCGCGGGCGGTCGCACAAGGCCAATCGCTGACCGAGGCCGCGCATGGCGCCGGCTTTTCCAGCTCCGCGCATTTCAGCACGGCCTTTCGCGACATGTTCGGTATGATGCCGTCGGAATTGTTCGCACGGTTGCGCGCGGGATAACGTCTGCAGCGTGCCGCTGCAGTGCCTCAAAGCCCTCTCCGCCGGCGCGGAGAGGGCTCTCGCTTTTGCGGGGGAGGCTGGATCGTCGCAGTGTTGTGTCGTTGAAAAGCCACACGCACTGCGGTTATCCGCTCTGGCTGTAAATTGGTATTGAACAACCATAAGATATGTTGTCATAATTCCATCTTGGTTGGCGCGGCGGTCCCGCGGACGCGAGTTCAAGGAATTCACGCGAGTCTTTGAGCAACCGACAATTTTAGACTGAGCTCGCAATTTCGAGCTGTGATGATTGAACGCCACAGGCAATTTTTGTTGTGTTTTGCGTGGAGGGGCGTCGGTGTTGACCGTTAGTTTGCTGGGGGCCAGCCGGGTTGCGCGCGGTAACGAGCAGATTTGGTTGGATCTCGGTCCAGCAGGACGGAGATTGGCCGGCTTCCTTTTCACATTTCCGGACCGTCCGCACCGTCGCGAGCGACTCATCGACCTGTTTTGGCCGGAGCTCGATACGGATAGGGGACGCCGAACCGTGAACTCTGCGATCTGGCGCTTGCGAAAGCTGCTCGCGTCGGCTCCGGAGTACAGAGAGGGCTATGGCCTCAGAACCGTCGGCTCGGAGACCATTCTCGAGAGGACGTCTTGGCTGGACGTCGACACCTGGGCTCTGCTTGAAGCGGCACAGGCGGCTCTCAAGGGTGTTGAGGCGCAGGTGGATCCTTCCACGATGAAGCAGGTTCTCGCCGTCCTGTACCGTTACGAGGGGCCGTTCCTGGACGGCGAAGACGCTGACTGGATACTGGAGGAGCGCGAGCGATTGCATTCCCTTTTTGTGCAGTCGGCGATGACCATCGTTCGTCACCTGGGGCTTTGTGGCCATTATCATGATGCGATCCTGCTCGCCCGTCACGCGCTGCGCTTCGATCCCTATCGCGAGGAACTGGTTCGGCATCTCCTGACTTTGCTTGCACTCGATGAGAGGCGTATCGACGCCATCAGGTACTACGATCATTGGATCGCCATGATCCAGCAGGAGCTGGGAATTTCTCCGCTTCCGGCGACACGTGCGATCATTGACGAGATCAGGAATCTGCATAACGCCGATGACGCCCAGCATTTGCGCGTACGGTTGATGAGCCGCGACGAGAGGCGGCGCGCTGTAAACTAGCGCCGCAGTCCCGATTCCATCTGACTTCGCAACCTGACAAGGCTTGGCCTGACCATGGCCGGGCAGGGCTCTGCCTTGCCCGGCCGCATCGTGATTCTGCCGTGATCGCGGCGCGATCGCTGCGGAATTCTCGCCGCAAGCCGCCGTGACGAGACGGCGACCATCCCGGAACGATCGCGCAATTCTCCCGAATTCGCACCATGCGACGCTCGGCCCATGAGCTCACAACAGCCGCTCTCGGATCAGGTTTTCATTCTGCGCTTCTGGCGGGAAACCGCCGGTGGCAGCGGAGATGACGGTTGGCGGGTCCTTGTCCGCAATATCAATACGCGGCGGCGCGATGTGGTCGACGACGTGCAACGCGCTTTCGCAATCGTCACCGCCAATCTGAACGTGGCGGCGGAGGCACATGAAGAGCAGGCGCCCAGGGACGTCGGTCCGTCAACATCCGAAAAGTGAGAGGTACGCCGTGCGCAAGATCGATCACACAACGAGGCCACAGCTGTCATCCACGCGATGCTTCCATGGCCGGGAGCGTGCGAATCCTCTCGAGCGATTTGATCGGGGCTCGCCACAGGTTTTATTTGTCTTACGGGATTACGTCGATGCGTAGCGTTTGGGGAATCGTTGTGGGTCTGGTGCTGGCGCTGATGACAGCCGGCTGCAACACGACCGAAGAGATGTTGATCGAACGGGGAATAGGAACGGAGCTTCCGTCCGACGACATCGTCGATCAGACGCGTCGTATGGCGTTGTACCTGAACTATCTCTGCGCCCAGGCTGGAATGTCTCAGGTCGTCGCCGACGGCACCGAGACCGGATTTGTCTGCGACATGAAGCCGTATGGCGGCGCTGGATGGTCACTATTGGTGCGAGCGGGTTTCAACGACATCGATCGCCGCTGCGACAGCTATCTCGCCTGGCTGAACAGCCGGCGACGAAATCGCGCCGCCATTCTCGACCAAATCACCGACACCAGAACTTTCACGGAAGCATTGCTGTACACGACTGGCGCGGGCGCCGCGCCGATTGCGATCGCGGGATTGGCGTTCGGTCTGGCGAGCAACTCTTTCACCAATTATTACTCCCGCCTGCTTTTCGAGATCGAGAAGTCGACGGTCCAGGTTCTCGTGCACCAGAAGCGCCTGCAATTTCGCGAGAAGCTGGGCAAGAACATCGCGTTTCAGCCGGACGCTGTGCATGTGCTGCGGGAGTATCTCCTGATTTGCACGCCGTTCTACATCGAGGATCTAATCAACCAGCGTACCCGTGACAGTGTCGCCGGCAACGAGCCTGCGGACAAGGGGAATGCGGATCAAATCCGCAGATCGATCGTCGCCGATTCTCTGATCAAGTCGCTTCCGGCCAAGCCACGCGATCCGCTGCCGCCCGTCCATCCTGTAGAAACGATGGGAGGAGGAGAGACCGATAGCGAACGGAATACGCCAAAAGTCGTCGGACAGACGATTCAAGCGAACCTGTGCGTGCCGACCAGCGCGACTTTCGATCCAACAACGCGAGAGGCTATCCGGCAAGCGAAGGTCGGCGGCAATAGCAGTGGTCCCAACGCAAAGCCGTTTGTGAATCTCAAAAATCAGATCATGAGCGCGGCCGAGGTTCAGATCTTCCTGGGAGCGCGTCCGTGCGGCATCGACTTGAACGGAATCGATCGCGGATACCAGACGGCCTTTGAGAAGTTCCGCTTTGCGGACGAAAACGGCGTGAAGATACTCCAGGGCATTCTCGCGCTGTGCGATCCGACGCTCAAAGACAAGGCGTCCGGCAAGTTCGATGTCGCGACACGCGCGGCGATTAAGGTTGCGAAGAGCAAGATGTCCGAGGCGCGGAAGGCCGAAACTGCCGATCGCGATACGGATACGCTGACCGACAAGTCGTTCCGGAACATTTCGCTGACATGCATTTGACACGAGTTTTCCTCGCCTGAGATTCGTTTTGCGGGAGACAGGTTCATGCCCGAGGTCAAGAAGCTTCTGTTCGATCGTTTCCTGCGCAAGAACGGAAAGGAGGACTCTCCGATCGTCGAACTCGACGGGCTGGAGCTGCAAATCTTTGCCGGCCAAAAGGTAGATACCGGCGCCGAGGATCCCGTGACCGAAATGATCGGCGGCAATCCCGTGACGTGGGTTTTCGTCAGTGCAAAGGACGGTGTCGACGCGAATGCCAAGAAGGGGTTTGTCGTTGCGCGAGACCTTGTCGACGAAGGGGTCGAGGTTCTGGCATCGGGCGGTTACGTGCCGTTTCCGAAAGAAGTCGAAAAGGCGGCTTTTGCCGATGCCTGCTTTGTACATGCCGAGCTGAACAGGACGAATCCAGCCTACCTCTACGCGCTGGCGTTTGTTCAAAGCGGCGATCGATGGAGCGAGACCAGCGTCAAGACCGATGATCCGGCGGACGCGGTCGCGCTCGGGGCTTACCGGTTCACGAGAGAAGCATGGACGAAATTTCTGGCGCTGCCCGAGCTCGCCGGACTTACGGTGGAGAGTATCGCGTCCCCGACGGCGCAATGCGTCGTTGCCGGCGTGCTCGCGGCGAAATCGGCGACGCTGCTCAAGGGATTGATCACCGATCACGGATTGAGCGCGATTGATCTCTATCTCGCGCACATCTTCAATGACGACGGTACGTTCGGGTCGAGTGCAGCCGACAAGATGCTTCAGGCTGAGAAGGCTGATCCCACGCAGCCATCGCTGAATGTGATTAAGAAGGTCTACGACGATGATGCGGCGCGGACGGCGTCCCTGAAGCGCAACAAGGCCATCTTCAAGGAAGACGGCTCAGCCACGATCAAGGAGGCGATTCAGACCTGCGTGGACAAGTTCACCGCGGCCTTCGAGGAAGTGAAGAAGCTGGCGCATGAGATCGAGAAGAGCGTGCCGTCCGACGCCGACAATCCGATCTTTGGCATTCAGTTCAGCGGAAAGATGGTCTCGATCACGGATCAGGACGTGGATGCCCTGGCCCGGGTCGGCGAAAGCGAGGTCGGCAACTTCGACGAGAAGTTTGGGGTGCAAATGTTTACGGATGCGATAGGTGCCGTGATCGATACCGTTTTCAATCGCATGATCTATCCAAGCACGGAATTCCCGAAGACAATCCAGGGCGTCATCAATCAACCGAAGCAGTTTTCGGCGATCAATGATCTGGGGACCTGGGAGAAGCTGCCGAAGCCGTCGGACAAGCATTTCCAGATCGCACTTCATCACATCCAGAATCGGGCACGCGGAACGGCCAGCCAGATCAAGGGGGCGACCCACTTCTTCAATCCGACATCCCACCCGAGTTGGGGGGAGCCGATCCGGGCGCGCCCGATAGCCTCCTACGGGGTGCCGCCAGATTCCCATATTCACGGGTTTCCGGCGAATTATCATCCCCCCGAGGGCCACGCGATTCAACTTGGCCAGGATGCCTGGGTGTTCTCGGGAGATGGGCAGCCGCAAGGACCACTCATCAGCCCGGACAAATCCGCTTCGGCGATCGTTGCCGCGGCGACGAAAGAATGGGAGTTTTGGGGCAGATCGGTTCCCGGAAACGTCGGACACGTCGACAACGAAGTCCCGTTCGCGACCTATGTCCGCGATACCTATTGCAAGCTGCTGGGAGCGCGTCCGTCACTGGAGGACATCGAGAAGGACGTCTACTTCTGGTCGGCGGTGACGATCTCCTACATGATCAGACAGGCCGGCATTCAAGCCCCGGCGTTCACGATCTCGCAAATGCACTGCACCTACATTCGCGAGGCGATCAAGGCGCAGCAGCAGCAGGATGCCAGCAAAGCCTATTGGGGCTTCCGTCTGAAAGACAAGGAAGCGGTCGTGGCGGTTGGAGACATTATCGGAGCCGGAAGGACTCGTGGGATGTCGTTCGATGAGGCCCAGGCTCTGTTCGACAGAACGGATGACTATGAAAGCCACAGCGATATCGTCGTGGCCGTCAGACCCGGCGAAGCCGATCTGATCGGCGGCAACGTGTCCGACTCCGTCTTGAAGAAGACAATCGCCTTGGATACCAAGGGGAAGGTCAAGGACCGGCAGAATCTCTCATTCGTCGTCATGAAGAAGCGCTGATCCCGAGGAAGAGCCGCTGGAGCGCGGCTCGAAGCAGAATCGTGTTCAGCCAACAGCGACTTTCTCTCCGTTCCTTCTCCCCTTGCAGGGAAGGGGGCACCACACGGGGACTCCCTTCCTCGTGTGCCCTCGTGCACCCCACTCGGAGACGACAAGGCCCAGGAGAGAGATGTCTCCCTCCGGGGCGGCTTGTCTTATCGGGCTCGCTAACTGACTGCGGATGCGGCGCCAAGATCGGCCGGGCCGTCCTCTTCCTCCTCCAGCTCCGACAAAATATCCACCAGCTCGCGCACCCGGCCCTGCGCCAGCGGGCGCAGGTCGTTGATCATCGGCTCGTCGTTGACGAGCCAGGCCTGGGCCTCGGTGAGCTCCTCGGCGGTGGCGCCGGTTCCGATGATCTGGGCAATGGTGACGTCGTCGGCGCGGTCCACGGCCTTGACGACATCGTCGCGTGAGAGGCGCGTCATGGGCGATCCTCCTGCTGGCTTCGGTCAGCCTCTAACCGGGGAACCGACGTGCCGGTTCCCGCCGGTCCCGTTGCAGGCGGCTCCTACTTCTTCACGACCTTGTAGATCGCATTTTCGAGATCCGAGCTGACGTAGATCACGCCCGTTGCGCCGACGGCCACGCCCGTCGGAATATGCGTCGGCAATCCGCCCGGCGCACCCGTGAGCCCGATCGGCAGACCAGCCGCGATCTCCGTCACCGTGCCGCTCTCCGGCGCGATCTCGATCAGACGCTTCGCGCCGACTTCCGCCACGATCAGCTTGCCGTCGCTCCCGCGCGCGATGCCCTCGGGCATTTTCAGCTCCTTGACAAGGACGGTCTTTTCGCCGTTGCTGTCGATCCGGGACACGGTGCCTGCAAAGGCTTCGGTGACGTAGACCTCGTCAGTCTTCCCGCCGACGAGGCCAACCGGGCCCTCGAGGCCGCCGATCAGGGTGGTGCGGTCCTTGCCATGTTCGCCGCTCACCTTGACCAGCGACTTGGTGCCGAGCTCGGCTACCAGGATGCTGCCGTCCGCGAGCACGATCGCATCGTGCGGCGCCTTGAAGCCGTGCAACATGTCGCGCGTTGCGCCGGTCTTGCCGTCGATCACCTGCACGGTGCCGGTGAACCAGCTCGACAGGACCACATCGTTGCCCCTGGCCGTCGCGCTCATCGGATATTCGAGCGTGGTGCCGGCGGCGTGCATGCGCGCCTTCTCGGTGACCTCGCCGGTCGCCCCATCCACCGTGCGATAGGCGAATACATCGGCGACATGGATGGTGTCCTTGCCGTTCTCCGAGGTGACGCCGATGCCGCCGGGCAGCGCCAGCTTGCCGATGATGATCTGCTTGGCCTGGCCAGTCGCGGCATCGACTTCCTGGATGCCGTTGTCGGCCATGTTGGAGACGTAGATGCGGTCCTTGTCGTCGATGGCGAGATTGTCCAGCGAAGGCTTCAGTTGCGCGACCATGGTCTTGGCGCCCGATTTGGTGTCGACCCGGACGAGCTGGCCGAGCGCGGTGTCGATCACGAAGAGATTGCCCTTGGAGTCGAAATTCACAGCGGCGAGGACCTTGAAGCCGTCGGCCACGACGGTCAGCTCGGCCTTGTCGACGTCGACCTTGGCGACCTGCCCCTTGAACCAGAGCGGACCGTAGAGCTTGTCGTCGGGACCGAACTCGAAGCCGTTGAGGCCGCCCATTTTCTCCATGATCTGGCGCGGCGGCTTGGTGCCCTCGACGTCGATCTCATAGAGCGTGTCGCCGAGGAAGACGGTGGTGGCGTAGAGCCTGCCGTCCTTGCGGAAGGCGAGCGAGTTGATGCCGGGAAGGCCGGATGCGAGCTTCTTGATCGGGCCGTCGCCCTTGCGTGAATAGAGATCGCCGGCCAAAAAACCCGTCCAGGCCATGGTGCCATCAGGCGCGAACGCGATGTCGTCGGCCATGCCGACGGGAGAAGGGATTGCAACCTTGGCGGTACCGCCGGCGATGTCCACCTCGTAGAGCGCTGCGCCGGCGACGCTGCCGGCGAACAGATGGCCGGCCTTGTCGATGCCGAGCCCGTGCACGCCATGGAACGGCGAGCCCGGGACGAGCTTCGTGACCTCCCAGCCGTCGGCTGATGCGCCCGTGGTGGCCAAAAGCGCGGCGACGAAGGCTGCGCAGGCGAGCCTGTTCTTCATGGCGAGACCTCCCGTTTTTTTGGAAAGTATTCGCCCCTGACGCCGCTTTGGCAAACGAAACTTGACGTTGTGACGCCGCGCAACGGCCTCGCGCGGTCAACGTGAATTCGAATCCTGTTTGGAGATGTCCAGCCGGTCTTAGCCGGTTGCCGGCTTACCGGTTGGTGACCTGCAGCGGGCCGCCGGTCGCATCCGACATGCGGGCGATGGCGCCGCCGCGGCCGCTCATCATGCCCTCGAGCCGGTCGCGCTCCTTTTCGAAGCTTGCGAGCATCGGGCCCTCGAGCGAGCGGCCGCGCGGCAGCTTCACTCGCATCGGGTCGACGAAACGGCCATTGACCAGGATTTCGTAATGGACGTGGGGGCCGGTCGACTGGCCCGTCGAGCCGACGAAGCCGATCACCTGGCCCTGACGCACCTTCTTGCCCGCCTCCATGCCCTTGGCGAAGGCCGACATGTGACCGTAGGCGGTCTCGTAGCCGTTGGAATGCTTGATGCGGATGTACTTGCCGTAGCCGCCCTCGGGGCCGGCCTTCTCGATCAGGCCGTTGCCGGAGGCGAAGATCGGCGTGCCGTAGGCGGTGGCCCAGTCGACGCCGGTGTGCATCTTCACATAGCCGAGGATCGGGTGGCGGCGGCCGCCGAAGCCGGAGCGCATGATGGCGTTGTTGACGGGCTTCCTGACCAGGAACTTCTTCG
This sequence comes from Bradyrhizobium sp. NDS-1, assembly GCF_032918005.1. Classification (NCBI taxonomy): domain Bacteria; kingdom Pseudomonadati; phylum Pseudomonadota; class Alphaproteobacteria; order Hyphomicrobiales; family Nitrobacteraceae; genus Bradyrhizobium; species Bradyrhizobium sp. NDS-1. Next base: position 968,934 of record NZ_CP136628.1, read on the forward strand.
CGCTCTTGCCGGTCTCGTCATAGTAGTCGACGACGCCGTCATCGGGGCTCTGATAGCGGTAGTATTTCTTGGTCTCGCCGCCGACGGTGAGGGAGGCGAACAGCACGTCGTTCTTTTCGCTCGACGTCACGCCCTCGTCTTCGCCGGCGTAGAAAACGTCGAAGGAATCGCCCGGCTGCACCTTGCGCTGGAAATCGACGTCGTAGGAATAGATCTTGATCATGTCCTCGATGACCGGCATCGGCACCTTGTTGCGCATCGCGGTCTCGTAGATGCTCTGGTACAGCCGCACGCCGGAGCCGTCATCGTCGTCATCGTCGTCGCTGCTGGCGCTCGCCGCAGCGTCGGCGACGGTGTTCATGCTGGAGACGTCGACCGCGACGTATTTGCCGAGATCGGACAGCGCCGCGATCGCCTCGACCATGGTCTCGTTGGCGACGACGACGCGGTAGGGCTGGAGGCGGGCACCGGGGCTTGCGGGCGCCATCAGGATGCGGAGCTTCTCGCCTTCCTTGAGGCCGCCGTCGCGGCCGCGGGGGCCGAGCGTCGCGGTGATCGCCTTGATCTCGTCGGCGTTGGCGCCGAGATCGCGCAGCACGCCGGCAACGCTGTCGCCCTTCTTGACCAGATGGACGCGTTCGCCGTTCGGATTGCCGCCGGTGATCTGCTCCTTGGTCTTGGGCAGCAGCGTGACGTTCTCCGGCACCACGCGCGTCTCGAAGCCGGCATAGGGATCGGACGGCGAGGCTTCGGCGGCATAGGCGGTTCTGATGTCGGAGGGGCCGGTCGCGCCGGAGATGTCGGCGGCGGCATTGGAGAGCGAGGCGTAGCGCACTCCGCCATTGCCGCGCCAATTGGCGGCGTCGCGCACCCGCATCAGGATGTCGTCGAGCGCCACCACTGCGGAAATCTTGGCCTTCGGCAGCACCGGCGACAGGTCCTTGGTGACGAAGGAGACTTCCGCATCGGGCTCGACGGCTTCCGGATTGTTGGGGTCTTCCGCTGCGGCCTTCGGATCGGAGCCGACATCGGTGAGCAGGCGCTGGGCGTTGAACGGCGGAATCTTCGCCGACAGATCGCTCGTCGTCATCGACAGATTGCCGGCGATCCGCACGAAGGGGCGCACCCGCATCACGTCGCGGTTGCCGACGCGGGCGACCGTGGAGACGCGCACGATGTTGCGGGAGGCCGTGGACTCGCTCGGCGGCGGCAGGCGGTCGCTCTTGTGCAGCGTGGCGGCGCGATCGGCGGCGCCGAATGCGCCGCGCAGTGCGCCCTCGACCCGCTCGGGCACCTTGGCGAAGGTCATTTCGCCGTCGAGAGATGCGAAAACGGCGCCGCCGATCAGGGCCGCGCCGCAGAGTCCGGTCAAGATTGTGCCGCTGAACCATTGCACCGAGACGCGGCGGCGGTCGATCACGGCGGCTTCAGAACCATCGACGGACAGCGGCGGCTCGTGGCCGAGATCGATGATCCCGGTCTCACGCCCGTAAGCGCCGCGTGACGTCCTGTGGTTCACTCAAGTCCCCCAATCAACGACCCAAGAAGCCCGTTTCGAACCTCGTCCCTGGCCGCCCTCTTGAAGGGGGATCGCCGGAAAAAGGCAAGCCGCACAGGCGTCCGCGCTCAGAAGGCCCCTCGGATGGGGCCGGCTGGAATTACGAACAGCTGGACGGGTAAAGCTCTCTCGATGTCTTTCGAATGTCAGGGGAAGGCCGCGTCATCTGCAAGATCGCCTCCCTCTGACCCCATGAAAACCGCCGGCAGCCCCCTCTGGCATCCCCGCGATTCAAGCTTGTCTCTTATCAGAACGCCGCGGGATTGTGGCTCAAGTACGGCGCCTGTCATGGAAAAAGTTTCCTGAACGGCCGGCCGTAAAGGCCCCCGTCTGACTGGGGGAGCGAAGCTCGGCCCGACCTCGCGGGACTTTCCATCCGGCTTGGGGTGTCTGGCTGGGGATCCCGGGCCTCGGGCTAGAACGCTTCCGGCGCCGTGAGGCGGTCGCGCTAGGAAGGGACCAGGGGGAGGGGCCAAATGGGGGGGCCTTAAAGCCCCTTCCGGCGCCCGCCGGCGAGCAAACTTTTTTCAGATTTTTTGCCGTCCCGCCCCCGCCGCTGCGCCCCACGCCTCGCTAATCGATTGGAAACGCTCGAATTTTTTCCGCGATCCACTGTGCGACGATTTGTTGACGATTGGCGTTGACAGCCCGGAAGGTGGGGCCTATAACCCCAACCACTGAGCGCGGCGCCGCCGGGTCACTGACCAAGGCGAGCGAACGCGCCACTGATGCTCCTCACCTTGTTGAGTGACACAACAGTCGACGCAAGTCGATTGGAGTTCATTCATCGTCGGTAAGGGTGTCGGAACCCTTCCTCCTAGGGAAGGTTGAGGCCTCCACGGTCTCGGGCTGTTTGACAAGTGAAGATGAAGAAAGAGAAACGTGGACGGCGGAGTCCTTGCGGGTCTCGCATTTAGAAAGCTTCGGCTTTCTGGATCGGGACCGGACGAAAGACTTCGGCGGTACACGTTTTAAAGGAAACACCATCGTTGCCAGCGATGTGAATCGCAGGCAGCTCGGCGACTTCGGTCGTCGGAAAAATGGTGGGACCTCGTCAAACGTTGTGATCAGCCGGTTCAAAGTTCAAGTCCAACTTGAGAGTTTGATCCTGGCTCAGAGCGAACGCTGGCGGCAGGCTTAACACATGCAAGTCGAGCGGGCGTAGCAATACGTCAGCGGCAGACGGGTGAGTAACGCGTGGGAACGTACCTTTTGGTTCGGAACAACACAGGGAAACTTGTGCTAATACCGGATAAGCCCTTACGGGGAAAGATTTATCGCCGAAAGATCGGCCCGCGTCTGATTAGCTAGTTGGTAGGGTAATGGCCTACCAAGGCGACGATCAGTAGCTGGTCTGAGAGGATGATCAGCCACATTGGGACTGAGACACGGCCCAAACTCCTACGGGAGGCAGCAGTGGGGAATATTGGACAATGGGGGCAACCCTGATCCAGCCATGCCGCGTGAGTGATGAAGGCCCTAGGGTTGTAAAGCTCTTTTGTGCGGGAAGATAATGACGGTACCGCAAGAATAAGCCCCGGCTAACTTCGTGCCAGCAGCCGCGGTAATACGAAGGGGGCTAGCGTTGCTCGGAATCACTGGGCGTAAAGGGTGCGTAGGCGGGTCTTTAAGTCAGGGGTGAAATCCTGGAGCTCAACTCCAGAACTGCCTTTGATACTGAAGATCTTGAGTTCGGGAGAGGTGAGTGGAACTGCGAGTGTAGAGGTGAAATTCGTAGATATTCGCAAGAACACCAGTGGCGAAGGCGGCTCACTGGCCCGATACTGACGCTGAGGCACGAAAGCGTGGGGAGCAAACAGGATTAGATACCCTGGTAGTCCACGCCGTAAACGATGAATGCCAGCCGTTAGTGGGTTTACTCACTAGTGGCGCAGCTAACGCTTTAAGCATTCCGCCTGGGGAGTACGGTCGCAAGATTAAAACTCAAAGGAATTGACGGGGGCCCGCACAAGCGGTGGAGCATGTGGTTTAATTCGACGCAACGCGCAGAACCTTACCAGCCCTTGACATGTCCAGGACCGGTCGCAGAGATGTGACCTTCTCTTCGGAGCCTGGAGCACAGGTGCTGCATGGCTGTCGTCAGCTCGTGTCGTGAGATGTTGGGTTAAGTCCCGCAACGAGCGCAACCCCCGTCCTTAGTTGCTACCATTTAGTTGAGCACTCTAAGGAGACTGCCGGTGATAAGCCGCGAGGAAGGTGGGGATGACGTCAAGTCCTCATGGCCCTTACGGGCTGGGCTACACACGTGCTACAATGGCGGTGACAATGGGATGCTAAGGGGCGACCCTTCGCAAATCTCAAAAAGCCGTCTCAGTTCGGATTGGGCTCTGCAACTCGAGCCCATGAAGTTGGAATCGCTAGTAATCGTGGATCAGCACGCCACGGTGAATACGTTCCCGGGCCTTGTACACACCGCCCGTCACACCATGGGAGTTGGTTTTACCTGAAGACGGTGCGCTAACCCGCAAGGGAGGCAGCCGGCCACGGTAGGGTCAGCGACTGGGGTGAAGTCGTAACAAGGTAGCCGTAGGGGAACCTGCGGCTGGATCACCTCCTTTCTAAGGATGGTTCTTCAGAAGCTTGCTTCTATCGAACCGTTTTAGAAACATCAGTGGCCAACAGATCGCCAGATCGTTGAGCTGCATTGGCGGGATTTCGCCGTCTACGTTTCTCTTTCTTCGCGGACGAACACGCGCTGGGGCTGCAAGCTGCAGAATCCCCGGTCCTTAACAGGATATGCGTTAGGGGCTTGTAGCTCAGTTGGTTAGAGCGCGCGCTTGATAAGCGTGAGGTCGGAAGTTCAAGTCTTCCCAGGCCCACCACACTCATCGGGTAAGCATTCGTCTTCTGGTTACGGGGCCATAGCTCAGCTGGGAGAGCGCGTGCTTTGCAAGCATGAGGTCGTCGGTTCGATCCCGTCTGGCTCCACCAGATGGTTTGATCACCGAGATCGTGCACCGTCGTCCGCGAACATCACTTCGCACTTACCAGTCTGGATAGACGGTAAGCTGCGTGATTTCTGACATCGTAAAGAGGAGATCGATCCGAGTTGGATCGTGCGGCAAGCAATTGCCACGCGAGACTTCATTATCTCCGGATCATTTCGGCGCTCGTGCGTCTTTCGAAGGTAGCTCACAAGGCTGCGCTCGAGAGACAGGCGAGTTGTAAATGATCCTTTTAGCGAAGCTTGACCGCCTCGCTATCGGAACGATCTTACGAAGCAAGCTGGTCTTTCTAATCATTGTCCGGCTGCAGATAGCGTTCATCGAGGGCGCGTGCCGCAAGGCAGTTCTGCAGACAACATTCTGCCGAGTGTGTGGACATTGATAATGAGAGCAATCAAGTGCCTTAAGGGTGTTCGGTGGATGCCTTGGCGCTGAGAGGCGATGAAGGACGTGCTACGCTGCGATAAGCCGTGGGGAGCTGCGAAGAAGCTTTGATCCGCGGATTTCCGAATGGGGAAACCCACCTTCGATAGCCGGAACTCCAAGACCTCAGTCGAGAGACTGTGGTGTGGGGTTCGACCAGATAATGGAAGATTCCTGGACCTTTAGGTTTCGATCGAAGAGGTTTTGGATTTCCGGTTATCAAGAGAAGGTATGAGACTTCTGAATACATAGGAGGTTTCAAGCAAACCCAGGGAACTGAAACATCTAAGTACCTGGAGGAAAGGACATCAACAGAGACTCCGTTAGTAGTGGCGAGCGAACGCGGACCAGGCCAGTGATACATCAAAGACAATCGGAACCAGTCAGGAAAGCTGGGCCTTAGAGGGTGATAGCCCCGTACGAGTAATGCGATGATGTATCCACGAGTAAGGCGGGACACGTGAAATCCTGTCTGAACGCGGGGGGACCACCCTCCAAGCCTAAGTACTCCTCAGCGACCGATAGTGAACCAGTACCGTGAGGGAAAGGTGAAAAGCACCCCGACGAGGGGAGTGAAATAGACCTGAAACCGGACACCTACAAACAGATGGAGCCCAAGATACGTTCTGGGTGACATCGTACCTTTTGTATTATGGGCCAGCGACTTAATTTAACGAGCAAGCTTAAGCCGATAGGCGAAGGCGTAGCGAAAGCGAGTCTGAATAGGGCGTCAAGTTCGTTGTATTAGACCCGAAACCTAGTGATCTAGCCATGAGCAGGTTGAAGGTGAGGTAACACTCACTGGAGGACCGAACGGGTGCCTGTTGAAAAAGGCTCCGATGACTTGTGGTTAGGGGTGAAAGGCCAATCAAACTGGGAAATAGCTGGTTCTCCGCGAAAGATATTTAGGTATCGCCTCGGATGAATACCTCAGGGGGTAGAGCACTGGATGGGCTAGGGGGACTTACCGTCTTACCAAACCCAACCAAACTCCGAATACCTGAGAGTACTATCCGGGAGTCACACGGCGGGTGCTAACGTCCGTCGTGGAGAGGGAAACAACCCGGACCTACAGCTAAGGCCCCTAATTCGTGGCTAAGTGGGAAAGGATGTGGAAATC